>JACQHZ010000250.1 GCA_016198745.1 Verrucomicrobiota bacterium
CCAACCGTTGAACCGTGAACATGGAACCGCTGAACCATGCCGGTTTTTCTATTGGCGCGAATGGTCCGAACGTTTACAAGGAGAAGGATGGCTGTTCCACGCAAGAAAAAAATGTCGCCGGAGGATGGTGAAACTCCAAAAACAACAGCGCGGGCGCAGGCGTTGTTTTTGATTCATGGCGATGACGATTACCTGGTGACTCAGGAGGCAAGAAGGATCATCGAGTCCCTTCTTCCGAAGGGCGCCGCCGAGTTCGGCCTGGAGACGGTGGAAGGACCGGCCTGCAATGGGGATGAGGCGACGGCTGTGTTCGCCAAACTGTTCGAATCGCTGCAAAGCGGGTCTTTTTTTGCGACTGAAAGAGTGGTTTGGTGGCGCGACACCAATCTGTTGGGGACCGACCAGACTGCCATGTCAAAGGCCGTTTCCGAGTTTCTTTTGCATCTCAACGAGCTTCTCAAGAAGGGACTTCCATCTGGCGTGTCGTTGGTGATCACCGCGGCGGATGTGGATGGACGAAAGGCGATCGTCAAGACTTTCGACGCCCTGGGGCGCGTGGTTGTTTTCAAAAGCGATCCCTACAAGCCCAAAGAAACGGAAGCGCGGGCGCTCGCTTTCGCGCATGCGACGGCGTCGAAACTCGGCAAACGATTGGAGGAGGATGCGGCATTGCTTCTGGTGGAGATGTCGGATGCCGACAGCCGGACGATTCTTTCCGAACTGGAAAAGCTGGCGGCCTATGTCGGCGAGACTGAGGCGATCCGGGAGGAGGATGTGCGCGAGGTCGGGAGCGCGCGCCCCGGAGGAGTGGTTTGGGAGTTGCCGGATGCAGTGGGCGAACGCAACCTCGGCAAGGTCCTTGCCGTTTTCGACAAGTTGGTTTTTATGGGCGAGAAGCCGGAAGCGCTGCTTTTCTACGTCATCCCACGAATCCGTCTCCTGTTTCTCCTGGGCGTTCTGGTTGAGAAAAAGGTCTTGAGGTTGGGCGGCGATTACAACTCGTTCGCCTCCCAGATGAAGGAGTTGCCCGAATGGGTTTCCGGGAGCCTGCCTCAGGACAAAAAGCTCAACCCGCTGGCGGGACATCCTTATGTGATCTGGAAGGCATCGTCCGGCGCGGCGCGCTACACGCGGGCGGAGTTGCAGCAGGCGTTGGAGACGCTTCTCGAATGCAACGAGCAGATGTTTTCAAGCGGCAGCCCTAAGTGCGATGTTCTCAAAAACGCCCTGGTAAGAATCTGCGCGAAAGGATGACCTTTCTCATTCCCCGCTGCGAATGAGTAATGCAGGTCAGGGACCCGGCTTCCAGCCGTCTGACGACGACCGGCGGATTGCGGGATGGGAAATCAGTCTCCACCTCACAGCGGCCTTGCGGAGATCATGCACGCAAAGATGCCAGAAGGTCTTCTGGAAGATCTCCATCGTGCTGAGCGGGCGCGTGATGTTTTGAAAACGCCCGGCCCGGACCGCTGCGAAGATGTCGGACCGATCGGCTTTTGCGTCCACCAGGCAGTAATGATGTTTCATCCACTTCAACTGGTGGGTGTCGGAGAAGGCGATCATCGGCTTGCCGATCCGTCGCGCAACCGATTCCGCACGATGGTTCGGGTTCCACCAGCGCGTGTAGAAGTGACAAAATTCAACGGCGTCAAAGGCCTCCGGAAATTCCTCCAGGCGGTCGCCCAGACATTTTCCCAGGCCGTAGAAAGGATGAGGCGCAACGATGAGGATGTCGGTCCCGCGCCTTTTTTTCAGGGCGATCAGGTCATCGAACGTCTCGAGATGCTCCAGGTCTTCAGGACAAACGCCCAGGAGGAGGACTTCGTGATGCTCAACAAAAAATTCAATGCCCGGAATCAGCAGGATTCCCCGCGCGGCAGCGTATGCCTGCAGGGACGGCGGGCAGTGGAGTTTGCGATGGAATGTGAAGGCAATCGCTTGATATTGAAGACGAGCGGCGTGGTCGATCAGTTCCTGGGTGTTATATTGAAGGACGTCGTAGGGGTCTTCGAGACTGTGCAGGTGGAAATCGCACTTCAACATGAACCGCATCAGACACCAATCCCGTTCATGCGTCAAACTCTGACGGTTTGGACGCGACCGCCAGGGCCGCCAGCATCAACGGCGTCCACCGTTGATGTGCCGGGCATTCAGTTCGGCGCCCTTTCGGAGCAACAGATGCACGGTGTCCTTTTGTCCTTTCAGGACAGTTGCTCAAAACCAAAAAGAAAGCTTGTATCCGCCGGCGGATGTGTTATATCAACATGCATGAGTGGTTTCCTGCACCAGAAACAGTCCAACCAACTGAGGCCGGTCGATTCAGTTGAGGTCCATTCTTCCCGAAATCGAGAAACACGAGATGTCCCCCCCCCCCGCACGCAGCCAACGACGCAATGAGCGGCTGGTCTCCCTGGATGTCGGGAGTCTGACGCTGCACCCGCGCGCCCGTCTCTTGCCGATCCGTTCGGAGGATAGCGTTGCGTTCCGCGCTCTCAAGCAGTCCATCCATGAGCACGGCTTGCTGCAAAGGTTGGTCGTGGATGAAAAAGACCGGTTAATCCATGGACGCGACCGGTTTCGAGCGGTTCAGGCACTGGGTTGGCCGCGTGTTTCTTGCTTGCGCGTGAACAGCGATGAGACCGATGCGATTCTGGCGGAAGCCAATCTGAACGGATCGCAGTACAACAAAAGCCAGCGTGCTCTGCTGATCGCGGCTCAGTATGGGGAGGTTTTCGCCGGTCGCGAGCAACGGCGGAAGGCGAACCTGTGCCGAGGGCGAGCCCCGATGCGAAATAATTTCAGGTCGGAACCGGCGCCAACCCTTGCCCATGTGGCCCATCGTTTTGCCATCAGCACCCACTATCTTTGGCAGGCCGGATCGCTTTGGGAAGCCAGAGAAGGCCGGAGCAAACCGTGGATTCAGCGGGTGATGGACGGGAAAATGAATTTGGCGAAGGCTTATGCCGGGTTCATCGGTAAAAGGAACCAGCAGCCATCGGCCTACGAACTCTTGCGCCGATGCCTCAACCAAGCGCGCCATCTTATGGCGAGGTTCGAGGAAATCGAGAACGAAGGCGAGCATCTGAAAATCCGGGAAGCCATGCTGCGGCTTCTTGATGAGACGGACCGGATGCTGGCGGCCAAGCGAAAGGCAGCGCGCGCAACCGTTTGGCCGGGGCTGCACGCAGGAGGGTTGAAAGGATGAGAAATGTCGCCGCATCTCGCGTCTTTGGCCGGAGCAACCCTCGGCAGATCGCCCGTTCCGTGGCGTGGCTGCTTGCCTGCCACAGTCTGATGGCCTGGAGCCAGCAAACCAACACGGCGCCAGCCGTGACCGTGACCAATGCTGCGCCGGCAACAAGCACCGGCCTTGTCGCGGAAGCGCAATGGCGGCCGGGTTTGGACTCCGCGCGCTATCCGCTCCTTGAAATCTATGTCGCCAATCATCGCGCGATTCATCGAAACCGAAGACCAGTATTCGGGGTTCAAGGTCGTCGAGAAAACCAATGTCACCGTGGAGGTCCGCAAACCTTCCTGGCTCACTTTGCGGCAAGCCGACGGCAAGACGGCGGAGCCGGCGGCGATGGATGCGCTGACGCATGCGCCGCCGGCGGTGAAAGCCGAGAATCGCTGGCTGGAACTTCGCTTGCCGCGTCTGAGCCTGGCGCAGGCGGTCTGGATTCCGAACGAGAAACGAAAGGACGGCGCTTGATGAACCCGTCGCGTTTGCTTGCCAAAGTCACGTCATTTTGGTTCCTTGGCGCTTCAACAAACAAGGCTTACAGGGCTTGCTCAAGGCGGCAGGAAATTCGCAGAAACCCGGGGATGACCCGCATCAATACTGGCACAATGACCAACCCACCATGGTGCCGTATCCGGGCGGTGTATTTGTGAATCCAGAGCCACCGCAAAACCCGCCTGAAAATGAATGAGAGGCGACGATCATGAACCGAACGCTAATGATGGTTTATCACGGTTTGTTGTTTTTAGCAGTTTGCAGCCGGCTTCCTGCGCAAACAAACGCCCCACCGAAAGACACCGCCATCCCGAAAGAGATCATTGCAGCTTGTAAAGAATGCGGTGAGAATGTTCTCAAGGATTTGTTACAAATCAAAGACAAGTATCCCCATCTGGCTGAAATCGAGAAAGTCAAAGTGAGGGAAGCCGGGCAGCGTGATGTGCTGGTCCGGATGCGTTACGAACACGACATCACCCGTGTTGAGTGGACAGAGGAAGATCGCAAGTCTTGGCTTCCCAATGAGGAGCCAGCCGCTGGGATGAAGGCCATCCATGGCCCGGCGGCCATTCGGATGGGGCTTGCCTTCTACATTGAGTCTATCGGAATGGAAGGTACCAGGGATTTTTCCCTTGATGAAGTGCTTGCGGGCTTGAAATGTTGTATTGGAATAAGACCTGGTAAATTGCAATCAGAACCGGTTGGGAAGGAGATTGTTGACATTGTTGAAAAGCGCGTCGAGGAGCTGCGGGCCAAGTTCAAGCGAAAGCCGTGATGCGGTGATTAGATCGTGACCGTCCTCCCGTCCTTGTCGTTTATTTCTTATCCATGGCTTGGCGGAGAATTTCCACCAGGTTCGTGTAATGTCGTTGCGTTGCAAAATCCAATGCCGTCCAGCGAATGCGGTTTGTCATGGTCACATCCGCTCCATGTGCGATCAGGATTTTTGCGATTTCCTCCCCGTTGACAATGGTCGCGAGCATCAGCGGAGTCCAG
>JACQHZ010000012.1 GCA_016198745.1 Verrucomicrobiota bacterium
ATGGCCGCCGGTGCGGCCGCCGATCCAGGCGTAGTTGTTCCGGGTCCCTTTCATCATGCCGTATTCCTGATAGGGAATCCAACCGGACACCTTCGGGTAGGGTTCGCCGTCCGTCCCCTTTTCAAAATCCCCGTTCTCAACCAAGTTCGGATTTTTCACGCCCTTCAACTCATTGAGCTGGGGACCGATGAAAGCGGCCAGCTTGGGGTGGGCCGTCATTTCTTTTGTCCAAAAAGCAACCGCCGTATCTTTACATCCCTTCGTGGTCGCGCGTTGCGTGATGTCGTTCAAGGCCGTGTCAACGGCGGTCTCATGCGCGCTGGCGACCAGCATCCGGAGCTGGTTGTAGAAATCATCCCACACGGATTGGGGAGTGTTTTTTCCAATCCGCATATTCTTGTCCAGCAACCATCCCGTTTCATCCTTGGCAATCTGTTCCTGCCAGATCCGGTTGAAGTCGTCGTTCAACGACAGGCTGGACTCGATCACCGCCGTCAAGTCGGTCCACGACCGGGACTTGCGCCACTCGGGATCGGCCAGTTCGCGCGAGAGCAGGTATTGCTCGGCATTCAGACGGAGCCACTGGTGGTAGGTCATGAGAAAGGCGAATCGTTTCTTCTCCAAATCCGTCATCGGAGCCGCCTGCGCCTTCGCCAACGTGGCGTCCATGAATTGGAAATCGTCACGGCGAAATTCCTTGAATTGTTTGGTTCGTCGCCAGGTGGCAATGGGTTGGTACTGCAACTTTTTCGGCTGACGGTTGAAGATTTCATCCCACCGCCGGAAATAGGTCCGGACCAGCGGGCCGGCCTCCTTGCCATAGGCCAGGCGAAAATACTCGTCGTAAAGGCGGTCCACATCCGCCTCCGTGTTCCACAGGACATGCGCGAGCACGTAGAAGCGCGGACCCGTTGACACCCAGTGCGGGATCACTTCCGAATAGAAGCCGCGCCCGCCCATCACATAACCGACCCGCACCAGTTCCGCGATCAAGCGCATATCAGGGCGGATCTGCAAGTAGCCGCCATCATAGAGCCATTCGTGGAAACCGAGGCCCCCGCCGGCCGGCGCCCAGCGGCAAAGTCCTTCCATGTCGGGAACCACTTGGAAAACGAGCACGCGCGGATGCACCTTGATCCGTCGCGGCGGGTTATACGCCGAACCGTACTGGATGACCGCAATGTAGGCATTCGGGTTCTTCTTGAGCACATTCTCCATCACCGTGTTGTAGAAGGTGAAGTAGCGGTCGGACAGGTCTTCCCGCCGGCCGGGAGTGAAGGCATCCGGCATATCCAGCGCCCGGCAGTTTTTGCACAAGCAGAAGTTGCCGGCGCCATCGTTCAATGAAAGGCTCGCGCTGGCCCGCTCGGGATTCTTTTCCAGGTCCTCCAGAACATGCTGCGTGGCGATTTCAATCGAACGCGGGTTGGTGGTGCAGGGCTGCCAACCGGCGGAGTGAGAAGCACCCGCGGCCCCGCCAATTTCCGGGATGTAACGTTTTCCGTCGGCGAGCAGGGGATAGACCTCTGGGTCCGACTTGGCGTACTTGTTGGGGTCGAAGACCGTGCCCAAGGCATGATGCCAGCTCATTCGCATGCTGCGTCCGAACCACGGCCGGGTGCTGAACGAGCCGATGTTCCAGAAACGATGCTCGTAGTGCGGATTTTCCAGCACGCTGATTGACGCCGGCATTTTCCAATCCGGTTTCTTGGGGATCACTTCCCCCAGTTCGCCGGGACCCACCCAGTGAACATCCATGAATTTCGTCAGAAAATGATAGACGGCGAAATCGTATCCGTAACTGTCGTGGGACGCCAGCAGGCAGACGGTCTTGCCGTCCACCTGGTACGGATACTCGATCACAAACGCATCCTTGGCCTTGTTCTCCAGCCGGTTGCAGATTTCCTCGGACGCCTCTTTGGCCTCGGTCACCAGGATTACGTTGCCCCCGGCGACATCCCTCCATGGAACCACCGTCACATCCCGACCGAGCACCTTGCCCATGTATCCGGCCAACTCCTTGGCGGCATACGGAGCGGTGAAAGTTTCGTAGCTTGCTTTTTCGACGCCCTTCCATGCCACCACCCAGTCGTCGGCGGACTCAGCCGTCATCGCGATCGCCATGCCAACGGCACAACCGCAGGCAATGGACCATTTACGGATTCGATGGCGAATGTTTTTCATGGTTTCTTTTTTTGATATGAATAGAGTGGTTTACGGGTTCATTCGTCTGCGCCGAATGGGCTTTCGCTGCGCTTGGCCGATTTGACAGAAGCCGGTGCAGGAACGACGGCCGGTGCGGAATCCTCGGCGTCGCCGAGGAACGGCTGAGCGGGCATCCAGAGCGGCGCAACCGGCTGACCGAATTTGCCGCCCCAACGATAGATGCCCATCAGCACCTCTTCGCCGGCCTCCTGACGCATGGCATCGGGGTCGACGTCGGGAAACAGGGCCTGCCAGATTTTCATCTGACCGGCCAGATTACCCCAGGCATCCTCCGGGATGACATCCGTCGGCAACCAGTCTTTGGCTTGCAACGGATTCCAAGCACAATCGGCGCCATGGTAAATGCTGATCAGGCAGCGCAGGAGGTCATTGGTGCCCCAGAGCAGCACATACAAACCCAGGCAGTTCGGAAAATCCCGCGCCCGGACTGCCCATTCGAGGGTGGCGGTCAGCGCCCCGAGTTCGTGGATGCCGGAGACGCCGCCGCCGCTCATGAAGGGCAGGCGCACCTTGCCATCACGGTTAAATGCCTTTGCTTCGCGCACGGACAACCGCTGAAGTTGTTCCTTGATCTTTTCCACTGAATGATAATGCCAGGGCACGGCCACGATCAGGTTCCGCAGGTCATCCGGAATTATGGATTTTGGATACTTCCAATCCTGCCACATAATTATCCGGAAGTGTTTGCCGTGCGCCTTGGCGCGGTCCTGGAAAAGCTCGTAAACGATCCGGACCAGATTCGCTTTCGTGTAAACCGACGGATCAGCGTCCGGCAAAAGCCGCCAATTGGCTTCATCCATACCCACATGAAACCAAGAACCAGCCGGCAGGATATCGAACCACTGGTCGTAGAGTTTGCCGAGCAATTCAAATGTGGCGGGGCCGATCCCGAAACTGTGGCCCCGGCCATGCAAACGCGTGGCGCCGTACAGGTGCGGGTAGTGGAGGAGGATGCTCCCCGCGTGTCCCCAGGATTCCACCTCGGGGATGATCTCGACCTGGTAATCGCGCGCATAACGGATCAGTTCGGCGTACTGGACGAGCGTGAGGGCGAAGGGGTTCTCCTTCCCCAGTTCGGTTCCTTCGTAGCGCACCGCATTGAGTTCGTTGTCGTTGGTGTGAAGCTGGAGGCCGTTGTATTTCAGGCGAGCGGCAATGCGCACCAGCCGTTTCAGATAATTCAAACTGAACGGCGCCCGCCCCATGTCCGCCATGAGCCAACGCTGGCGGTAATGCGGCCAGTCCAGGATGTGCCCGTGGCGCAGCACCGCCTCCTGGTGTCCCATGGCCGCCAGTTGCAGAAGCGTCTGGACGGCGTGGGAAAGGCCCTGGTCGGTTTCCGACCAGATGACGGCCCCCTTTTCATTGACAGTCAATGCATATCCTTCCACCGGGAGGACGGCGCCAGCGGTTGCCTCGGAGTTTTTTTGAATCAGCGTGATATCCGCTCGGGCCGATTCCCGGACTTGCCGGACGGAACGTTTCAGCAGGCGCTCCAAATCAGATTTCAACAAGTCCCAAAGAAACTTTTCACGAGCGGGATTCACCTCGCGCAAACAGACCGCGATGGTCGGGCGGAAAGCGTAGCGGGCGGGGAGTTTTTCCCAGCGTTGGGGAACGGGGGTCAGTTTGGTGAATTCATCGTACCACATGATCGTTGCTCCTTAAGCGTTTTCAAAACCAAAAACCGGATCCCGCCACGGCGGGCTGTCAAGTTTTCCGCGATTGTCCGATGGAGGGCGACGCTCCGTCGTCGCCCTTTCTTCCTTTCAATCTGAAATTCGCCCCCTCGACCCTGTGGCGATGACCGAGCATCGCCCTCCGAGTTCTAATCGGTTTGAGGCGTCGCTTCGCTAAATTGGGGGGATTCAATTAGGGGCTCCCTCTGGTTCAAGCTGCATGCTGCCGGCGGAAATGACCGCTTCGCAAGCGCTGTCGCCGGGGCGCGGGGTCCAGAGAACCGTGCAGCGAATGATTGAACCGGTTTTCCAGGTGGTCGAACCGGGCGAGACCGGTTCCGCCACCAGCCGGCGTTTTTGGGCGCCGCCATGGCTGTCGAACACCAGAGAGATGTTCACCGGCAGACCATCACTTTCGATGGAGACCCACGGATTGTCGATCCCGATTCCCAGCACCCCGTTGCGTCCCCTGGCCTCGACGGCGAAATCCAGCAGGATTCGGCCGTCACCCTGTTTTTGATAAGCACCGACGGCAAATGCCCACTGCTTTTTGATGACATCTTCCTCCTCCGCATCCGGACCCGCCTTTTCGGCAATGGTTTTGCACTGGAAACCGTTCTCGGTTTTGGTCGTTTCCATCGGCAGGTGATTGTGCGCGGTTGCATACCAGGTGCCATCCTTGCGCGGGGTGAGAGTCACCGGCCGGGTCTGCAGGATTTCCGCGCCGTAGGGTTTGAGGCTTGGCGGCAAGGCTGCGCGATCTTTTTCCGTCCATTGGCTTCCTTCCCGCAGGCGGAACAACACGGTGAGGCCGGCGCTGCGGATTTCGTTTTCGATGGTCCAGCCTGCGGTACGCTCAGGCTCCTTGGTGCAGAGCCGCCATTCCTCGTGCGATTGGATGGCCCTCTCAACCTGGGCGGCCTTGGCCGCCTTTTCGTTCAGGGTTGTCAGTACCTTGACCGGATCCGGTTGCCCCCCTTCCGAGAAGACTGACTGGGTGATATCGGTGAATTCAAAGAGCAGTTTCGCGTAGGCAAAATGTGTTTCCACCATTTCGAGGCGTTTGGTCTCCGGGCCCGTTGTCACCAGTTTCCGGGCCTCCTCGATACAGGCTTCCGACACCGCGAAATCTTTCGCTTGGGCCAGCATGAACTGACTCTGTGAATTGCGCCAGACACCCAAATCGACCAGGCAAGGCATTTCCGGACCGGCGCCATCCGCCAGGTAATCCCACCGTTTGGTCCACTGTCGATAAAACCGCGCCATGGCCGGGCCGCCCTTGCCAAAGGCCGCAGCGCAATATCGTTCCAGCAGCGCGTTCACATCCGCGCCCGGATTCCATAGCTGGCGGCTGTGGATGTAGAGCTTCGGCGCGTCGAAAGCCCACACCGGATAGACTTCGGCGCTGAAGCCCTTGATGCCATATTCCTTCGCCCGTTTCGCCTCCAATTGCATGGCCTTGAGCGGGAAACTCGGGATCCAGAATCCCGCTCCGTAGAAATAGTTGTACCGTCCGATGTGCCACGCCCGCGGCGCCCATTCCGAGAATTTGCCGGTGGCCACGTGCGCATAGACATTTTCGGGCAGTTTCAAGGGTTTCGTCGGCTGTCGGACATCCCCGTAGATGAGCACCCCGATCAGCCGCGGCGGGTACTGATCCTTCACGGCCTCGGCCACTTTGGCCACAAATTGGTAATAGGATTCCGGCCAGCCGACCTTCCTGCATTCTTCGCACTGACACTGGACGCGCCGGCCGTCATTGATGCCCAGGGAGAAGATCAGCGCGCCTTTCGAAAATTGCGCTTTGGCCTTGTCAATGGCGATTTCGGCTGCCTTGGGGTTCGTGTAGCAGGGGTGCCAGCACTGGCTCGGACCGCCGGGTTTTACCCCCGGGACCGGTTCGGGCGGAACATGCCGCGTGCCATCCGGTTTCATCGGGAACAGGTCGGGATATTTTTCCTTCGTCTCCTTAACCGGAAAAATGTTGATCATGTTGTGGGAACAAGTCAGCAGGGGATGCAGCCGATAGCTCTTCATCACGTCGTCCATTTCAAAAAAATACTTTTCCCCATGCAGGGGTTTTCCTTCCGTCGCGTATTTTTGTCTAAACTTGAGGTTCACCGTCCCCTGGATGCCCGAATAGACGCGGCTGATCACCGCCGGCTTGCTGGTCACCTCGCCTTCGCGCAGAACCAGTCGGTTCGCGGGCGGGATCACCACGCCCAATTCACCGGGAAACAGCCAGGTGATGCCGGCCTGTTTTTCCAGGAAATCGATGATCCCCATGCAGACGCCCACGACGGTCAATCCGCGAATATGGATGGCGGCGTGGGGTTGGGATTGGATGGTGATGGCAAAGCCGTCGATCTCACCGAGATCCTTGACCGCCGATGCCGAGAGCTGGCTGACAGCCGCCGCCCTGGCTTCCAGCTCGAACTTCACTGCCGCTCCGGTTCCCTCCAAGCCTTGTCGGCCCAGCACCCGTGGCAGGTACTTTTGCAAAAGTTCGGCGCCCAACTCCAATTCCACGGCCGCCGGGCCCAGGCGTTCGATCTGAATGTTGCTGTTCTGGTCAACGAGAACATCGGCGTTCAAAAACCCGACCAGCCAACAGATCATCAGCAAAGCAACCAGCCATCTTTTCATCCGAAAGTCTCCTTGTTTAATTATCTCATGAAAGGAGAATGGCGCGGAACGGTGTTTTCATGGGGTTAAGCCATAGAGCAACGGATCGCTTCCTGATAAGTACTTCCGATCGATTTCCCCCTTGCTCATGTACCGGGAATGCCCGTCGGCAAACAAAAAGTTCATGCCGTTCTTGTGCCGAAATTGGCGGTATAAAATCGTATCGATGTGATACAGAAACCGGTAATAGTTGTTGTTCTCACCCAATAGCGCGGCTTCGGCGGGACGGCGGAAATCAGCCAGGCGGACTTTGTAGTCCGCGGTTCCATCATAAAAACCAAGTCGATACTTATCGTCGAGGTAGGCATAGACCATGCCGTAGCTCAACCGGAGACCATAGGCCCCATTGACTTGCTTTTCCTTGTGGGAGGGACAGGTGAAAACAGTCGTCGTGAGATCAGTGTATATGTTGGTCACCGGCGCATTCACATAAGGTGACAACCGCTGGTGCCATATTTGCCCAAGCCCAGCACCAACATGGCGTGGCAAGAGGCCGTCATTCTCGTCCGCGTAGAGGTTGATGCCCAGCCCGATCTGCCTGAGATTGCTGACGCACTTTGCCGAGTGCGCGCTTTCCTTTGCGGCCTTCAGCGCGGGCAGGAGTAGCGCGGCCAGAAGGCTGATGATGGCCACGACCAACAACAACTCAATGAGCGTGAATGCGGTGCGTTTCTTGGAAACCGCGGTCGAACCGGTCCCTGTCCCACTAGCCGGCACGTGATTCGCCAGTTGCTTCTTATTTTTTTCCGTTTTCATGGCGGCCTCCCTTCATGGGTTGTTTACTCATCCAGATCGTACCGCGTGGCGGCACACGTTCCCTCAAGCGGAGAATCGTCGTCGAACGGTTCCCACGTGAGGTACACGTTGAGCAGCCACTGGGTGCCGGGTTCGGGGGGTTCCTTCAAGTCCTTCAACGTCTTCGGGTCGAAGGCCAGCGGTTCAATGGCCACAGTTTTATTGAAGGTTCCGCCTTTCCCGTCAAATTTTGCCACAAGACCGGCCTCCCCAATCCCCGTGTTATTCATCCCCTTGTTGAGGGAAACGACCAACCGCCCATTTTTCCCCTTCACATTCAGATCGAGCTGATAGACCGATGGCGTGGCGCCGATTTTTTCCAGCGCAAAGCCGGCCAGCCAATAGACTTTTCGACGACCGGCCAGGGTTTCATGATCCACCACCCGGCTATCCGTCTTCCCCACTGTGCGGAAGGAAATCCCTTCCGTCTCCTTGGTCGTCTCCAGCGGGACATAGCCCCATTCCCCGTACCAGGGATGAGTCGGGCGCGTGTGGAGCGTGACATTCCGCGGGTTCTGGATATTCAGATATTTCTGGAGCGATGCCGGTATCTTTTTGGCCGCGATGCCCTTCTCGGCCAGGCGCATGACGCAGGTCTTGACGGCGTTTCCCAATTGGCGCGGCAGGACCATCATTCCGCGCTCCTCCCAGGACGGCTGCAGGTCCTCGTCAAGCGAAGTCCCGGTGCCGAGGAACCATTCCGGATGCTCCTTCATCTTCCGCAAGCCGGCCAGGCGTTTTTCGCGAAGTTCCATGGCCTGCTGGATGGCCGTGACATCCTCCACCGGCGGGCCGGCATCGAACAACCGGTTGGCCAGCGTGTACATGTCGAAAAGCATGGCGGTGTCGTTGAAGAAAGTTTCCACCATTTCGAGGCGTTTGCCTGCCTGCCGCGACGGCGCAGGCAGGCCTGCCTGTGCCGTGTCCAGCACGGCAGACAGGCCCGCCTTCCCGTCGTTTCCAACTTTCGTCCGCGCCTTTTCCAGACATTGGCGCAGACGGTTCATTTCCTCCTGCGCGCATTCGCTGAACTGTCGCGCCGGGTTTCGCCACAGATCGTTGGGCCAGCCCATCGGCGCCACGGGCGTGAATCCATCCGCCACCACATCCCCATCCCGCTTTCTGGCCCAGAGCTGATAAAACTTCACCATGGCGGGACCGGCCGGGCCAAAGGCCGCATTGCACCACCGCCGCAATTCCGCATCGACATCCAGATCAGGTTGCCAGAGTTGACGGGCACGGATGTGGATCTTCGGAGCGTCATAAGCCCAGAGCGGGTGCCATTCCCCCCGGTAGAACCGGATGCGGTTCTTTCGGTAAAATTGCGCATTGCTCCGCATGGCGGCCAGCGGGATGTTGGGCACCCACATCCCCTGGCCGTAGAAGTACTCGTAGGTGCCCAGCAACTGCGCATGTTGCCGCCAATCCTCCAGCTTGCCCGTGGCGTTGATCACCAGCACATTGGGCGGCAGCCGCAGGTCCTTGGGAGGAAACCGCACGTCGCCGTAGGCGAGCACGCCTACGAGCTGCGGCGGATAGAATTCTTTCACCGCCTCGGACACTTTGGTTACAAACTGGTAATAGGACTGCGGCCAACCGGCCTTCTTGCACGCTTCGCACTCGCACTGCACGCGTTTCCCATCGTTGATGCCAAGTGAAAAACAGTATCCGTTCTTCTGGAAAAACCCTTTTGCTTTTTCAATCGCGATCTCAACCGTCTTCGGATTCGTATAACAGGGATGCCAGGCTTGATGATAGTTGGCCTTCGGGTCATCCGGCGGAAACCATCTGTTGCCATCCTTGACGGGGAAGATTTCCGGCAGCGTTTTCTTCAGTTCAACCGGGAAAACATTGATCATGTTGTGTGACGGGCTGGCCAGGCCATGAAGACGCAGGTTCTTGAAAAAATCGAAGGCGCCGAAGAACATTCGTTCCTGATGAACAATCCCGCTGGAGGGGATGGCGCTGGACGGGTCGGGAAAGACCAGTCCTGTGGCCAGGCGGCTGGCAAATTCCGGCGCCACGCGTTCACGGCCTTCGCGGAGGGTGATCTCGCGCTTTTCCGGCAAGCACAGCCCCAACTCGCCGGGAAACGCCCAGAAAATCCCCAGGTGTTTTTCCAGAAAATGCATGAGGCCGAACCCGGTCGCGAGCGCCGTGGTCCCGGTGATCCGCACCTGTTTTGCCGGCTGGGCGGTGATTTTCACCTCGAAGGCGTCGGCATCGGCGACATCCTTCATCTCGGCCTTGGGCGCCCGGAACCAATCCTCGGCTTTGGCCTCCAACACAAACTCGATCACATCCCCCGGCCCACCCAACTCCTGCTTCCCCAACCTTAACAGCAGGTACTTGGCCAGCAGCCGCTCCAAACACTCGCGCGCATTGCCAACCTCGCCGCGGACGGTAATCTTGAGACAAGAATCCCGCGCGAGCACAAACTCCTCTCCCCGCAATGCACAACCGCTACCAGCCAGGAGAACCAGCGCAAGGATTGGTTTCATGAGGGTCTTCTCTTGTTCAGCCGTTTTTGCGTTTGGGCGGCGCGGCGCTGGCTCCTTTCCGCAGGCAACCGGGCACGCGGCGCCAAGGGGTCACCGCGCCCATGACCCTGGCCTGATCGGCGATGGCCCGCACGGCCAGCCGGCCCATCTCCCGCCGGTTGATCTCCAACGTGGTCAACTGGGAAGCCTTCGCCTGCGCGGAAAAACCGTCAAAACCCGTCACGCTGACATCCTCCGGCACCCGCAGGCCGGCGTGGCGGGCCTTCACCATGAATTCCAACGCGGGATCATCCTGCGTGAAAAGCACGGCCGTCGCCCCATTCCTTGCCTGGATGCGCTCCAGGATGGAACGATGGTCCTCAGCCCGCAGCATCAGGCCGTCCAGACCCCGGTCCCGAACGAGAAAACCAAAGGCGGCAGACCGCTCATTTTCGTTGGTCGGATTGGGCGACTGGGGATGGGCGAATCCCAGAATCACCCGGCGATGTCCCAGTTTGCGGAGATGATCAATCAGTTGCCGCATGCCGTCCAGATTGTCGGTGGCCACGCACGTGGCGGAGGAAATGATCGCGTCCACCAGCGCCGCGCGTCCCATCATCTGCCAGAGTAAATCCACCATCGTCCGGTTGAAATTGGCCCCGATCATCACCAACCCTTCATCCGGTTCCATCGTCAAGGAGGCGGTCCCTACTCCAGGCAGATTGTCTTCCGGCAGATACTCCGTGCGCAACCGAAGCTGCCGTTTTACCGCTTCCTCTTCGATCCCCTGGCAGATTTCCATCTGAAATCCGCTGCGGAAAAAATCCGGGCTGGTCGATAGAACCGTCACCTTGCGCATCCGCATTGAGGTTGACCGTCGAATCTCCGGGCGCGGCGTCCGACAAAAAAAACTCCCCTTGCCCTTGATGCTTCGGATCACCCCGCGCTGTTTCAATTCCCCCATCGCCCGCACCGCCGTCATGGCGCTGACCCCGAAAATCCGTTTGAGTTCGGCAATCGAGTACAGCCGCCCGTTATGCCCGAAGTCCCCCCGCCGGAAACGATCCTCCACGCAATTGACCACCCGGAGGTAAAGGGGTTCTTCCGGCCGGCAGCCGCCCGCCGCGCCCTGGTCCGTTTTCCGCAAAACTGTCGAATGGTTTGTCATAGCCTATCTAACCATACCTATATGGTTAGATAGGTTGTTTGTCAAACGAAATCCACCGCGCGTATGCCGGCGCGGTCAACTGGGCGGTCCGCCGCCAGCAGGCGCTGAGCGGCCCCGACGCAGGAATTCTAATTATTGCCTGGGGATTGGGTGCGCCGTGTTGCTTTGGGTAGGGGGCGACCGACGGGCGCACCGTCTGCGG
>JACQHZ010000235.1 GCA_016198745.1 Verrucomicrobiota bacterium
GCGGGTGAATGCCGCTCCAAGTCCAGGCTGGCGCGCCTCATAAAATGCCGCTGCCTCGCGGTATTCGAGACGTGCTTCCGGGTGAAACGCATACTTCATCTTCCAACCATGCGGCGAATTTCGGCAATCACCTGCTCACCGGGAATGGGCTGCGCGCGGCCGGAGCGAATTTCGTCTCGGCGTCGGATCGCCTCAGCAGCCTAAAGCGCGCTGGCAATGGGGGACGCCGAGATGTAATACGGCGATAGGACGACGCAGAGCTTGTTGACGCCATTCACGGTCCACATCCACGGTCGCGAAACTCATCAATCCCTCGGCGCACAGAATCTCCCGGGCAAACGCGCCATGGCAGTTCTCCGTTTGTGTGGAGCGGACGATCAGGTATTTGTTGAACAATTTCATGGTTGGGAACGCTGATCACCAAAGTGGATCAAAATACGGGGCATAGAGGTCGCCCCCGTTCTTTTGGAGGGTTGGACACGCCGCCTGGGTCCAACTGGCATGGCCGTCCGCCCAGGCGACATTGGCGCCGCCCGTATGGCGATCATGAATCCGGTAAAGCGGAGTTGCGTTCGGGAAAAAAAGGAAGGTGACGCCGCTTGCCGGCGCCGGCGGCTCGCCCGCGCTGAGAAAGCCATACACCGAATCCGCGAGCAACACCTTGTTGGGCGGGTTCACCGTGTCGGAAAAGCGGGTGAAATGGTATTGAGGCCCCAGGGTGCTGTCGCCGAAGGACCGGTTCATGCCGTAGGTTGGCGAATCCCAACGCCAATTGGGCGTGTTGATGTCCGCCAAGAAAAAGTCGTTCACCGTGCTGAACCGGTTGGCCTTGGCGCAGATAAAGACCCGGCGGTCCTTGAGATAACCGCCATGACAGAGCTGATACGTCCAGATTTCCCACGTGCTGGGTTTCTGCACCGGCGCCCAACCCTCCGAGTCATCCGCATAGATCAGGATGGCGGTGGCAATCTGTTTGAGGTTGTTCATGCACTCGATTTGCCGGGCTTTTTCACGCGCATTTTTCAGAGCGGGCGTCAGCAAGGACGCCAGGATGGAAATAATGGCCACGACGACCAGCAACTCGATCAAGGTGAAGGCGGATGCTTTGCTCGCGCGGCGTTCAAGGACCTGATGAATGGGACGGGTGTTCATTTTCCCTCCGGCGGCAGCGGCGCTTCGCCGAGCCACGGTTTGAGTTTGCCGCCCCAATCGCTTGCGCCGAAGATCAGCATCTCGAACTCGTTGCCGGTCAGACGCAGATCAAAGGTTCCGTTTGCATGGCGCATGCGCCGGCCGCCTTCCAGCGGCAACACGATTCGCGTGTCGGCGGGGAGACCCAGCTTCGCCAGGTCGAGGCTGACGCGACATTCGCGGGCATAGGGGGTGTACAGGTTCGACACAAACAGCACACCAGTCTTATCCCTGGGGCTGAAGTAGAAACTCCCCAGGATTTCCGGTTTCCACGGCGTCTCGGGGAAGACCGTCTGGTAAACGAGCGGCTCAATTTTCAGACGGTCGCCATTTTTGTAGAACGGCCACCATTCCGCTTCTTCCCACGGGAACCGGGACATGATTTCCACCAACATCGCCAGGCGCGGGTAATACTTGAAGCCCGGATGTTTTGCGGGCGTTTTGGGGCGCAGATCGCTGCCGCCGGGATAAAACCAATTGCAGATATTCGGATTGGGCATGATCCCGAACGGCACGCCGACGCTGGTGACGCTTTCCAGGGAGACTTCGGGGTTCAGATATTCGGTGGTGAAGTTCACCGGCAGGCCGCTGGCGGCCGGGTTATCGGTGGCTGCGATCTTGTCGGGCGAGTAAGCCAGATAGAGCGTGGGAATGGCGTTCTTGCCTTCGCCCGTCACGCGTGAGGTGGCGAAGCCGTGCACCGGACCGAAAGAGGCGAAACAATCATGAACCATGACATAAGCGTTGCCGTAACCGTATGTTTCATTGAGCAATTGATAGACGCGCATGGCCATGTCGCGCGTGGCGCGCACGGGATAAGTGGCGTGCACATTCCCGTCCGCATCCGTCCAGCCGCAACCATGTCCCAGTCCCTGACATGCGCCCACCTCCAGGCTGCCGTCGTAATAGACGCCTTGCAGACCGCAGCGTTCCATCATGTATTTCACGCCGTAGAGATGATAACTGGCGAATGCGGAATGATCGCATTCACGGTATTGGTTGCTCCAATGCTTGACCATTGGCATGCGGCACATTTCCGGGCAATAGGCGGCATGGACCCATTTGGATTCCTTGATGATGCCCCAGGCGGCATAAGCGCCCACCTTGCCGTGATGCGCGCGAATGTAGTCCGCCGTTTTGCGAAAACCTTGTTCAATCGGATCGTCAGCAGGAAAAATCTGGCCAAAATCCTTGTGGTTCCACAGGCTGAACAACAGATACCAATCAAACCGATCCGCAGGGTCGGCCGTGTCCTGAATCTTCAGCGGGGAGACTTCGGGATTCAGGTAACGTTCCAGATTCGAGAAATGTTCGCCCATGGTGAACTCGAAGGTTTGCTTGGCGCGGTGATGCCAGTCCGGAATGGGTTTGAAGGGGGTGGCTTCGAGGCCGAACTCGTAGTGCAGCTTGTCGGCCAACCCCGTGTCGTTCTTGCGAAACGCGATCTTCATCAGCGTCCGTTTGCCATCCGGCGCGATCTGGACGGTATCCGTCGCGGTTTCGGTGTTCCAGTGCCGCGAGGATTCCGTGCACCACCAAAGGCCGCGCTCGTAGTCGCCTGCGTACATCCGGTACATCCATGAGTTGCGGATGCCCTCCGGTGGCAAGGCGCCGTGCCGGCCGATGGGCGCCTGCCGCGAACTCTTGAAACCGATGAGGTCAGCTTCCGAAAAGAAGGCCGCATGTTCTTTCTTGAGCGGAATGACCAGGGCAATCTCCGCCACGTCCCGTGCTCCTTTCGGTTGGATGTCCACGCTGAACCAGCAGAAGCCGTCAAATTCCACCGTGACCCGCGCCGAAACCTGACAACGGGCATTTTCCGAAACGCAAGCGTAGGTGGCGGCGCGCGGCGTCTGGCTCACCAGCTTGAGGTTGCCCGCGCTGAGATTCTGTTCCCCTTTGGCGTCCTTCCAGATCAGTTGCGCCGGTTCCGCCAGCATCTGCGCGCCTTGAGAGACAATCTCCGACGGCAACCAGCCCTTGCCAAACTTGTATTCCCGACCCCAGACCCGGCAGGAATTGTCCTTGGCGTCCACCGCGGTCCAGGGCGGCGGCGCCTTGTCCGAGACGCCAATCGCATGGCCCCACCAAACCGGTTTGGGCGGCTTGCGCATCGGAAAGCGGCGTTCCTCGATCAGCTTCTTGTCGGGATCATGCAAGGCGAAGACCAACTCAAAGCTCTCGCCAAAGTCAATGCCCTTGGTCGAGACGTTGAAGTGGCATTGGGGTTGCGCAGGGATGGGGACCTCGTCCTCGCGCAGAGACTTGCCTCCGCGTTCAACCCGGCAACGCAGGAAATGACCTGCCAATTGTTTTCCCTCGTTCTCCAGGGTCGTCTGCACGGCGTCCGCAGCCAGGTAATAGGGCAGCAGGTTGACGTGAATTTGCGACGGTTTTTCAAAACGAAACGGCATCGAGCGCGCATAAAGCGTCGCGCCGGAATCCGCATCGGCAACATGCATCAGCAACACGTACGCGCCATACGCCGCCTCAAGCGAAAGACCAACCTGCTGCAGCGATTGCGGCGCCAGCGTCACCGTGCGTTCCTCGGCAGGCAACGCTTCATACTCCTTAAGCGCTTCAGCGATGCCGAAGGAAAGATCGCCAATGACAATCTTGCCTGCGCCGGCGATGAGATTGTCGATGGCGGTGTAGAAAGGCTGCGGACGGTCGCCTCGGGACTTTAACAGCGTAAACCGGACCCTGGCTTTGCAGTCCTTGTCGCTGGAATTGATCAGTTCCATGTCCACGCCAACACGCCCCGGCGTGAGCACACCGGCTTTATGGACGCGCGCTACAGGGCCGGTTTCCTGAAACCGCGCCCATGCTTGCGGATAACCCCAGCCGGTGTCGCCGCCGTAGCGCGGGTCCCAAAGCGCGACCGCCGGCGCGGGCGTCCGTCGGCCGCGCAGGAAACCAATCCCCCAGCGGTCGCCGGCCTTGGGCGGTTCCTTCTGATCTGGCATGACGCTGAAGGGCGCCATCGCTTCGCCCTCCCAACCATCGGGCGTCAACCGGGCGCGGTATTGCCATTTTCCCTTCCAATTGAAAGAGCCGCCGAGATTATACGCCGATGTGTAATCGCCGAGATAGTTGGCGAAAAATTCAATCAACGGCTCGAATGGGGGGTTGGGACCGAGCTTCCGACACCCAGGACTGAACCGCAACTCGAAGAAGTCGCCATTGATCGGACTCCGATCACCGGTGTGCTCGCCTTTGCCCGAAGTGACCGTCTCGGGCCGCAGCGCATCCGTCGGCCGGACCTCGTGAAACGCCACGCAAACCCCTTCCGTCGTCCACCCCAGCCAGACATTGAGCGGATGCGGAATCGGCGTTTGCTCCGATGGGCCATCATAGAGCGTGAACTCGCAAATCTCGGCGGCCGCCTGCCACTCCTCAGCATGAATCACCCCATCAATGACGGGCGCTTTGGGGAGTTTGGGAATGGTCATTTCCGGGTAACGCGCCCAGACCGGCGGTTTTTCATCCGCGGCCAGACCGGACGAAACCAGTAACCCCGCAAGACCGAGTAAGAGGATGCCTGTCAGGTTGTGTTTCATGGTTCCTTCCTTTGCGTTGATGCTTTCAAGGAAGCATTTGCCGGTAACAACCGTTCGATGGACGTATCGGCGGGATAGAGTCCCAGGTAATGGCCAAACGACGAGGCGCCTTCGCTCCACTCGCCCACCACCTTGCCGTTTCCCTCGTCGGTCAGCCGCGATTGCTTGGCCGGCATCGTAACGGCCTGGCCCCGGCCGGCCTTCTCGATCCTGGAAAAATCGTCGAACAGAAGTACATTGACGTCCGGTACCGGATTGGCTTGGGGCGGTTTCACCTTTTCCATGGGCGAAAACTTCAGCGGCACATTGCTGATGCGCAAGGCATACAACCGGACCAGTTGCGGACCATAACGCGATCCCAGGCAGATCACCGACGCGTACGGATCGAAATGAAACAGCGGGTCCACCAGGCTGTCGCCGCGCACGCCCGGCTGAAACCAGGCAATTTGACGGCCGTCTGCGTAAAGCCAGACGACATCGTGCTCCCAAGTATAGGCGAGATGATGCGGCCGGTTCCCATGAATTCCAGCATCTTCGTAGGGAATGTACTCGGCGCCGCCTTTGGGCGAACTGCACAACCCTCGCATGCCTTGCTTGACCAGTTCGCCGCTCTTTCCCAGGATGTCCGGCAGGCTCTGGAAACGCAGGAGCAGACTCATCTCGGAACTGCCTTCATCGGGTGTCAGCCGAAACAGCATGGACGGAATCCAGAGTTCAGCGGGTTTCAACCGACGGGCGTCGAACGGCAACTCGAACCAGATTTCAACCGAGCCGGCTTCGGGACGGAGGTTGCCCGCCGTCGGATAAACCACACTGGCGGCTACAGCCGAACCGGTGGCGAACAAACCCAGTTCAAACAAGAATGCGCTCCATCCCAGACACGCGCGCGTTGCGCCATGTAAGACTGTAGCCATCATCTGTTGGGCGCAACGCCGGATTTCCGCCGCGCGTTGGGCCTGAAATCCGGCACTTCCAGGCATCGGCAGGCCTGCTCCACGGACAAACCGGCCATGATCGCAGGGGCGGCGGACTCAGCCGATTGGTACACGTCCATCGCGGGCGTCGTGTCTTTGATAATGCTTTCGATGAACGTCGCCATCGGCCAGTAATCAACGCCGCCGTGCCCGCTTTGCAGCGCCTCCAACGGCGTCTTGTACTGGTTGAATTCCCACGTTGCCTCGGCGGGATCATTCATAAACGAATCGGCGAACCACATCTTGCTCTTGTCACGGTTCGAACGGGGCGTCTCCACGCTGCCCTTCGATCCCATCATCTGATACCAGTGATAACCGTAGCCGATCTTCGGATAATTCGGCGCGGTGAACCCGGCGGCTAAATTGAGCACCGTATCCTTCCGAGTGCGCATTGTCGCCACCTCGATGTCGGCATGCGGAAACCACGGATAGACGTAACTGCGTTTGCGCGTGGCCATGCAGGCGACGGTCACGACGCGATCATCGAGCACGCGCAAGAGCGGGCTTAACTCGTGGGGCAAATACCAGATCGGATGTTCGAGCGTCCAGACCCGGCCCTTCCTTTTATGCGGATGACGCTTCGCCTTGGCGAGCGGGATTTTTTCGCCTGTCTTCGCATCCACCCAGAACCAATCCTCCGGCAACGGATGCAGGTATTCACCGCGCACGAACAACACGTGCCCCAGCCGGCCATCGTCCACCATTTGTTTCCACGCCTGCATGCACGGGTGAAAGCGTACCTGCTCGGCGAGCTGGAATTTCAGGCCGCTTTTCTCGACCGCCAGCACCATTCGCCAGCAATCCTCGATGTTGTAGCAGAGGGGCACTTCGCATAAGACGTGTTTGCCCGCCGCGAGCGCGTCGCACGAGGTTGGGACGTTCCTTTCCGGCTCGGTAAAGACGCACACCGCGTCAATATCCGCCTCTCGGAGCATCCTGCGGTGGTCGGTGTAACACCGGACATTGCCGTCGCCGATGATGTCATGCGCCTGTTTGACAAGACGCTCGTAACAATCGCACAGCGCGGTGATCTTACACTCCTTGAGCTTGAGATACTGCCTGATCAGTCCTTGTCCGCGATGGCTTGTGCCGATGACGCCGAATTTGATTTCCTGCCTCACTTTGGTCCTCCGATCATGTTTTCAACATTCCGTTTTCATCCACCTGATCCAACCCCAGCCCGCGCAGATGGGCGATGGTTTTCCGGTCCTCGGCCTCATACAACCGCCAGATGACGCGCAAACTCTGCAAACTTGACGCCGGGTCCGTCAACGGTTGCTTTCCCGACTCGATGCAATCGAGGAAATGAATCATCTCGTTGTCGGTCGGCTTTTGCATGTGATGCGTTTCGCCTTCAGTCGCGAACAGCACTTCCTCCTTGTCTCCCTTATGCCGGTAGAGCCGTCCGCTGGCGAAGCGCGCCTCGATCATCGCCTCGGTGCAGTGCGCGTGGAACGAATAACCGAGCCGGCTCCCGCGCGCGCCCCATGTGCCGGCGTGGTAGCCCACCGCGCCCGACTCGAAACGGATGGTGACATGGCTCGTGCCCTCGCGTTCCATCCAGGGCGTGCCAAGGTTCGTGCCGATGTGCGCGCCTTCGACGGGCCGCCCCAAAAACCAGAGCAGCAGATCAATGTAGTGGCAACCGTGGCTGAACAGTTGCCCGCCGCCCAACGTCGCCGCGTGATGAACCCAGGACGCATCGTCGTATTTCGAGAATTGCTCGGTCCATAGCGACATCTGGAAGAGGTCGCCGTATGCCCGCGAGTCGAGCGCCTCCTTGAGCGCGAGCACCAGCGGATGGAATCGCATGCAGTACGCGACCATCAGCGTGCGACGGGCCTTGATCGAGGCGCGGATGAGGTCGAGGCACTGCGGCTCGGTGTTGGCGAGAGGTTTCTCCATCAGCACGTGCTTGCCCGCCGCCAGGAAATCGAGCCCGATGGGATGATGCAGGTGGTGCGGCAACACCAGCAGCGCCGCATCGCAGTCGTCAAACACGTCGCGGTGGTCGGTCGCCGCCCGGGCGCCGGGAAAATGCCCGGCCACCGCCCGGGCGCGATCGGGAATCACATCCACCGCCGCGACGACTTCAACGCGGTGCAGGACGCGATTGAACCGTTGCGCGTGAGCTTCCGCCATGCCGCCGCAGCCGATGATGGCCAGACGATGTTTTTTCACTTTTCTCATGTGAAAACCTCTGGGTATTAAATTCTTATTTGCCTGGGTTTTTTATCGTTTGTTTGAGTGCCTGATCGGTTTCCGCCCGTCCCCATCCGCAATAACCATAAACAAAGTTATCCGCGTAGGTCGGCTCGAAAATATAGGGCGCGACTTTCAATTGGTACTTGCCCGCAAAATCCAAATTGCCGTTTGCATAAAGGCCTTCATATTCCTCCCGCAAAAGCGGTTTGATAACCCATTCCTTGTCATCAATCGCTTCGAAGAATTTGCGAAACGGATCGCGCGGACGCCATACATCCCATTGGATTTTCCCATCTTTGAAGAAGGGTTGCGCATAAAAACCGCGCAGGCCCATAAACCGGCCGATATGCGGATACTTGCGGTCCACCAGACGCATGAATACCACCATGGCCCGCCGCAGGTCGCCCTGGGTTCGGCCTTCGATGAAAATGGTCTTGGTGGCGCGATCAATCCGCACCCGCCCGCCCGGCGCCTGCGGTTCCGGCAACGGCATGGGCGCAGCATCAAGCCCTTCAAGCGGGCGCTCCGCCATAACAACCAGCCAACCCGTAAAATCCGAGGGTCGGGTGACAACAGGAGGGTTGCCCGGCCCGGCAGGTTTGGCGATAAACCGGGCCGGCTTCAAGTTGTCCAACACGCCATCCTCTTCATCATATTGGAAGAGAAAATCATTGAGAAACATGGCGGTGCCGCGTTCAAAACCAAGGGGATACCCGTCCACACTGGTCGCGCCGGGATCGGTCGCGACACAGAAGTTGGTTTGACCATTCTTAATCAAATCAACCGCTTCCCAGTCCTCCTTGGAAAACTGCAAAGCCGCATTGGCATAGACCGCTTCAACCACATTTTTCCCCTTCTTCAATTTTAACGGCGTCGGCGCCGTGGTTTCCATGCCTTCGCCATTTACGGTCAGTTGTTTGACCGTGTACAGAGGGGCAAAAGGGTTCAACGTCAATTCGCCCTGATCCTCAGACTCGATCTCCATCCGGATATTCATGGTCAAGCCGTTCCCCGAGAATTGCGTGCGGACGGATTGTGCATGCCCGGCGGAGAGAATCCCCAGAATTTTGAATGCGGCCGCCGAACGCGGCGCCAGGGCGACATTCTTGATCCGCACGGTTTCGCCCTTCAACTCGTGCCTGACCTCGCCCCCGTAGTAGGCGCCGAACAGCGGCGCCCCGCCAAAATAACGATTCAGCAGTTCGATGTCCGTCGTCCGGCTTTCCGCCTTTTCATTACCCGCCACAATGAGACTGGCCATGCCCTCGCCGGCGCGCCGCACCCACAACGGTTCGGCAACCCGGGCGGCGGGCACAAGCTTGCGCCCCAGGACGGTGCTCTCCACAATCAGCGGCATCCGCTCCATGGCCGTCTGGTGCCCCATGACATAAAGACACGAAAACGTAATGCCCTGCTTCAAAGCGTGGAGCGTCAATTGGTCGTCGCAGTAGCGGTAGTAGTCACGCAAGAAACGCCCCATCGGGGCCGATCCGCCCTTGAAATCCTCCGGCGTGTGAAATGTGCCAATCCAGTCATCGAAACTGCTCGCCAGAATCGTGAATGGTTTCTCGCCGCACAAATAACGACCGGCGGTCACCGACGGTTCCAAAGTGAAGATGCCGCGATATTTCTCATCCCCCTCAATGGCATTGGCGGCGGAGTAAGCCGATAATGAGTAGGAATACCAGCCGCCATCCGACCAAAAAGACATCCGGTGGCCGTTATCCATGAAATGGTTGGCGACTTCGTAGCGCGCCACCCGCCCCATTGCGCCCCGGACAAACGTGCCCAGGTCCGCCGAAAATGAGCGGCCATTCGTTTTCTTCGCAATGGGATCATTGAACCGCAGGTTGGGGATGTAACTCATGTCATTGATCCAACCGGGCGAATAAGCGGCGATGCTCCGGCTGTATCGCTTGAGGGAATCCATGAAAAATCTGCCAAACGGATTGTTGTATTCATTGACGATCCAGCACGAGGTCACATGGTGATAGTATTGCCCCATGCCCAACGCGTCATCGTTCACCTTGTAATCCGGCCACAATTCCCTGGCAATGAACGGCGGCATCAAATCCGGACAGCAATGCCGCCGCATCACCGGATAGTAATTGTCGAAAGGCGACCGATAGTAATCCACAATGTTTTGCCGCAGTCCGGGAAGCCCTTTGTATTGCGCTTCCAAACGCCGGACATAAGCATAACTTGGGTCTGCGTCAAATTTCGGATTGCCCCACCATTCGGGGACGCCAAACTCATCCCCGTCACAGTGCCCCGGCCCATGGCCCCACAAGCCGCCGATGTAACAAAGCCTGGCCTGGTCCGGAAACGGGAAAAAAGCCGCCAGGTCCGCATTGGCCGGCAGATAGCTGTACACCGGCACATCCGGCCGCATTTGATAAAGATCGGGCGCCAGTTGATGATAGGCGCTGATCGCATTGAGCGCGCCAAAATCATCGCAATCCCTGAGAACAAAGAAAGTGCACTTGAATTGTTCCCCCGGGAAGAGAGCCACGCGGCTGCCCTGCCGGATGATCCCCCCCCGGCTTGGCTCCGGAATCCATTCGCTCGCCAGATCGTTGAGCGCGAGATGGGGATCCATTCCCACGCCATAGGACGCGCCGTTTCCCGCCGCGGCGACAAATGGCAGCGTAGAGTCATACGCCTCGCGCCGCCGTGAAAAAGGCAATTTGGTCTGGCGTTCAGAACCGTCAAAAAACTCGCCAACCGGCTTTATCGGCACGGGCAGACTCAGCAGATACTCCAGCCAGACTTCACGGTCGGAATGATTTTCCAGCGTGACCTCCCACGCCACGGCGCCATCCTGCTTTCGCAAATGATGATCCACCGTCACGCGGTCGCCAAAGTTTTGCTGAAACGCCGCCGCGTCCGGCTCGATTTTCCAGTCCTTCGCATTACTTGCCGGCAACCATTCCCGCGCCGCCCCTTCCCATAGCAGGAGGCCATTCTGTTGTCCTTGCCCGGCCGTCGCGGCCTCCTTTCCGGAACCGAACTCCTTTAGATAACCGGTCTGTTGATCAAACATGAAGCGCAACTCCCCAACCTTGGCGCGCACCGGCTTGCCGCTGCTTTTGGCGTCAACCCCGGCCGGCACATAAGGCGCTTCATGATTCGTTGGATGGCACTTGACATCCGGATTGCCGGGAAATGCGTATTCCGGCCGTTGGCCGTCGCGCCAACGCGGTTCAAACGCCTCTTGATACCGAACGTTCTTCGAAACGCGCAATTCATCCAGGATGATATTGCTGATGAACAGGTAATAACCCGCGTTTGAAACAATCGCCAAACCGTGCTTGCCGGTCATGTCATGGCTGATGAGGGGGCGCCCGTCTAGGTAAGCGATCACTTCGCCCGCTGACCAGCACAGCGCAAAATGATGCCATTTTTCCCGATCCAGATTCCGTTCAAAACCTTGGATGTCGGCGAACTGAAGCTTGCCGGTGGCGCATTCTCCCGACACAAAAGGCAGCCAGTATTTGCATCCATACGCATTGATATCGAAAAAGAAACTGTTGTAGTACTTCTGTTCGGGATCAAAAACATTCCGCGCCAACACTCCCTCCAGCATCGCCGTCGTCAAGGGAAAGTTTTTCACGTTTTCCGGCGGCAGCTTGAACCAGAATTCAAAGGCGCCCTGCCGATAGTCAAGAATACCCTTGGGTTGAAAACCCCATCCCATGAACCTGGGCGTGTAATCATCGCCGCTCTTCAAAAAATCCTTGTTAAACTGCGGAAAAGTCAGATTGATCCCCTTGCCGTAATATCCGTCCGTCAATCGGGCGCCCATCCCGCACAGTCGGTTCCATCCAGCCGAATAATCGGCGAATTGGGTGTTATCATTGCAGTGCAAGAGCAGTAACGTGTAGGGATCCGGTTCGAATTCAAGTTTTTCTTCCGCCCTGAGCAACGACGCCGTCGCCATCCATCCGAAAAACACAAGCAAACGCCAACATCCAGCCCCTGACGCCGCTTGAATGGGCAAGCAGTTCATCGGTTTGAAGGGCGGTTTAATCGGTTGCCGGTTCATCTAGAGCTTATTCGTGGGAACGCCTGGGGCTTCTGGCAAGCTCGTGCAGGTAGTCCTCCTGGTTCAGCCTGGGAAACTCCAGACGGATGTCCGTCGTTTCGCCGAATACCGTGAGCGAGCGGGTCTTTTGCAGGATGCGTTCGCGCCATCGCTCCCGTCCCGCCAGCCCGTAACCGCTGAGAACGATCACGTCCGGACCAATGACGTTCATCACATTCGACACGCACCACGCCACGCGTTCGAGATATTCCTCCACCAGGGTGTTTGCGTAAACGTCCGTCCCCGATAGCGACAACTGATCGAGCTGCGCGAACAACTCGGTCGGCGTCTTCCCCCCCATGCCCGCCAGCGCCGTCGGAATCCCGTTGCGCACATCCGACTCGATCCGTTGCCGCATGGCCGGGCCGGAGATCAGCGCCTCGATGCAGCCCCGGTGGCCGCAGCCGCAAAGCGGCCCGCGCGGATCAATCACCACATGTCCAAGTTCTCCGCGATACTCACGCAACGATCCCCATTGTTCATCCACACTCGCGCCGTGAGCGCCAACGCCGTCCTCCACACTCAACACCACCAGGCTCCGGACCCCATCCGCCACCCGCACCCGCAATTCAGGAATCACCCAGGGAGGTCTCAAATCCAACTGCACCTCGCAGCCAAGCGCATCGGAGAACTGTTTTTCCGATGCCTGACGGAGCCACGGGTTCACCGAACTGGAAAGCACGCGGCTGTGCGACGTCCTGGTCGCGTTGATGTTGAGCACGGCAACGGCCATATCCGCAAGCCGAAGCCCGGCTTGCGCAAGCGTCGAATCCCGGACCTCCTTCAACATCTGAAATGTCTGGTTGAGGTCTGTAACCGGCCTGGATTCCACCCGTTGAATGGCGCCGCGCAACTTGTTGTCTTCGAAAACTCCCGCCGTCCAAAGAATGTTGAACCACGCAATCGCAAGCACCGGCCCGGTTCTTCTCCGCCGATAGTGCTGAACCGGCCGTCCGCGTCCGTAACGATGAAGACGGTCGCGGGAAACCAACCCCGATCTCTCCAATCGTTGCACCATGCGATTGACGGAGGTAGGCCCTACGCCAAGAACACGGGCAAGCTGATGCTGGCTTGTTGCCAATCCGGCCTCGATCAGGTGCAAAACCGCGCGTTCATGAATCCGCAATGCCATGCGCCTAATTAAATCTAAAACAGCAATTTAATCAAGCCGTTTCCTTTATGGCGACTTTGGACGTATCGCCGGAAACCGGTGCTGGACTTGCAGGGGAGGAATCAATTCCATCCCGCACATCGATCGGAAAGGCGAAAAGCAATTCCCTAACGACTGCCGATGGGAGGATGCGATTTCATCTTGCATCGGACCCATTGCGCGCAAAGGGCGTAATTGCCTCTCATCCGCAAAGTCAGTTCAGGGAAGGATTGTCCGGACAATCCCCAAGAAGGCGATGAAGTCCCCCCTTTTCACGCAGAATATGCCGCCATAAGACATCCGGATGCGGATGGAAAACCAACGATTCCGATGCCGGATGCACAATCCAGCAGCCGGCCTTCATCTCGTCCGCAAGCTGACCCGCCGCCCATCCCGAGTATCCCGAATAGGCGTGCAAACGAAATTCCGCCGCCGACAGGGCAAAACGTTCTTTCAAGGCCTCCAAAGAATGCCCCAACGTCAACTGCGGAAGGATGTCATACTCGGATCGGACCTCCGTTTCCTGCAAGAAACTCAGCGCTTCAGGCTGCACCGGTCCTCCCGTGTAAATGGGGGTTTTTGCCAATCCCTCCACAAGCGGTTCGCTGATGACGGAGCCGAGCGTCCGTTTGAGCGGTCGGTTCAAGACCAGGCCAAACGATCCGGACGAGTCATGGCGACAGATCAGAATGACGGTTTTCTCGAAATACGATCCCGCCAGCTTGCCGCTGTCCAGAATCAGTTTTCCCTGCAACGCTTGTTGAGGATCAGCCATGTTGTGTGAAGAATGGCTCATTTCCAAGCCGCCGTCAAATCACTCTCGCCAACATTTTTGCGCGCGCGTGAGTTGAACGGAAGGCCGATGCGAGAGTGAAAGCAGTTTGACAGGGCAGCCTTGATGCGCCATTGTCTTTGGGTGCGGCTTGACCTAACCTGCATTTTTCACAAGGTGAAAAATGCACCTGGCC
>JACQHZ010000251.1 GCA_016198745.1 Verrucomicrobiota bacterium
TTCACCTTGTGAAAAATGCAGGTTAGTCCGTAAGCACCCAGGAATTGGTTTTCATGGATTGGATGATTCCCGCCAGCACCCGCTGCGCGACAAGGCCATCCTTGAAAGTTGGAAAAACCGCCTTTGAGCCGCGGAGAACATCCACCAGGATTCCCGGCGTGCTGGGCGGTTGCGCGCTGATAAAATCCGTGGGAACAGAATGGAGCGGCGCCGAAGTCTGCCAGGTTGCATGGTGTGAAAGGGTTTTGCCGGCAAACAACTGGATTTCGGTGTTTTTTTCAGACAGCACCGACAGGGTTCCCCGTTCTCCGGAAATTTCTATGCGGAAAAAATTTCCGTAGCCGGGCGCCACCTGGGTTGCCTCGAAGGTCCCGATCATTCCATTTTGAAAGCAGGCCAGAAAACTGGCGTTGGTGTCGGTGGTAACTTTTTGCATTCTGCCGTTGCTGTCCGGTTTCGAGGGAATCAGAGTTTGCGCCAGGCCGATGACACGCTTGATCTCCAGTCGGGTGATGAAGCGCGCCGCGTCAATCATATGGATGCCAAGATCACCCAACGCGCCAAACCCTGCGGTTTTGATGTTGTTACGCCAGGAATAGCGCGTGCCTTCGGCGCCGAGGAAACTCTGCAAATAAACCGCATGAACCCTCAGCAGTTTTCCGATCTCGCCATTTTGGATCAGCTCGCGCGCGAAACGAAAGGAATGGACGCTGCGGTACGAAAAATTCACCAGGCCCAGTTTGCCCGCCTTCCGCCGCGCCGCTTCCATCTTTTCGGCCTCCGCCACCGTCATGGCCATGGGTTTTTCGCAGGCTACATGCGCGCCTTGTTTCAGGGCCGCCAGCGTGTATTCGCAATGAAATTTATTGGGCGTGCAAATGGACACCAAATCGGGCCGGGCCTCCGCCAACATGCGACGGGGATCAACGCACGCGACCGCCTTCGGAAATTTCTCGGCCGTCTTTTTGAGGTTGGTTTCCATGGAATCGCTGAGACCCACCACCTCCACGCCGGGCTTGCTGGTGAAATCCCTCAAATGATGCTGGGCAATGCCCCCGGTTCCAATGACTGCGTAGCGAATTTTTTCCATGGTTGATTGATTAACAAATTGGTTTCAAAAAGCAATGGCGACTGTGCCATGATATTGAGGAGAATTCCTTTTGATTTAAAAACCATGAGTTAAGAATTTTGAACAATCATGAAAATTGAAACCACCCAATGGGGCAGCCGCATGGCCGACAAACCCTACTTCCCGATGTACCTCGCCAACGGCGTGGATGCCATGATGATCAACCTCCTTGGATCGGGCGATGCGTGGTTCGAGCAATGCACCGATTATGGCGCGCCGCTGAGCGCACAAAAGTCACCGGGTTGGTACAAATGCGACCGCCGCACCAAAACGGGAATTGATCTGGTTTACGGCATCTTGTTCCCATTATTCGAGTTTGCGTCGTCGCCGTTCCTGAACGGCGATCTCGCTGTCCCGCGCAACTGCCGCCAGTATTTCGACCCGATCAAGGCGACGTTGACGACCTTCTACGAGCAGATTGACAACGAAACCGAGGAGTGGATGAGAGTCAAGGTCACCACTTTTCTGACCAAGCAGCACGTGCTGGTGGAGCACTACGAATTCATTGAGACGCCGAAATCGGGCGCTGCGATTGTGTTTTTCCTGAATTCACCTTCCGAGGCCTACATCCGCCTCTACCAGCGCACCGTAAAAATGGACCGCGCGTCATTGAAGGTTGATCCAAAGAAGTCGCTGATGAGCTATGAGTATGCCTTCGAGGAATTTCGAGGCGGCGCCCGCTCCTGGTGCGACTGCGGCTGCGCGAAAGGCCTGGCGACCGAGAAGCAGAAGGATGTTTTTGTGTACGGCCGCCTGCAGACGCGAATGATGCGCACAGGCGAATCGTTCACGCGTTATCTGGCGGCCATTGACAATGAAGACGCATCGAACCACCGCAGAGCACTCGACTCCACCATGGCGAGGTGCCGCTGTCTCGGCTACAAGCGGATTCGCGATCAGCATCACAAGGAATGGCAGGATTACTTCACAACGAGCCAAATCAAGATTCCCGACGCGGTTGTTTCATTCATTTACGATGTGAGTCGTTATCTGGTCCGGGCCAACCAGCATCCCTCGGGTTTTACGCCGGTTGGCGCGCTGCCATACTTGTGGCAGGGGGTGATGTTCTGGGACACCTGCTTTGCCATCGAAGCGTGGCTCGGTTGCGGAAACGGTAAAGAAGCGGGGAAAGTCCTGTCGCATCTGGAAACCTACATGGCGGAGGCGCGCAAGATGGCCCGTCGCTATCCTGCGCGCGGCTTGTCACGCGTTTCGCGCGGCGCGCGGCTGGAGTGGACGGTGGAGACGAAAAAATTCACCCGGTATCCCGAACTCGTCACACAGATTCACAGCAACGCCTGTTGGGGTCACCAGATCTGGTCCTGCTTTGATCACACCCGGGACATGCGCTTTCTCAAGAAACATTTTCACATCCTTGAAGAGTACATGGTTTTTCTGGCCGACTACGCGCTCGAAGATCGCGGCGACCATTTCATCATCCGGCGTTGTCAGGGCGTGGACGAGTCCATCTCGAACGAAAAGGTGAACGACACCTGGAGTTGTGCGGCCATTCTCCGCGGGTTGATGGACTATCGCGAGGCGACACGAATTCTGAAACGCAAGCCGATCATTGCAGGTCTCGACGCGATCATTGAGAAACTGCGCATCGGCCTGGATCGCAATGTGGACGCGCGCGGCATGATGCAATCCTTTCGAGGCGGTCGTCTGCCGCATTGGGGTTCGCTCATCTTCGATCTGTTCCCCAAACATTCCGCGTTGAAACCAACCCTTCACAAGATGATGGAGAACTACGACCCGGAGATGAAGCTGTACAACATGCACGGCGTCACGCGCTACGCCGAGAAATCATTCCCCTGGGCCAATTACTGGGCGGCGCGAAGTTTCTCCCGCGTGGGCGATTCCACCGCATACGATCTGCTGAAAAACACCGTTGAAAGCGTGAACTATTTTGGCGGGATGCCCGAGCGGGTTTGGTATCACGGCGAGTTGTTCAATCACTGGTTCCAGACGGCCCATGGTTCCATGGTCTGGGCGGTGAACGGCATGCTGGCCAATGCGACCGGAAACACCCTCCGCATCCTGGGCGGCGCTCAACGCGCCTGGCACACGGCCGCCTTCGAGGGCATCCATGCGGGCTGCGGGCTTGTGGTCTCGGCTGAAATTCGCGACAGACGGCCGGTCCGCATCCAAATCGTCAACCTTTCATCGGAAAAGCGGGAGATTGAATGTGTTCTCGGAGACGACATCCTCCGTTGGAAGACAACACTGCATCCCGGCAAAAATTCATGCAATGCCCCTGAATTCGGGTGAAGCGCCTTTTGGATGAAATTCATCCAATCACGGGTCGAGCAACTGGCGGATCATCTCCGCGAGCGCATTGCACGCGGAGAGTTTTCCTCGCCGCTGCCAAGCATTCGCGACTGGAGCGGCCGGCTCGGCGTGGCCCATTGCACCCTTGAGAACGCGCTCAAAATTTTGAAACGCGACGGGCTGGTGCGGACCCAACCTCAAAAACCGCGAAAAGGGAGCCGTCTTGCGCGCAAAACCAGAGTCAGAAAAGTGTTTCGACATCCCCCCTTGGTGCGCTGGCTGACCTATGGAAGGTTTTACCGGGATATACCCACCCAAATGGAGATTTTCATGGTCTTGAACGAAAGACTGTCGCTGCGCGGAATCCGTTTGAGCCTTGAGGCATGCAGCGATTCCCGCTTGAACGCAATTCACCGGGAAGGGCCGCGTGATGACCAGATGCTGGCCCTGCATTCATTTTCCTGGGAAATGCAGGAACTTTTTGATGATTTCAAAATGAGCGCGCTCCTCATCGGCCAGCCGTTTCCCAAGGTGCGCCTGCCATTTGTCACCATGGACGTGCTGGGCGCCATCCGGCACGCCACCTGGCTTCTGGCGCGCCGCGGATTTCATCGCATCAGCCTGGTGATCAGCAAAAAGAGCAAACAGCCAATCGAGGAACAATTCCGCCGGATATGCGCAGAACCATCGCCTTCCGTTCAGGATGAAGTAATCCGCCTTCCGGAGGAGTTCCACGAACAAAATTGCGCCCTGCGACGCCTTGCGGCGCGCGTGACCGGCAACCAGGCCTTCATCGTGAACTCGCCGATTCCCGCGGCGCTACTGATGATGGCGCTGATGAAGCGAGGGGTGGATGTTCCGGGGCAGGTTGAGGTGATTGCCATGAATGCCACGCTGGCGGAGGCCCGGACCTTTCCTTTGATCACCTACTATCCCTATCCCATGGAGCGCTTTTCCAAGGCGTTGTGCCAGGCGGCGGCGCATTATTTCGAGCGGGGCGAACTCCCGCCGCTGAAGCTGGTGATCCCTCTGCGCATGGTCGCGCCACCCAATGCTTGAGTTTGCCCTAAAAAAAAGGGTAAATGTCAATTGTTGTGTCACGCCCGGAATGTGACAGATTGGAATCAGTGAAAAGGCATGCATCGGTCCGCACTCCGCAATTCGCAACGATTCATGTCATTCCCGTCCCGCCACGGCGGAACGGGAATGACAGCGCGTGGAGGGAGGGGCTGGATCGTTGTCGCAATTCCTTCACGCTGATCGAACTGTTGGTGGTGATCGCCATCGTCTCGATTCTGGCGTCCCTGCTGTTGCCTGCGTTATCGCGCGCCAAGGAAGAAGGCCGGCGCATGGTCTGCGCGAACAACCTGAAGCAAATTTGCCTTGGCCTCCGGTTGTACTCCAATGATTGGGGGGACCAATTTCCGATGACCTACAACGGGTATATGAGCCATGGATGGGCAACGAACATTTTTTCTTATGTCGGCATGAAGTGGGATGGCCAATATCCACGAACAAGCATATTCAGTTGCCCTTCCGTCAAATATATCCTTCAAGACCCCTCAAATCCAACGGGTCCCTGGACGCCTACTTTTGATAATCAATACAGCCTGAATTATGGGATCAACCCAAACGTCTGCAGCATCGAGCCGATCGGGGGGCCATTTGCTTGGATTCCCCTCGGTTTGAAGGCCGGAGATGCTGGGACGCCAGCCCCTTGCATCGCTGGCGTCCCTGCTGGCGGCCCTGACGCCACGGCCGGCAACACGGTTCTCTGCGACGACAGTTTCGGCCATAATGAGATAAATTATTTCTATATCGGCGACAATGTTTCAAATTTCGGCCATTTCAAGGGAGGAGGAATTAACATTCTGCTGCTGGATGGGCATATCGAATTCGCCAGGCATCCAAGGGATCGATACAAGTACCTATTGGGCCCCTTTTTGTATTCTGGTGGCGCGAAATACTATCTTGTGCCGGACCCGGCCGCCGCCTGGTAGAATTTCAGCGGCAACCAAGCAATTCCCACAAGTTAAAGATCGGAGTTCTCATGCAGCAGGCAATTAAATCCAAGAATCCTCAAAACCCATCCTATGATGAAGCGATGAAAGCCCTGGAGCCGGGCCGTCGTCAGCATGGCATTGTCCGGGAGCGATATGCTCATGACGACCACCGCCGCAGTTTTCTCTGCACCGACAATCTGCGCAAGTGGGACACGGGACTCTTCCAGCGATTCCCACAGGCAGAGAAAGTCCCGCTCACGGGACTCGAACCGGGCGGGACAGGATCGTGTGATGCGCGGACAACAGAAATCTTCGGTTCGGTGCTGGTCGAGAATGGAATTTTCCGCATGTGGTATCTCTGCATGCCGGATGCCGACAGCCATGCCGAGAACCCGGATCACTCCTACGTCGCCTACGCCGAGAGCGAGGACGGCATCCACTGGAAGAAACCCGACCTCCGCCTGACAGGCCGGAATCGTTATCCAGGCAATAACCTGCTGCCGCTGCCCGGTCACATCATGAGCGTGGTGCATGCCCTGCCCGCCACGGGCGCAAAATATCTCGCTGTCTGCTGCATGATCGCCCCCTTCGAACCGGACATCACCCAAGGCGTTTCCAACTTTGTCTTCAACGGTGGCGGGACCTACCTTTTCACGTCCGACGACGGTTTCCACTGGCGGCAGATCACGGAACAACCGCTGATGATTCACGGCGATTGTTGCACCCTGTATGCAGACCACGCCACAAAGCGATATTTCCTGTACCAGAAGGCGGGCTGTCTGCATGGCCTGGAGACTCGCCGGGCCTTTATCGGATTGGAGAGCGCAGACGGCCGGCACTGGGAGGGCTACGAAGGTCTGGCCACCTGGCGGCGCTGTTTTACCGCCGACGATTACGACGATCTCATTGCCCAACGACACGGCCTGCGCATTGCCGATCATTACACCGTCGCGGTGCATCGCGTCGGCGACCTTTACGTCGCTGTCGAAGCGATGTTTCTCATCGGGGACCCGATCCAGAAATACTTCGGCCAGAACCCCAACGGCCTGGGCTACCTGCGGTTGGCCTTCTCGGAGAACGCCATGAACTGGCGCCACCCGAAAGGTCGGCCGCCCTGGCTCGAACTGGGGGCGCCCGGCGAGTGGGATGCCGGCTTTGTATGCACATCCAACACGTTTGTGGAACACGACAACCACTCCCTGCTCTATTACATCGGCTGCCGTTATGAGCACGGCTGGTGCATCAACCCCGACTTTCGACTCAACCCGAACATTTCGCTCTCGGAGCAGCGCAACACCAACCGCATTATGCTCGCGAAGATCAAGCGGGATCGGTTCGCCAGCCTGACCGCTCCGTACAAATCCACCTTCGACGTCGAGAACACCACGCGCATGGAACTGACTTCGGGCCGCCGCCATCTCGACGCCGGTCCGCGCGGCGATGATGCGCTGTTCGTCAACGCGCGTTGTCCCGAAGGCGCCATTCGCGTGGCCCTCTTTGAGCAGGGAAAAAGCGAACCGCTTTCCGGTTTCTCGCTCGACGATTGTGTTCCGTTCACGGGCGACTCTGTGCGCGCGCCAATTCGGTTTCGCAAGGCCTCAATCGCACGGATTCCCGCCAACATGGGACTATTCCTTCGCTTCGAGATCACTCGCGGCGAAATTTTTGGCTACGAGTGGGGAAAGAAGGATGGAAGAATGGCATGATGGAAGAACGCGATTTCGATCCAATATTCCGCCATTCAAACCTTTCAACCACCCATCAAAAAAATGGAACATCCATGTCAAAACTAATTCGAGGCGGAATGATTGTGTTGATGATTGCGATGATTTGCGGCGCGGCAAGGATGAATGGCGCCGAATGGTGGGAGGTTGATGGCACGCAAGCATCTTCCCTGACAGCCATTCTCGGGGAGAATGCCGAAAGCGCCTGGATTGTTTCTTCAGGAACGTTTTCTCTCACGGAGGACAAGGCGCTCGGAAAAAGGGTTCTGACCGTTCAAAAGGACAAACTGATTTTTGATGGCAGGACCCATTACACCGGCGACCATGAGCTGCGGGCGTTGGTCCGGCTCCGGACCGATGTTCTCCCGAACGCATCGGCGGTTTTTTCTCTGGCAAAAAAGGCCCCCAAAGATCCGGGATTTTCATTCCATCTGACGGCGGTAAAAGATTCCGAGAAGATCAGCGCCGTTGCGCAGCAAAATGGACAGCCTTTGCACGATATCAAGACGCTGACTGAAAAACTCGATTGGGGTTGTCCTTTTTCCAATGGTTTCGATTACACGCTCCGGTCTTACACCAAGATTTTGCCGGGCTGGCCCGAAGCTTATCGCATCCGCATCGAGCAGGACATGGCCGCGCTTCCGGATCATAACGTTAAGTGGCTCGAAATTCGCGTTGAACTTCGCAAGGGACACGTCCGATTCTGGCTCGACGACCGCCTTGTTGCTGAAAAGAAAAGTCCGGAAATCAATCCGGAAGGTTTTACCAGGATCGAGTTGAGCCAGGGGGTCCAACTTGCGACATACGAAATCACAAAATCCGTTGAACCCGAAAAAGATTTCCTCCCAATCCGCCTCGCGGGCTACGCCAATGCGCGGGAATTGATCCGGAAAGCCTCCGTCAAACCTGATTCGTTGCCTCGGTCCGAACGAATCGTCCGGGTGAACGACATCCCTTTTGTTTTCTCCGGCGTCAACCCGGAAGGAAACGACCATGTCGCCGTGGGCAGGAGCCTCTATCGGGAGGCCAACTCGGAGGATTACAAGGTGGCTTTTGAACAGCCCTGGGGCGGCAGCATGTTTCGGGATCCGGCGCGCATCCAGCTCCGGATTCCAAACGGCCAATACGACAGCTTGTATTTGATTGCCGCTTCGGACGACGAACAGGATCATATCCCCTTGATTACCGCGATGTTCTTTCGTCCCGCAGCGGGGTTCCCGGAAAGTTTTGAAGCAACCGTTCCGCTGGCCACTGCCCACCCTTCCCAAGGTGGCCTTGCCACAGCAAAGAGTGCCGAGGCAACGTCTCTTCCCGTTACGCTGAGCAACGGCCGCCAGGCAAACTTGTGGCTGATAAAAATTCCACTGGATCCCGGCCGTCTTTCGTCATTTTCCGACATGGATGTTGTCGAGGTGGAACTGACCAAAAAGATTTATCAGTTTCGTTACTACCCCGATCCGGCGCAGTACGGTTGGCATCAGGGTGGAAGGCCATCGGCAGTGCACGTCTATGCGGCAACGTTGGGCGAAGCGCCGGTCGAATTCACTTTTTCACCGGACAAATTCGGCCATGTGTGGACTGCGCCTGAAATTCCAGGTTATACGGCTGCTCTTTCAAACAACACCGACACGGATCAGACGGGCAAAATGACCGTGCTCACGAAAAGTTACGATGGAATCGAGGAGACCAAACAGGAAAAACCTGTCGTCATCGCGAAGGGGGCGTCCGCGAAGATCCAATTCTCCGTGCCTGTAAAACTCAACGGATACCACGATATTTCCGCCACGCTGGAAATCATGGGCGAGACCACCCTGGGAAGGGTGGTCGCCGGCAAAAAATGGGCCGAAAAACGATCCTTCGTTCGTCTTGCGCCTGACACGCGGGCCGTCCAATGGACCGAGGGCAAGGGCGCGTTGTTTGGATACTGGAGTTATGACGGAGGGCACTATACTCCGAAGGCCGAACGCACCGCCGAACTCATGACCAAGGCCGGCGCCAGGACCGCCACGACCTACAGCCTGGAACCGTCGCGCGGCCTTACCAACAATTTTTTGGTCGAGAAACACTGGGGACGAATTGCGGGCAACTATTTCGGCGTTCCGCAGAGTTGGGCCAAGGAAGAACCGTTCGATCCCAAAAAATGCGAGGTGTATCAGAATGAAGCCGTCCAGGAAATCACCAGGGCGTATCAGAAAGTGTCCGAGAAGCATCGGCCCGATTTTGTTGCGCTCTTTGGGGAATCGGTCATGAGCCTTCGTTTGACCTCCGGCAACTATCCTGAATACTGGGGCGAACCCGGTTATCAATTGACTCCCGAAGAAAAGGAAAGTCTTCAGATGCATTTCGGGACGGCCAAGAGTTTGGCTGAGGCCTTCCGGAAGGCGTCGCCGAATCTGAAAGTCCTGATCGAATGGGGCGATCCGCTGTTTGTCATTCCGCTTCTCAAGGCTGGTTTCCCGAAGAATCTCATTGACGGCACGGCGCTGGATAATGCCGGTTTCGAGCGTCTTCCCGAACAACAATTGCACCAGATCAGTCTGCACCGCCTGTATGAATTGAAGAGCGAATTCGCCAAGGCGGGAATTTCCGACCCGGCACTGTACTACATTGAAGGACCGTTCTTTCCCACCGAAGTCGGCTCGTTGACTTGGCGCGAACAGATGGATATCCAGGATCGCTTCACATTGATCAGCATGGCTTATGGGGTGAAGCGTTTTTATTCCGGGTGGTTTGCGTTCGACTGCGGCGATTGGGTCGGATCGGAACACTACGGCGGTTGCGGCATTCAGCGGCGCATTCCTTACTGCGATCCCAAGCCGGCCTACGCCTCTTATGCGACGATGACGGACAAATTGAACGAGGGCAACTTCGACGGCTGGCTGAAAACCGGGTCCCTCACCACGTACTGCCTGCGTTTCAAAAGTCCCAAAGGCAACGTCTATACGCTGTGGACGGTGCGCGGCAAACGTCCCGTGACGCTCACATTCGCCGCCGACGCGGAGGTCAGCGTGACGGACGCGATGAATAACACGAAAATCGTGAAGAGCCAGGACAAAAAGGTCACGGTCATCACGGACTCTTCGGCGCTTTATGTCACGGGCGCGGGTGAAGTGGTTTCCGCCGAGGTCGGCGAACCCGATCATTCGGACGCGAGTCCGGCGGCGGGTGCGATGGTTGCGGCGGATCTTGGGGGTGGCGCCTGGAAGCACGCCGTCGAGCGCGACTTGACGTACGAAAGCAACAATTTCGACACCTTCCGTTATCCCGGCAGGTTCAGCGCCGGTATTGCCGAAGATGTCGAGTGTAGCCGCGCTTCTGTGAAGCGCGGGTCATCTGAAACCGACAACAACTCGGCGCTTCACAGAAGCGCTGCTACACCATCCCGCGTGCTCGTCTCCAAGCTCGAAAAGCAGGACACCATCCATGAACTGATGCCGTGGTACGGCGTATTGAAACCGAGGCGGCCCGTGGAGTTGAAGGGCGCGCCATCGCATCTGGGTCTTTGGGTGAAAGGCGCCAGCGACTGGGGCCGCGTGGTGTATTGTTTGCGCGACGCGAAAGGCGAACGCTGGATCAGCGTCGGCACCAAGGACCAGTGGAACTGCGACGACATTCATTCCTGGAGCAGCTTCAACTTTGACGGCTGGCGCTACCTGCGGTTCGAACTGCCGGGCCACACGGGTTACGACAGCTATCGCAAACACGGCACGACCTGGTGGGGTTCGCACGACGGGGATGGCATCGTGGATTTGCCATTAACGCTGGAGAAAATCGTCGTGGAACAGCGCAGCCATATTCTCTATGTCAACGACGTGCAGCCAGTTCCCTCCGACACCGTGGCGTTCGGCAAATTGTATGCCGAATACGATGCTCCCGAAGATGCAACCGAGGAGGCCGTGCGGATCAGCAAGCTCCGCATGCCGATGCCCAAAGGATCCGCCGATCTGCCGAATCCGATCAAACAAATGGAACGGGATGGCGTGGGCAACGCCACCACGATCACCCGGCTCGAACCGCCCAAACAATCGCCGGATGGCGCCCGGATTCATGTTTACTTCAAGGAAGCAGAAGGAGCGAAGAACCACTTTGTCTGGGTGAGCGCGCATGCCGACGGACGGGGAGCGGTGAACATGACGGCTTCGGGCGCCAAAAGCGGGGTTCTGGTTGTGGGACTGAGAGCCGCGATCAAATTTTACTTCTGGGTGACTTATCAAGACGAGCAAGGCCGGATGTCCAAGCCATCCCAGGCGCATGAAGAAACCTTGGTGGACCTGTTCAAGGAAAAATAACGCGCTTGTTTTTTTCGTGCTTCCCAACAACTCTTCCATGTCGGCGTTTGACTCCTTGTGGGAGCGGAAGCGCGTGCGGATTCCGCCCCCGCTCCGGGCAAGCCCCAAAATCAAAATTCCCATCCTAAAGTTTCTTGCCTTGTATCCCGTTTGAGATACATTGTTGGAAGAAGGAGTTGAAATGGCCAAAACCGCAATGATCCGGGCGCGCATTGAACCGTCGCTGAAAGCGAGCGTGGAGCGGCTTTTCCATCGCCTGGGGCTGACCGCCACCCAGGCCATCGAACTGTTTTATCGGCGGGTCCGCCTGCAGAAAGGGCTGCCTTTTGAAGTGAAGATTCCCAATGCCGCCACGCGAAAAGCGTTCGAGGAAACCGACCGGGCAGAGGGGTTGGTGCGTTGCCGGGACGCTGACGATATGTTCAAAAAGTTGGGGATTTGATGCGGCAGCCCATTTATCGCAATCAGTTTGAGCGGGACGTCAAACTGATGAAAAAACGCGGCAAAGACCTGGAGAAACTCAAAACAGTGATTCGCAGGATCTGCGACGGGGAAACGCTCGATCCCCGATTGAGAGACCATCCATTAAAAGGTTCCTACGCCGGACGTCGCGAGTGCCATCTGGAACCGGACTGGCTGCTGATTTATAAATTTGAACCAGGCACGGTGACTTTCGAAAGACTTGGCACTCACGCCGATCTTTTCGAGTAGTTCTCGGCCGGCATGTAGGTGTGATTCGAGGCGTGGGCGGCCTCGTGGAGCGCCACAGCCTCGGCCATGGTCCAGCAGGCGGCGACTTCGCTCAACACGTGCTTCCCGGCTCGCAGACAGCGGATCGCGTCGTGCACGTGCATGAACGCCGCAGTTGTGAGAAAAAATCCAACCCGCCCCATCTTTTGGAGTTTTGATTCAATCTGGCTTTGTGATCTTCCCCCCTTTGTGGTAGTCAAAACGGTTTTCTCATGATTCTACCCATCATTCGCTATGGACATCCCGTCCTTCGGCAGAAAGGCGCCGAGATCAAGGAGATGACGGGCGCCATCCGCCGGCTCGCTCAGGACATGCTCGAGACCATGCAAGCGGCGCGCGGGGTCGGTCTGGCCGCCCAACAAATCGGCCGCGCGCTGCAGCTCACCGTGATTGACGTTCGCGGAACGGATCGTCCCTCGCAGATGTTTGTCGGGGTGACGGAAATGGCCGTGGAACCAATGATGCCCATTGTCCTGATCAACCCGCGGATCACCCGCCGCGAAGGGGAAGAGAAGGGAAGCGAGGGGTGCCTCAGCTTCCCCGGCATCAGCCTGGAAGTCGCCCGCGCGGGAACGATCCACGTCGCGGCCATGGGACTGGACGGGGCGCCGCTTCAATTTATCGCCACGGGACTTTTGAGTCGCGCCATTCAACACGAACTGGATCATCTCAACGGCGTGTTGTTCATCGACCGTGTCCGACCGGAGCAGCGGAAACTCTTGGAAGCGGAACTGCGGAAACTGGAGAAGGAAACCAGGGCGGCGCTCCGGAAGAAGCGGGGATAGAAAAGCGCGGCAAACGGATCATTGACAAACGTCCTTCGCGCGTGCTACCTTTTTTAAAAAAGGTAACACCATGAAAAAACAGGCTCTCTGCCGGTTCGGCGTCTCGATGGCGGGCGATCTGGTCGGCCAACTCGACGCCCTGTTGAAGGCCAGAGGGGATGCCAACCGTTCGCAGGCGGTCGCCGACATGGTGCGCGCGCGTCTTGTTGAACACCACGGCCAGATGGGGAATCACGAAATTGCAGGCACGATCACGCTGGTCTATGACCACCACAAGCGCAACATCCAGGCGCTTCTGACAGACATCCAGCACGATCACCAGGACCTGATCATCGCAACCCTGCACGTGCATCTGGATCATCACAACTGCATGGAAGTGTTGGCCGTGCGCGGGCGCGCGGATGCCGTGAAGCAGGTCGCGGACCGGCTGATCGCGGCCAAGGGCGTCAAGCATGGAAAATTGACGGTCACAACCACCGGGAAGGAATTTGCAAGGTAAGGGCATGTCGCCGGAGGGCGACTGTCTGGGAACCGCAGGTGAAAAGGCGGAGAAACATGCACATACCGGATGGATTCATTGACGCCAAGACAGCGATGGCGACCGGCGTCCTTGCGGCGGTCGGTTTGGGGATGGCTTTGCGGAGTGTCCGCCGCGCCGTTGCGCCCCGTCGCGTGCCGCTGATCGGCCTGGCGGCGGCCTTTGTGTTTGCGGCGCAGATGTTGAACTTCCCCGTTGCCGGCGGAACCTCCGGCCATTTGATCGGGGCCGTTCTCGTTGTTGTCCTGCTTGGTCCAAGCGCAGCGGTCCTGGTCTTGAGTGCGGTTCTGATTCTTCAATGCTTCATGTTCGCGGACGGCGGCGTGACGGCGCTGGGCGCGAACATCTTCAACATGGCATTGGTCGCTTCCGGTGTCGGTTACAGCGTGTATCTGGTCTTGTGTCGGGCCGCCGGAGACAGTCTTCGAACCCGTCTCTTTGCGACCGCCTTTGCCTCCTGGTGTTCCACGGTTGCTGCTTCGATTTCCTGCGCCGGTCAACTCGCCTTGTCGGGAACCGTCGTCTGGGGAGCAGCCTTCCCCGCGATGACCGGCATTCATATCCTGATCGGCGCGGTTGAAGCTCTGATCACAACCCTTGTTGTCGCGGCGGTGGCGCGTGTGCGCCCGGAATTGCTCCTTGAGCGCGCGCAATCAGATTTTCAGCCGCGCTACGGGGAACTGACGGTTTACGGTTTTCTGGTCTCGATCGGATTGACGGTGTTTGTCGCGCCGTTTGCATGCGGGTGGCCGGATGGTTTGGAAAAAGTCGCCGGCATCCTGGGCGTTGAACACAAGACCGCGGCACGACCGATCTTTTCCTCGCCGCTTTCCAATTACGCCATCCCTGGCCTTCCTTCCTCTGCGCTGTCAACCGTCGTCGCGGGATGTGCGGGGGTTGTCATCGCATTCATTCTGGCCTGGTTGCTGGCCCGCCCTTTGACGTCACAGGGAAATCCCGGCGCGGGCTATCAGCACCGGCAAAGCCCGATTCATCGGCTTCCGGCGGCGGTCAAACTGGTCGGGGCGGTGGCATTTGTCTTCATCGTCGTGCTGTTGCCCAAAACGGCCTGGTCTGCTGATGCGGCGTGCGGCGCGGCGCTTCTGCTGATTGCCGCGTTGTCCCGTATTCCGGCGGTTCAACTTGCCGGAAAGCTTCTCTGGGCCGGGCCATTCGCGCTGAGCGTCGCGCTTCTTTCCCTGCTGCAACCGGATGGCCTTCGGATTTTTGCAGCCATGCTGGTCAAAAGCTCTCTTTGCCTTTTCTGCATGGTGCTGCTTTCCAGCACAACGCGCTTTTCTGACATTCTCCGTACGCTATGGCGCGCGCGCGTGTCGTCCTTGTTCGTGACCACGCTGGCCCTCATGCATCGCTATCTCTTTCTGCTCGTTGACGAAATGGAGCGCATGCTCCGGGCGCGGAAAAGCCGCTCCTTTGCCCGCGGCCGGATGGCTGTCTGGCGGTCGCTGGCTACGGTTGTCGCCCATCTGTTCGTTCGCTCCTCTGAACGCGCCGAGCGAATCCATGCCGCCATGTGCGCGCGGGGATGGAAGACATGAACGCATTCGAGGTCCGGAGACTGAATTATTGTTATGCCGACGGCACAACCGCCTTACGGGATGTAAGTTTTGCGGTGGCGGAGGGTGAACGGGTGGGGCTGATCGGTCCCAACGGCGCGGGCAA
>JACQHZ010000252.1 GCA_016198745.1 Verrucomicrobiota bacterium
AGGGGGGACAAGTTCGTTGGTTGCGGCTACGTCGCGCTGTGGCAAACCGGTGAGAAATGCGGGTCGGGTCCATGGGGTGAAAGCGTATCGCACGATCGAAGCGGGTTCAAGCCTGCGGATTACTTGACGAAACTGGCGCGCGCCTCCTGGCGTTTCTCGTGGGCGCGTTTCATGGGCATGCGCGCGCCATTGATGTCGCCGTTGGCGAGGGACTTGAAGGCGTCCGCATAAGTGTCGCACATCACCTGAACCTTGAACGTGGTGGTCTGATCCTGAAACTTCGCCTGACGCGATGCGTCGCGGTAATTCTGCGCCAACGCAAGGATGTCGGCCAGGGATCGCTGGCGGAATTTCTTGATGTCCGCATCGTTGTTCGCGGCCGCAAGCAGTTCTTCAGCCTTGGATTCGATCCGTTGCAGCTTTTTCTCATCCGCCTTTTTGTCATCGTCGGATTCCACCGCATAAAAGACTTTTTCCAATTCCTTGTAGGCTTCACGATCCGATTTCGGCGGCTCGGCAGCCGTCGGCTCGGCCGTCGGCGTCGCGGGAGCGGCGACAGTGGGGGCTGTTTCGATTGGGGCCGATTCCGCCTTTTGCATGTCCGGGGTCGAGGCATCCGTCTTTTGGTTTTTGGGCTGGGGCGCAGGTGTTTTGGCTGCAGGCTGTTTCGTGGCGGATTGCTTCTGGATGTCCTTGAGAAACTGCTGCATGGCGCGACGCGCGTCCGATGTCCCCAACACCACGGCGCCCATTTTAAAAGCGCCCATGGGTTTGCCGAGGCTGGCGAGTTGTTGCTTGTCATCGAAAGCCGCCGCCATCCACTGGTCGCCTTCCTGCTTGAATTCCACGTCAACCGGGAGGTCCATGATTTCGCCTGCGCCGTGAAGTTTTTTGAGAACGGTGGGCGGAGTCATGTTGGCCGGCACCGGAGTCGAACCGGCGGCTTCGGAAACCGCGTCCTGGGTGGCGTCCTGAAACAAAGACTCGACCGCGGCCACTGTGAGGAGAACGTGAAGCCGGCTTTTCGCGGGGGAAGCCTGGTGCGATTTCTTTTCGATGCAACGAAATTTCAGATGGGCGGGCATCTTGTCTTTGATGAAGGTCTCGATGGCGTCGTCGGTCGGCAAAGGGGGGGCTGCCGCGAGGGTCGGCGCGCAGCCCGTTGGATGGAACAACCAGAGGCAACAGGCAACCCAGGCGACTTTGGTCGCATTGGCTCCATCAGGATGAAAAGCGCGGATCAGTAGTCGGACCATGGGAACAGAGTAACCGATTTGGCGACGTATTGCAACTGCGCTTCGACGAGTTCGGGAAAAATCGGCAGGGCGAGTGTTGAGGCGCTGGCCAGTTCGCTGTTCGGAAAGTCTCCGGCGCGATAGCCCCAGGGTGAAAAGCATTTTTGCAAGTGGAGAGGAACGGGGTAGTAAATTTCGGCGCCGATACCGGCGGCGCGGAGATGTTCGCGGAGCGGATCGCGCGCGACGGGATTGCGGACGCGGATGACGAATTGATTATAGACGTGGTTGCTCTGACATGCCGCGGGAAGCAGGATGGGAAAACGCGGTCTTTCGCCAGGCGAACCGTCCCGGCGTTGACGGCAAGGCGCCGGTGACTCAGCCAGTCCGGCCTGAATGAGCTGGCGACTGTAGAATTCCGCGTTGCGGCGGCGGGCCTCGGCCCATGTGGACAGGTGGGGAAGTTTCACGCGAAGGAAAGCCGCCTGGAGCGTGTCGAGGCGCGAGTTGACGCCAAGGACGTGATGATAATACTTGGGCTTGGCGCCGTGGACGCGCAGCACGCGCAGTTTTTCCGCAAGCTCGTCGTCGTTGGCGAGCAACATGCCGGCGTCGCCGAGCGCTCCAAGGTTTTTGGTTGGGAAAAAGCTCAAGCAACCAACGTCGCCGAGCGCGCCCACCGGCATTCCCTCGTGCTGCGCGCCAATGGCCTGGGCGGCGTCTTCGATGATGCGGATATTGCGGCGGCGGGCTTCGTCGAGATACGGACGCATCTCCGCGCTCTGGCCGTAGAGATGGACGGGGATGATGGCCCGGGTGCGCGGCGAGATTTTTTTCAGGACTTCTGACGGATCGAGATTATAGCAGGGAAGTGTGATGTCGGCAAAGACGGCGCGGGCGCCGATGCGTGCGATGCAGCTCGCGGTGGCGAAGAAGCTGTAGGGCGAGGTGATGACCTCATCGCCGGGACCTATTCCAAAGCCCATGAGCGCGAGCAGGAGGGCGTCGGAACCGCTGGCGCAAGCGATGGCGTGACGCGCCTGGCAAACGGCGGCAACCTCCTTTTCCAGGAGATCGTTTTCCGGACCGAGAATGAACTGGCCGTGCGCAAGCACCCGGTCAAAGGCGGCGCGCAACTCCGGTTCGAGTCGTCGGTGTTGTTCGCGGAGATCGAGGAGTGGAACGTTCACGGCGGCGGTGTTGTACCGGCAGCGTAGCCTGCCGGAGAGGTTCGTCAATGTCATTGCGCGGCGCATCGCGATATGCAACCGTTGCGGCTCAAGGGTTCGAGTTCTATTGCTTTGATGAGCGGTGACGATGCCAATGAAAAGCGGTTATCTTATTCGACACGGACAACTCCATGACGGCAGCGGCGGCCCCGCCGCGGAAGCCGATGTGCGCATCCACAACGGTGCGATTGCGGAGCTCGGCGTCAATCTGCCCGAACAGAACGAACGCATCCTCGATGCGCGGGGATTGATCGTCGCGCCCGGTCTGGTTGACCTGCACACCCACGTTTTCAGCGGCATGGGGCTTTTTTCAGTGACGCCGGATGAAGCCGGTTTGCGCACCGGGGTAACAACTCTGCTGGACGCGGGAACGGCGGGCGCGCTGACGTACGAGACGTTTCATCAGTTCGTCGTCTCCCGGGCGCGGGAGGATGTTTTCGCGTTGTTGAACATCTCGATCATCGGCTGCCTGCAGGGGCATCCGCAAGTGCCTCCTTACATGGGCGAACTCAACGATGCGCGTTACGCTCACGTCCCTTCGTCATGCGTTTGCCTCCGGAAACATCCCTGCCGCCTGATCGGAGTCAAGGCGCGTTTGACGGCGGCCCTGGCCAACCATCGAGTTGAAAACGAACGGGCGGGATTGCGCGGGGCAATGGAAGTCGCCGAACAAACCGGGTTGCCGTGCATGGTTCATCATGCGGCGTCGCAAATTCCGCTGGAGGAGGTCCTGGCCGCGTTGCGTCCGGGCGACATCTACACGCATCTCTATCATCCGAATCCCGATCATGGTTACGCGCAGGACACCGGAGCGCCCGTCGTTGCCATGCGCCAGGCCAGAGATCGCGGGGTTCTCTTCGACGTCGGCCATGGGGTTGGCGCCTTTGCGTGGGCCTTGGCCGGGCCGGCGTGCCAGGAACACGGTTTCTGGCCGGACACGATCAGCACCGATATTCATCAGTTCAACCTGCGCGGCCCTGTCTTCGACATGCCGACCACGATGAGCAAGTTTCTTCATCTCGGCATGCCGCTGGCCAGGGTCATCCATGCCTCAACTTATGCGCCTGCAAAGGCCATGAAACGGGCGGACCAATTCGGCCTCCTCGCAGCGGGGCGTCGAGCGGACATCGTCCTTTTGCGGCTGGAGGATGGGCGGTTTGAGTTGCGGGATGTGTGCGGCCAGGTTCGCGCGGCAAAACAGCGATTGACGCCGGTCGCCGTGTTCAAGTCCGGAGAGTATTACGCCTGTCAGTCGGCCTCGGACCGGTTGTTTCCGCCCGATGCGCCCGTTCCGTCGCCGGCATTGCCATCGCACCGCTGATCGCGGGGCAAGCCTGACGGCGGGCGCAAACGGCGCCTCTCTGCGCCTTCCATTACAACGGACTGCTGCTTCTCGTGGCCGCTTGAAAATCGAAAAGATGATCGCAAGAACAGTCAAGGCAGGGTGAACAAACAAAAATTGTGTGACACGTGTCACAGAAACGTTGGGAGTCAGGTGAGGAAGCGTGAATGAAATGCAACGGCAAAACCGGATTTGTGCCGGGTGCTTATGCGGAAGCGGTATACCGCAAAGAACGCGGAGAACGCAAAGAGGACAAAAACGTCAGATTCTTTGTGTCCTTTGCGCTCTTTGCGGTAAAAATCTCATCTTTGCGCCTTTTCAGGGTGGAGGGGAATCCCGCAACGGCGCATTTGCGTCAACCTAAGCCCCGATTCGCCTTTGAAGCTCTTCGGGAAGATCTTGAAATCGTGGACGTCCTGACGATTTTGCAACCTCTGTTGGATCGGGATAAGCAAACATAATTTAAAGGAGCCAACGACCCAAGCTCAGCGACGGCGGAGGCTGGCGCGATGGCTGCGCGGGCGAAGGCGGTGGAGCCACAAAGAAACGATCACGCTGGCGACCGCCGAGGGTATTAGAAGCCTGTCGGGGGGCAAGTCCGACCGGCTGCTATATAGACTCGCATAAATAACGCGACATGATTCGTTTTGGATCAGGATGCAGAGAGCGCATGGAGGGCGCTACTCCGTCAGCGCCAACCTCGAAGCGCGCTCAGGGCAAAGAGGAAAGGCGACGACAGAGCGTCGCCCTCCAAGGTTAAAAGTGTGAAAGATGGGGAAGATAATGTCGAATTATTTATTTATGCGCGGATGTATAGAACAGGCGCTGCGAAACATCCAGAAGCCCGGCGTGATCCTGCATTGCGTCTATGAAATTTACCATGTTCCGCGTGGCCGGCCCGTGCGGATTTGGCATCTACCGGCGACTGTAACAACTGAAGATCGACTTCCAAGCGATTCATGCCGCCCACTTCATATTGAGTTTCCGTTCGTGATCGACGCAGTCCCGCAGATAAAGGTTAATGAGGTTCTGGTAGGGTATGCCGGTGCGCTGCGCCAGGGTTTTGAAGTATTCAATGATGTCGGTGCCCATGCGGATGGTCACCTGTTTCTTCAGGCGCGAGGCGTAGGGATTCCGCCGCCGCTTCATCTTGGTCAGATCGTATTCGGTCTTCATGTTTCACTCCATGGATAGTGTTTTTGTTCATTCCGGGTCGCCTTGCGGGCGGAGATGATGCGAATCGCATCGCCACCCTCGCGCAAACAATGACAAACCATGAGCACGCGTAATTTTGCGCTGAGTCCAAGCATGAGAAACCGTTCTTCCGATTCGGAATGCTCCTCGTCGAAAAACTCTACCGCGCGCTCGTCGAAGAACACCGTGCGGGCTTCCTCGAACGAGACGCCGTGCTTTCGCTGGTTATCATGGTTTTTCCCCTCGTCCCACTCAAACCTGATCTCAGTCATAATTACAACGTAAATATGATGCCGGGTGATGTCAAGCCTGGGATTTCACCCTCGTCGGCTTTTGCCGGACGGAAAGCTCAGCCGCAGCCAGACGCACCGCAGACAGGCAGGCTGGCATGAGTTCGGGAACACCGCCTTCCAAAACCGGAAAGGCGTTTTGGCGCTGGGTTAGTCCCACCGCCAGACATCCTTGAATTCAATGTCGAGCTTGCGATTCTCGAAAGACGGTTTGGCGCCTTCACGCGCCCACCACATCGCGCGGCCATCTTTCAGGAGCCAGATCGTGGTCTTGAGCGTGTGCTCGGTCGGGGGTCCTCCCGGAAAAAGCGGATCGCCGTTGCCGCACACGTTCCCGCGCTCCGGGGAACGGAACTGAATGATGCGCCGCAGACCTTCCACGGTCGGGTTGTTGCGCGCCTCGGCAAGGAGATCGTCCATCAGCGCCGCGCGGCGGTCCTGCGCCCGCCAGTAGATGACGTCGGTGTTGTTTGCCGGAAGGTTGCGAGCCTTGACGGAAGCCGCGCGACGGTCGGCCAGGAAGGATTTCATGGAGGGTTCCTGTGCCGTCATGGCGGTGATAAAACCGAAACCGTCCGTCGAGCGGCGAACGCCCATTCGACAGGAGCTTTTCTCGATCATCGCCACGTGATGCTGGCGATCCATGACCAGGATGTTGGTTGGTCCCCAGAAATAGTTGTATCGCTGCAGCATCTCCACGGCCTCATTCGTGTTGCGGCAATATCGTCCCACCAGCCGATAAACGGGTGCGGGAAAGATTTCGGGCGGATCTTCGTCCAGAAAAACGCCGGAGGAGACGTTTCCGATGATGAGATGCTCGGACAGGGCCGGCCACGCGGGCGGGGCAAAGGGTTCCTCCGGAGAGGAGTCCAGGTTGTTGGCCAGGATGGGTCCCCGCTCGCTTGTCGGGAAATAGACGTAGCTGCAGCCGATGGGACCGGCTTTGCCGGCGGCGACATAACGCTGATAATAATAAAGCTGATCGCAATGCGCCGCCCACAAGGCATCGTCGAGGCCCGCCCCGTCCCGCGCTCCGCGCCATTCCGCATCCACCAGTTCGCGCATCCCGCGCAATTCCGGATACTTGTTCAGATCGGGAACCGCATCCAGGCGTTCCCGGTTCAGTTTTTGCAGGCGCCGGACGATCTCATCGCGCGGCACGCCGGGAAGATGATCTTGAAGGGTTTTCAGGAAAAGCGCGGCCATGCCGCGGCACTGCGCGGTCTGCGCCTCGGACCTGGCGCGCGATTCACGGTACCAGGAATCAATGGTCCACATAAAGGTTCATTGCGCGGATGCTGCTTCAGAGTGACAGACGCAAAACCTGGCATGATGTCGGTTGGGTTTCAAGCCGCAAGCGCGATGGAGGACGGAGACGGTTGCGCGGTTTTCCATTGGATCATTGCGCGATCTTTTGCAACCATCCAGCAACCTTTCTCAAGGAGACCTGTCATGAGCAAAACCGATGTCGTTCAGTTTCTGCAAAATCAAGTGGCGCTTTTCAAGGAATTCCCGGCGGACCGGCTGGCGGCGCTGGTTGCGGCGTCGCGCGTCGCGACCTTCGAGCGGAACGAGGCGATCATCGAGTTTGGCGAAGAGGGCCGCTGCTTCGGCATCCTGCTCGCCGGCCAGGCCGAGGTCGCGACCATTGATGAGCGCGGCGAGAAACATCAGATTGCGGTCATCAAGGCCGGCGATCTTTTCGGGGAGATGTCGTTGATGACCGGCGACCGAACCACGGCGGATGTCATTGGGTTGAGTCCCTGCAAGGCGTTGCTCATCCCCCAGGATCTTTTCTCCACCATCCTGGTCAGCCACCCGCCCGCAATCAAATTTCTTTCCAGGATCATATCCGAGCGATCGAAAAAAATGGCGGCCGTGGAGAACCGGCAGACGGCGGCTTCCGCGTTTCAAAAAAGCGAGGACCCGTTCGGTTTCGACCTGAAAAGCGATGAACCCATGAAGATCCTGGTGATCAACTGCGGCTCCTCGTCGCTGAAGTACGATCTGTTCGACACGGGCGATGAAAACGGGGGCGCGCGCGGGAGCGTTGAGAAGATTGGCGAGGACGGCACCCGCCACACCTTTCGTTCCGCCCGCGGTGAGGTTGTGCGAAATCTGCCGCGAGGCGGCCATCGCGAAGCGCTGGCCGACATGGCGGCCGGGTTGAGCGCCGCTGGCGCCGGCGTCATTCGCTCGCCCGATGAGATCACGGCGATCGGCCACCGCGTGGTTCACGGCGGGGACAAGTTCACCAATCCGGTGGTCATCACCGACGAGGTTCTTGCCGAGATTGAGAAGCTGGCCGGCCTGGCGCCCCTGCACAATCCGGTCAACGTCCTGGGCATCCGCGAAGCAAGACGGATTTTCGCAACCGCGCCGCATGTGGCGGTGTTCGACACGGCGTTTCATCATACGCTGGCGCCCTACGCATATCTGTACGGTCTGCCTTATGACTATTATGAAAACCAAAAGATCAGGCGTTACGGTTTTCACGGCACGTCGCACGCTTATGTGTCCCTGAAAGCCGCCCAGTTTCTCAAACGTCCCTACAATGAACTCTCGATCATCTCCTGCCATCTTGGCAACGGCGCCTCGATTTGCGCCATTGACCACGGTCGGTCGGTGGACACCTCCATGGGACTGACGCCGGCCGAGGGGCTTATCATGGGCACGCGCTGCGGGGACATTGATCCGGCGGTCCTCGTTCAATTGATGCGCAAGGACGGATTGAACGCCGATCAACTGGATCATCTCATCAATCGCCAAAGCGGTCTCAAGGGACTTTCGGGGCTTTCCAACGATATGCGCGAGATTGAAAAAGCGGCCGATGAAGGCGATCATCGTTGTCTCCTGGCATTCCGGACCTTCTGTTACCGGATTCGCAAATACATCGGCGCCTACGTGGCGGCCATGGGCGGGTTGGATGCCTTGATCTTTACGGCCGGCATCGGCCAGGGCAGCGCCGGCGTGCGGAGCGTGGCCTGCCAGGGATTGGAGGGGATGGGCATCCGGATCGATGAAGTCAAGAATCGCGCGGTGACGAATGGGGCAGCCATCCATTGCATCTCGATCGCCAACGCACCGGTGAATGTGCTGGTCGTTCCGACCAACGAAGAGCGGATGATCGCCCGCGAGACGCTTCGCGTGCTGAACTCACGCCACATCGCCGCCATCCTCCGGAACCAGGAACCGGTCCCCGTCCCCATCGAAGTCTCGGCGCACCACATCCACCTCACGCAGGAACTTGTGGAGGCGCTCTTTGGCCAGGGGCATCAACTGACCGTTGAGCATGAGCTCTCGCAACCCGGCCAGTTTGCCTGCAAGGAACAGGCGACCCTGATCGGGCCGAAGGGCCGCATCGAACGCGTGCGGGTGCTCGGCCCCGCCCGCAAGGAAACCCAGATCGAGATCGCCATGACCGAGCAATTCAAGCTCGGCATCCAGGCGCCCATCCGCGAGTCCGGCGACGTCCGGAACTCGCCCGGAATCACGCTGGAAGGGCCGCGCGGCAGGATCGCGCTCAATCAAGGGGTCATTTGCGCCCTTCGCCATGTGCATCTCGCTCCCGAGGACGCCCTGCGCCTCGGATTGCGCGACAAATACATGGTTCGAGTGCGGGTGGAAGGCGACCGCGAGTTGATCTTCGGCGACGTGCTGGTCCGGGTGCATCCCAACTTCCGGTTGGCCATGCACATTGACACCGACGAGGCCAACGCCGCCGGCATCAAGACCGGCCGGATCGGGTACATTGATGGAATCCAGAGCCGGAATTGAGGCAAAATGGGATGGCGGTAATGTCGTTGGAAATCCTGCAATCGCGAATCCCTATTCGTTGCCATAACTGGATTCATCCATGCCTGCCTTGGTATCGCGGATTCTACCTATCGTAATAGGTCTATTGTGTATGGACGTGGTTTATGGTGAACATTTTCATGGCCTGGAAACTGTTGAATCTAAAAGGGTCTTGGCGGCAATCAATGGCCTCAAAAATGAATCTATTGTATGGAATGGATCATTCGTTGGGCGCGTGGTTTGGATAAGGGAGGCGGACATGGAAAAGGCAGAGTTGATTAGAAAGTATGGTATTAGGGCCATGCCGATGCTTTTCAGAGCAATGGATAATGATGATCAATTTGCAATTGTTCATTTTCTACTGAAACACATGTTAGATGATCCACCTAAATGTGGAGGATCAGAATGGGGTAAATGCAATCCAGAGTTTCTTGAGGGCGGCAACGTGAAATTCGACCTTAATGGCAAGAATGACATTATCCAAGCATGGAGAAGATGGCTCAGGAAATGGGAACCTAGTAAGGGTGAATTAGACCGTGGCCATGGAAGCCTCACCTTAATGAAAACCCTATCCATAGTGTTATTGAAAGGATGCGACTTTCAGGATATTTCGCTGAAGGAGCTTGTTAACATTCTTATCAATAGCAGTCGGAAGGCGGATGTAGATAAAAAGGGAGTGAGATTGGAATTGTCTGACGGCGTAGATGAAGACCATAGAATTTCTCACGTAACATTTGCTACCGGGAACGTCCTCTCCTTTATCAAGCATCTGGCCGTTGAGTTCAGGGTTGACTACCAATTTAAGGAGGATGTGGTGGTAATTGTACGAAGGGAGCCGGTTAATATCAGAGAATTGTTCGGAGGAGAACTTGAGCGTTATGTGGGAAAGGGGGTTGCCAACAGTGCGGAACGGAAAGCGCCGCCTTGAAAACGGGTCAGAAGAACGGGTCTGTCGTGCGCCGTTGAGGGCGGTGACGCTGTAGTAGTCCAACGACTTTTGGTGGGAAGATTTTGCCGATGCCTTCCGGAGAAAACCCGTGTTTTTTCGGTTTGCTGTGACCCACCAAATTAACATCGTAGTTTTTTCCTGTCCATTCGTCCCGCCACAGGGGGATGGTTTCTCAAGAACGTGGCAGGCCACGATTTCTTGATTTGGAAACAGCCAACATCAGAGGGGGACAAGCCCCCCATTTTCACGGGGGCAGGCTCTGACGCTCGTCCGACGGGGCGGACCCGGCTGCCAGCGGCCTGTTTTCGTCCCAAATCCGGACGTAAGGAGGAATTTTGGAGGGCGCTGCGGTGCCTGTCCCCCACATGGGGGATCAACGCCCACCCTGCAGAGGGTGGCAAGCGAGGGAGGCGA
>JACQHZ010000278.1 GCA_016198745.1 Verrucomicrobiota bacterium
CACCCTCTCTCCCTCGTTATCCGTGCAAAAAAACGCCCGCCTCTCCATCAATTTCCAAGTCGAGTCTCATCCGCATTTATTCTGCTGCGGTTTGGGCGGCATTCCGATCCGCCACCCGAGCGGTTCTCGGCAATGAAATGCCTTTTGACAAAAGCGTTCCCTGAGGGCAAGAGTGGGGTCCTGGAATTCCCGACCATGAATGTTTCCGAGACTGAGACCTGCACGCTCGACTCGACGACTGCGAAGATCGCGCCGACGGCGGTGGTGATTTTCGGCGCCACCGGAGACCTGACGCAGCGCAAGATCATCCCGGCGTTTTATCACCTCCAGAAGAACTGCCAGATCCCCGACGGCTGCGCCATCATCGGCTACGCGCGGCGTCCCAAGACCGACGAGGAGTTCCGTTGCGAACTCAAGACGTCGCTCGACCAGTTTTCACACACCCAGCCGGTGGACGACGCGGTCTGGCGGCAACTCGCGCCCCATATTTATTATCACCAGGCGGACATCGAAAGTCCGGACGGTTACCGGACCCTGGCAGAACGGCTTCAACGTTTGCCGGAGAGTGCGGCGTTTGGCGGCAACTGCCTTTTTTACCTTGCCACCGCCCCCAACTATTTCGGAACGATCGCCGAGAATCTTGGCCGCGCCGGCCTGGCCCCGCGTGAGGATTCGAGGGATGTGCGGCGGTTGATTGTCGAAAAACCGTTTGGTGAGGATCTGACCAGCGCCCGGCGGCTCAATCAGAGCCTCCATCAGTTTTTTCCGGAGAAGGCCATCTTCCGCATTGACCATTATCTCGGCAAGGAGACGGTTCAGAATCTGCTTTATTTCCGATTCGGCAACTCGATTTATGAACCGCTCTGGAACCGACGGTACATCGATCACATCCAGATCACGGTGGCGGAGAAGATCGGCGTCGGCGCGCGCGGCGGATACTACGACGCCGCGGGCGCAACGCGCGACATGCTCCAAAATCATCTGTTCCAGTTGCTCACCCTCATTGCCATGGAACCGCCTGCCTCGCTGGATGCCGAGTCCATCCGCGATGAAAAAGTGAAAGTCCTGCGTTCCATCCCCATCTCAAAACCGGAGGAGTTGCTCAAACGCAGTGTTCGCGCGCAATACGGCGACGGATTACTGGACGGGCAGCATATATCCGCTTATCGGAAAGAGCAGCGGGTGGCGCCGGACTCGACGACGGAAACTTATGTCGCGCTGCGGCTGGAAGTGGACAATTGGCGATGGGCGGGCGTGCCTTTTTACTTGCGCACCGGCAAGGGGCTTTACCGGCAATTTACGGAAATCAACGTTGTCTATCATCGCCCTCCGGCCGTCCTTTTCGCGGCGATTTGCGGACCAAAACTTCGACGCAACTGTCTCCGGATACGAATCCAGCCCGGCGAAGGGATTCATCTCAATTTCAACGCGAAAGTGCCCGGTAAATCCATGATCCAACTGGTTGACATGAATTTCCGTTATCGCGAGGATTTTTCAGATTATCTGCCGGAGGCTTACGAACGGTTGATGGTGGATGCGTTGATCGGCGAGTCCACGCTTTTCACACGGCGCGATGAAGTCGAGCAGGCATGGCAATGGGTGGACCGCCTTCATGACGCATGGGCCGGGGAAAACCGGAAGGACCTTCCTCTTTATCCATTTGGCTCGATGGGTCCCGACGAGGCGGATCACCTCCTGAATCGCGACGGCCGATACTGGGCGCCCGTGCTCGATGATTGAGACGCGCCAGTTTCCCGACGAACCCGCGTGGCTTGACGCGCTTGCGGCGGATTTTCGACGTCTTGCGGAGACGGCTGTCGCGGCGCGCGGCAAGGTTCACGTGGCGCTTTCGGGCGGAATCTCGCCGCCGCCGTTTTACGTCCGGCTCAACCGCGAACTTGACTGCGGCGCTCTCTCTTCCCTGGCGGAAAAAATCCAGTGGTGGCTCGGCGATGAGCGATGGGTCGCGCCGTCGGATTCGGCAAGCAACGAAAGGATGGTGCGGGATACCCTCGGCCGCAACAATTTGACATTCGGGGATCGGTTTCATTCATGGCATACGCATCCGGATCCCGCGGAAGCCGCGCAACGTTATCAACGCGAATTGCAACGGATCGTGGGCGATCCGACGGTCTTCGATTTGATCCTGCTCGGACTCGGTCCGGACGGCCACACGGCGTCGCTTTTTCCCGGCACAACGGCGTTGCAGGAAAAAGAACGCGACGCGGTTTCGTGCGAAGTGCCCCAACTCAAGATGACCCGACTGACGCTGACCTTTCCCGTGTTGGACCGGGCCCGTCAGGTCTGGTTCATTGTCCGGGGCAGGAAAAAGGAGGCCGTGGTGACGCAACTCCTGGTCGGCGGGTCGGACATCCCGGCGACGCGCGTGAAGGCGGCCAACCAGAAACTCTACTGGCTGCCGGACTGATTCCGGTCAGGCGTGTTTCGAGTGCGGCGTGGCGGCCAGTTTGACGAGCGTCTCGGAGATTTGCTGGAGCGGCACGACGTGATCCACCACGCCCAGATGAATGGCAGCCCTGGGCATTCCGAAGACCACGCAGCTTTCTTCGTCCTGGGCGATGGTGCGGGCGCCGTTCTCCTTGAGTTTTTGCATGCCATCCGCCCCATCCACGCCCATGCCGGTGAGAAGCGCGGCGACGGCGAATTCACTCGCGCAATTGGCTGCGGAAGCGAAGAGCACATCCACCGCCGGCCGCTGATGCCAGACATGCGGTCCCTGTTTAAGATGAACGCGATAGTGGTCCGTGTGCCACTGCAGGAGCATGTGATAGTTGCCAGGGGCAATCAGCGCCAAGCCGGATTTCACACGGTCGCCATCCGTCGCTTCACGCACCTCCATGGCGCAAAGCGCGTTCAGGCGTTCGGCAAATGCCTTTGAAAAGTAAGCCGGAATGTGCTGAACAATGCAAATGCCAGGCAACCGCTGGGGCAGCTTTGTCAGGACGTTCTTGATGGCCTCGGTGCCTCCCGTGGACGCCCCTATCAGAATAATTTGCCGAGGATGGTATCCGGGAGCGGACGTCAGACGGGAAGGCGCGACGGAATCGCTCGCCAGCGGAACCCGTTTTCGCACATTTACGGTCGCCGCCGCTTTCACTTTTTCCGCCAACAGCTCCGCTGTCTCGCCAACCGAATGCGAGTTGCCCGGCTTCCCGATCACATCCACCGCCCCGAGATGCAGGGCTTCAAGCGCCTTGGCTGAGCCGCTTTGGGTCGCGGTGCTGACCACGATGATCGGAAGGGGATGGTGTTGCATCAGGATTTTCAGGAACGTGAGTCCGTCCATCCGCGGCATCTCGATATCGAGCGTCATGACATCGGGTTCCAAGGCCAGGATTTGATCGCGCGCCACATACGGGTTTGCGGCGGTCCCCACCACCTCGATCTGGGGATCGTGGTTGAGGCTGTCCGTGAGAACCCGCCGCACCAAGGGGGAATCATCCACCACGAGGACCCTGATTCGTTTTTGATCCGTCATACGATGGACATGAACTCCTTGATCCGATGCGATTCGCCTTGCACATGAATGATGGTGCGCTCGACATCGTTTTGTGTCAATCCAAGCGTCTCGCTGATGCCGGCCTGCGAGCGCGTGGCGAACGAAGCCCAGCCGTAGGAGGCCCCCAACACATGGACGCAACAATCCGCCAGATGCACGACGGCGGAAAGGACGCCTCGTTGTGGTTGATGATGATGTGCCACCGCCTGCACGATGGGGTCCGGCAGTTTCCAACGCGCCAAAAGACGCCCTCCAATTTCCGCGTGATTCACGCCCATCACGGCGGCCTCCGCCTCCGTCAGCGACAGGCCGCCTCTTCGGACGCGGTCGCGGATCAGGTGTTGCGGCAGACATCGGTCCAGCACCACCTTGCCGATGTCGTGCAACAGTCCCGCCGTGAAAGCGACCGAGGGTTCCTCGGTTGGCGTCTTGGAAAATTCAGCCAGTTTCTGGCTTGCCACGGCGACGTTGATTGAGTGATACCACAACTCCACCGAGTTCACGCCATAAGCCTGGAGTTCCCGGCCCAGACTGTTTCCCACGCTGAGCGTCAAGACCAGGCGCATGATTTCCCAGTAACCCAGGCGCAAAACCGCCTGCTCCACGGAACCCACAGGATCGCGCCCGCCCATATACACCGAATTGGCGCAACGAAGCAGCCGCGCGGTCAGCGACGGATCGTACTGAATGGTTTGCGCCACCTCGTCCACATTGTCCCGCGACGGATGTTTGAGCAGGTCCATCAATTTGCAGGCGGCAATCGGCGCCGGCGGCAGGTCCGACGTTTTATCCAGAATTTGGTCCGCCAACGTCATATTGTCAGATCCTCCTCCCCCGGCGTGACGACCGTGAGAATCCCCGTCTCGACATCCAGCCTTGCGCTGCGCGAGACCTGGTCGCCCACCTTTTCGGCGCTGATCCTGAGGTTGTAATGGCTGATCGCTTTAAGCAGCGATTCGTAATTGCGCCTGCCGATGGCAAAAGGCGCGGCGTCGTCCAGCAATGCAGCGCCACCAACAACCTTGAGCACCACGTGCGAAAGATCGGCGCCCTGATCCGTAGCCGTCTGTAACATCGCCGGCAAACCGGTATCAACAAACATCGCCGGAGTTTCTTCCGCCTTGGCAGGGTCCGTTGCGGAATCGGGCAGCATCGCGTGCAACAGCCCTGCCACACGCGTCAAGGGATCATAAATCGCGATCGCCAGGCACGCCCCCAGCGGATGAGTCACCAGCGCCAGGGATGCGTCAGCGGTGACCATCATCGTCGCGGCGCTCACGACGACGCTGGTTCGAAGATCACTCACGGGATCATTTTCGTCATTCATAATCGAAATGGCTTTTTCCGGCAGTCCCGGAAGCGGATGTGCGCGATCCTGCCACAGAATTTGATCTGGCGCAAACTCAAGATTCTTTTCATTATACACATCTGCGGGCGGGTCCCGCCAAGGCGGGACCGCCCCTACGCATCTCAGACAGATTCCGGATTTCCGAGGTGGGGGAGGGGTTTATCCCCTCCCGATGGGAGTCTGAATGGACTTGTGTATAATGGGGGGAGGAATCCATATCGAGATGTTTATAAGGATCAGGAGGCGCCAGCGCATCCGTCATCTTCACAGCATCAGGTCCTCCCTTCCCGGTGTTTTCACCCTGAGAATTCCGGTGGCCACGCTCAAGAAAATCGTGCGGGAGACATCCCCTCCGACCTGTTCCGCGCGAATGAGCACACCGGCCCGGTCGAGTATCCGTTTCAATGCTTCGTAGTTTTTCTCGCCGATTCTAAAAAAATCCTCCAGATCGCCCACGCTTGCCCCGCCGATCACCTTGAGCGCGATCCTGGATTTTTCAGCGCCGAGTTGATACGCCATACGAAAGAGGAGCGGCACGCCGGTATCAACAAATCTGGAGGGCGATTTCCGGGCCTTTGCCGGGTCAATGGAGGAATCCGGCAGCATCACGTGCAGCAGTCCGCCAATACGACCGACTGGATCGTGGAGGGTGATCCCCAGACACGATCCCAATGAGTAGGTCGCCACCTCGGCAAAAATGTTGTTGGTGACCAGGACATCCCCAACGCCCACCACGAAACATTCGCTGAAACTGCCCGCGATCAAACTCATGATGTGTTGGGTTGAGGGAGGAACTGGAATAAGGATTCCACCATCCGGAGGGCGTGGATTGAAAAATCACTCGGTCTTCACATAAACGCTGGGGCGGACGCTCTTCAAATAATGCTTCAGTCCCATCAGACTTTCAGAGTGGCCGACGAAAAGGTATCCGTGCGTCGCCAGTTGCGCTGCGAGATGTGCGACGAGTTTCTCCTGCGTGGCGCGGTCGAAATAAATCATCACATTCCGGCAGAAAATCGCGTGGAATCCTTCTTCAAAAGGATAATGGGCGTGAAGGAGATTGAAGTGATGAAATCGCACCCGGCTTTGAAGTTCGGGTTTGATTCGATAATGCCCCGCCCATGCCCCCAGCCCCTGTTGAAAGTGCCGCCGAAGCCATTCCGGTTTCACCGGCTTGATTCGTTCCTCCTCATAAACCGCCTGCCGCGCCTTCGCCAGCGCGCGGGCGGAGATGTCGGATGCCTCCACCTGCCAGGTCCATGAGCGTTCCTGCGAAAAAAAATCGGCCAGAACCATGGCCAACGAATAAGGTTCATCTCCGAAGGAACAGCCGGCGCTCCACAGACGAAATTGTTTCTCATGAGCGTCGTGCAGCCGCAATCGCCACTCCGGCAGGACCGTTTCCGTGAAGAACTCGAAATGACTGATCTCACGAAAAAAACTGGTGTGATTCGTGGTGATCACGTCCACCAGTTCGCGCACCTCCTCCCGCCCGTTCGGCGAGTCCAGCAAGGCGCAGTATTCCCTGAAACTGTTCATCCGAAAATGGCGCAGCCGTTTTCCGACCCGCGCGACAACCAGTTCCTTTTTGTTCGCGCCGAGATGGATATGGCTGTGTTCATAGACCAGCCTTCGGATGTAATTGTACTCGCGCTCAGCAATCGAATGCATATTTCCAGGATGACATCAGCCCGAAAATGCAAATTAGCACGATTGCGGACTCCATCAAGCACTCTCTGCACGTTTCATTGACAACAGCTTGGCCCGCCTGCTATGGGTTCTTGATCCTCAGCCCACCCCGGCAATGATTTCGGACGATCATGGCGCCTGCCATGCCGCCGGAACCGGAGGGTGAAACTGACCATCAACCCATGGGTGTTCTCATCTCAGAGAAGGTGCAGGGCCTGCTCGACAAGCTGGCCATGGAAATCGTGATGGCCGAACCAGGTTCGGATCAGGGACAGTTTCCCATCCTCGATCTGCTGGGCAATGTTCGCGATGAATCAACGGGAAATGCCGTCATCGTCCGGTTCCATGAGTTTGCGCGCAACGCGGCCGACGACATGGCAACCCTGGTTGAAACCGGCAAGCCTTTCACGGCGGAAGATCTTGAGTGGCTGAATCAAGTCCTTTTGCAGATGAAAAACCTCCTTCAAGATCCCGATGCGCCCCTTTCGCCCGCCTCCGCGCTGCGGCCAGGCCCCCGATCCGCGGCGGATCAAGGTTTTCCAGGTGGACGGCCTCGCGCCGGCGAGCAGACGGTTGCGACGCCCCCTCCGCTCTCGCTGAAAGCGGAAATCCCTCTGACGATGGATGTCGAACAGGATCGGGAACTTCTGCTCGAATTCATCCATGAATCGCACGAACACCTGGACAACATCGAGCGGGGCGTTCTCGTCCTGGAGGAAAACCCGGACGACAACGACACGTTGAATTCCATCTTCCGCGCCTTTCATACATTCAAGGGAGGTTCCGGGTTCCTGAGCCTGACACCCATCAATCGTCTTGCCCACGAGTTGGAGTCGCTCCTCGATCTTGTGCGTGAACAAAAATTGCTGATCACCCCGGATGTGATCAACCTCATCCTGCGGGGCGGCGATGCTCTCAAGCAATTCATCACCGAAATGGAACTGCAGCTTGGCGGCATCAAACCGTTGAAATCCTTCACCGTGCCGACCGAGGAACTCAAGGCACAGGTGGTTTCCGTGATCCAGAGCGCCGTCGAGGAAGAGACCATCGCATCACCGCCGCCGGCCAATGTCGTTCCTGCCGACACAAACCAGACGGCCCGGACTCCAGAACCTCTCGCGGAAACGGCCATCCATCCGCCGCTCTGTCCCGTGAATGAGGAACGCGAAACGGAACAGGCGGATGACGAACTTGACGGCAAATCCGCGAGGAGCGAAGGGGCAGCCGCCTCCCGAAAAACCGGCGCGACGGAAGACGACGGAAAAACGGGCGCGCCGTCGGGTTTGAAGTCCGCTCATGCGCAAATCCAGACCCTCGTCAAGGTGGACATCCGCAAACTCGACAGCCTCGTGGATATGGTCGGCGAAATGGTGATCGCACACTCCCTCATTGCTCAAGATTCCAATATCCGCAATCTCAACGATCAGATGTTGTCGCGCAACCTGGCGCAACTGGGACGAATCGTCAACGAACTGGAAAAAACCGCCATGGCGATGCGCATGGTCCCCATCCGTTCGACTTTTCAAAAGATGGCCCGCTTGATTCGTGATCTGGCGGCGCGAACCCAGAAACAGGCGCAACTGACGATGGAAGGCGAGGACACCGAACTCGATCGCACCATTGTCGAGGAATTTACCGACCCGTTGATGCACATGGTGCGAAACTCCGTGGACCACGGCATTGAAAAACCCGAAATCCGGTTGGCCGCCGGCAAGCCCGCGCAAGGCACAATTCATCTGCGCGCCTTTCATCAAGGCGGCAGCATCGTCATCCAGGTGAAGGATGACGGCGCCGGTTTGAACAAGGAGCGCATCTTCGCGAAAGCGGTTGAGAAGGGGTTGATCGCCGCCGACGCCCGGCTCAGCGACCGCGACATCTTCGCCTTCATCTTTGCGGCAGGCTTTTCCACGGCGGAGAAAGTCACCGACATTTCCGGACGCGGCGTCGGAATGGACGTGGTAAAGGCCAACATCGAAAAGCTGCGCGGGACAGTGGAAATGGATTCCGAAATAGGAAAGGGGACCACCTTCACGGTCTATTTCCCGCTGACCCTGGCCATCATTGACGGCCTGATCGTGACGGTGGGCGAGCAGCGTTACATCATTCCCACGCTTTCCGTTCGCGAATCGTTTCGCCCGACCGCGGGCATGATTTCCACCATTCACGAAACCGCCGAGGTGGTCAACGTGCGCGGACGGCTGGTGCCTTTGCTTCGTTTGTACGAATGCCTGGGAATCCCATCGAAGGCAACTGATCCCGCTCAAGCGATCATCGTCGTCCTCGAATCCGGCTACGAACAGCGTTGCGTGCTGGTGGACGATCTCATCGGCAAACAGGAGGTGGTGATCAAAAGTCTCGGCGAAAGTTTCAAGCAAAACGATCTTCTCGCCGGCGCGGCAATCCTGGGCGACGGCCGGGTCGGCCTGATCCTCAATCCAACCGTCCTCGTTCAATTGAAACGAGTTCCGACCTTGAAGGCCGCCTGACTGCATCCGGCTTTTCTGTAAAACCGGTTTCGCTGCGACGGTGAACCGTCGTCCGGTTTTTACTCCACAAACAATTCGTCCACTCGGCTCAGCAGCCAGCGGGCGCGGCGATGAGCGACCATGTTGGCCAGCCGCCATTCCGGTTTCGCGTCCGGGTTGATGGCCAGCGCCTGATTGAGGAGCGACTCGAATTCGGCGCGTTTTTGTTTGCTTACGCACGCTGCTTCCGCGAAAGCCGTCAACGGCGAAGCCAGTTGGCCGCCTGTCAATTCCATGGCGCGGTCAAAATGTTTCTTTGCGCGGTCTGCCGGATCGCCGGCCGCGCCGCGACGGGCCGACTCGTACGAAATCATAAAGACGTGAATCGCGCCATGATCGAACGCTTCATCAAGTTCCAGCGCGCGGTCCATCATCGCCTCGACGATCAATTGATCGGCGATCAATTCCGGGTTGTCCTTCGACACGGCAATTGCCGCGCCCCATGAGGCTGCAGTCCAGTAAAGCAAGGGGACCTCCTTGACGGAAGCCTGCGCCGCGGCCGTTTTGGGTTGGTCGCGCAACGCCTTTTCAAAACCGGGATGATCCACTTCCAACCCGCGAAGTCCGTAACCGCGCGCGCGCAGATAAAGCCGTCGGGCGCGCGCCTGGAGCGCTCGCGCCGCCGTCAAATCGCGCGCTTCAGTTTCATCCGCATCCTCCTGGACGAAGGCGTAGCCGTACTGGGTGAAACCGCGGCACGCGGCCAGGAGAAGGCCGCGATGCTGCGGCGTTTCAGCCAACAGGCTCTCCATGAACTTGAGGCTGAAAGGACTTGCGTCGCGGATCAGATCGGGGTCGTCATCGCTCGCGAACGTGGCGCCGCCGTTTGCCAGCGCGTCGCCGAGCTTGTCCGCCGCGAATTTCTGGATTGAACATCCGGTGACGCCGAGCGCCAGCGCCAGGAGGATCGCCTTCCAAAAGGCGCGCGCGGCGAACGCTTGGCGTTGCGCGGATTTGTCGTTCAGAGGATTGGTTCGTCGCGGAGGTTCCATGAGATTGCGGGCGCGTTGGAGGTCCCTTATCGCACGTCTCATCGCTGCAAGCAAGCCATCAGCCGCGGCTCCTGCAATTCTGATTTTGGCGGTTTGCGCGGGTGCGGGTGCAGTGAATATGCGGGTCAATAGGCGCCCAATTCTTTTGCCAGACGTGTAAACTCCCGAAAGGTTTCCAGACTGACCGAATCGGGCACCGAGTGATCCGAACTGCACCAATACCCGCCTCCTTTCTTGAGCGCAGGGATGATGCGTCTCATCTCGTCCCACATCTGCTCCGGCTGGTCGAAAAGGACCGCATTGATGCCGCCATGAAACGCCAGCCGTTTGCCGTATTGCTCCTTCAAGTCAACCGGTTCCATGCCGGCTTTCACCTCAATCGGATTCAGCATGTCAATCCCGATGTCAATCAGGTCCGGAATCAACGGCCGGACACAGCCGCACGAATGAAGATGCGCCTTCAGCCCCTTTGCATGGGCCCATTCTGCGGCGCGCCGATGAACCGGCTTCAAAAGAGTTCGATACGTCTCCGGAGCGAAAAACGTCCTGCCTTTGTAACCCATGTCATCCGGCCAGCAGATTTCATCAAAATGAAACCCCGCCTCCCACACCTGTTCAAACAGGGCGATGTCCATGTCCAAACAATGATTGAACATGTCCACGATCCACTCCGGATCGAGGGCCATCGCCATCAGGACTCGCTCCGTGCCCACCATCCATGAGTGCGTCACGTCGAATCCAAACCAGAACCCTGCGCTGATCCAGCAGCCCTGTTCCCGCCATTGTTTGTAGTTTGCCTTCAGGTGCTCCCAGTTGACGCGGTCCCGTGACGGGCGCATCCGCTCCTTGGCTCGCATCCAGGAATCCGCATCTTTGATGGTGAAGTCCAGAAATTCAGGAACCCCGCCGGCATGTCTCCAATTTCTCAGGGTGCAGCCCCATTCTGTGGTCTTGATCACATACTTCTCCGTTTCCTCAACAACGCGGCATTCGTATCGGGGGGAATTGTCAACGCCGACCCCAACGACCTTATCGAGATCAAAATAGTCGCTGTACGAAACGTCCCGGGGCATGCCTTCCCGCTGCCAGCGTTCAATTGTTGAACTCCAGGGGCCGTCCGTGACAGGAATCCTGTCCGCTTCCCGATGTTCGTACATCCTGCGGATGCGTTCATGCGAAGTCATGGTTTTCATTCACGCAGGGGGTTGTTTAGCCCGCATATTGCGGGTTTTGGACGCGCCGCAAATTCCTGCACCATTCGCGCGAGTTGCCGGGCCGCCTCCTCGACCGCCAACTTTCCTTTCTCGGCGGTGGCCAGGTCCGCAGCGCCCATGGTGCCCGTCTTGGTATAGGTGGACGTCCAGGTGGTGATCGGCGCCGGTCCCGCGCCGAAAAGATCCACCCAATGAAAATCCGATCCGGCCTCGTTGAACGCGATCCGGCCGTCAACCATCAACTCTTTGCGAACGTTTTCTTCGTCGAGATAGAGATAGGCCGAGGTCTCCAACTCGCAGGCGTGCGCGCAGCCGCCCGGAAAATAACTCTGCCGCCACTTCGGCAGAAACGCCTTGTCCACCGTCAGGAGCGACCACCAGGCGCAAAACGCGCATTCGGCGTCGGTTTCCAGATTGATCCGCCGCGAAGCCAGGTCGAGGTTGGGCATGTTGGAGCCGTGACCATTGAGAAAGACCATTTTTTTGAAACCGTGGTGCGCCAGCGATTTCCCGACATCCATGATCATCTTGATGAAATGTTCCCAATGAATGTTGATCGTCCCCGGAAAATCCATCACGTGGGCCGTGTAACCGTGAACGATGGTCGGCAGGATCAACACCTGGTCGGGGACCAATTTCGCCGCGTGAATCGCCACGCCCCGGGGACAAACGCAATCCACATCCAGCGGCAGATGCGGCCCGTGCTGCTCGATCGAACCGACGGGGACAATCGGGATTTTACCGGCGCGAACGGCTTCCTTGATTTCCGGCCAGGTGAGTTTTTCGTAAATGTAAGGCGGGGCCTTTGGCATAAAAGCAAGAATGATGAATTAAGAATGCAGAATGTCCCGGCTCAAATTGTTCTCCATTCCCCCGCAGGGGCGGTTCCTGCCGCTTCTCAATTCTTCATTCTTCATTTTTGTGCGCGCACATTCTTAACTTTCATGGTGTATTGCTGATAGGAATGACACCTCTTGCATGTTTGATCAGATTCAGGGAAAAAACACCACTCATTTCAAGCTTTCCAGGAATCCTTGCGGGATTTCCGCGGCGTACACATTCACCACGCCATCGGGGTCGGCGGTGTAGATGACGTGGCGGTTGTCGGCGGTGAAATACGGTTTGGCCTGGCGACTGTCATCCCCTGCGAGGCTGCATTTGCAGTCGCTCACCAGCACGCGATGGCGGCCGGTAACCACGTTTGTCACGACAATCGGAGACGGTCCCTCCCGTCCTTCGAGCGACTCGCACACCACATATCGTCCACAGCGTGAGGATGAGATGTGATAAAAGATGTGTTCGCGCGCGGGGATCAACCGCGGCGACGATCCGTCTTTTGAGTAGATCATCAACTCGCCGTCGGGGTTCTCCGGCAGGTGCGCGAGGTTGTCGCCATCAAACGCGAGCAACCCGGCGAACCGGTTGCCGTCTCCCATCCAGACGGCATGATGCACACGGTTGAAGACCTGCCGCGCATTTCTTCCCATGGCGTCGGCGAGAAGACCCGCTCCATAACGGTTTTTCCCCTCCCAAAAGGTTGCCGCAATCAGGATTTCGTTTCCCGTCGCCGGGTTGTAGGCGCCGCCAAGACGTTCGGCGGTTGGCTTTTCCAGAAGCAGATTCCAGCTTCCATCGCGCAGGTTGACGCTCGCCAGGTTGTATGCCTCGGGTGAATCCTGCACGACAGCCGTGTAGAGCAGAAATTGTTCATCCGGCGTCACGGACATGAGTTGCCAGCAGCGCGGGAGTTTGGTCATGTCCAGGACCGGCTCGGTCTGGCACGTGTCGAGCGAGGCGCGCATCAGTTGCGCGCCGCGCGGATAATAGACAGAACCGCCCCAGGCGGGACCGATCGGCCAGCCGCTTACCTCACGATCAATCAGACAGGTCAATTTGGTCCTCAGGTCGGTCGCCAGAAGCGCCTGGGTTTCGCTGAGAAAACTGTCCATGAATCGCAGCGACGCGAAGCGATGTCCATCGGCCGTGGCGCGTGGGGCGTCGCAATAAATGTTGTGGGTGCGAATGGATGAACCGGAGAGACGGGTGATGCTCGCGCCGGTCGTCGGGTCGGGAGACAGGTCACGGGCTTCTTTGGCCCAGGGATTGCTTGCCAGGTATGACATGAGGTTGACCGGCCACACGCGGCGGACTTTTCACCGAAGATACGCTGCTTCCACCTTGCGCACCGTCTCGACCAGGTCTTCGACTTCACGGTCCGTCCAGTCTTCGTGAAGCGGCACCACCATGTGATTTGCCTCGGTCGTGACGATGTTGGGCAATTCCGGTTCAACCGGCTTGCCGTTCCGGGAGCGGGTCTTCGACCAGGGCAGTCTGCTCGTCCCAAACACGGCGCGATTGCGGAACCACTCGTGAGTGGAAGGCACACTCCAATAGCCGGCCGCGATGGGCACGCCCTCGGCAGCGACGGCTTTTGCAAAATTCACCTTGTCCACCGTGAGCCGGTCCAACTCAATGCGAAGAAAGAAAAACCAGTACGCCGATTCCGAACCCGCGGGTGCGGTCACGAGGCGGACAGTCTGGACCTGCGCCTTCAAACCCTGCTCAACACGGCGGGCAAGTTGCCGACGGCGAGCGACGATTTCCGGGAGCCGCTGCAGTTGCACCCAACCGATGGCGGCATGAATTTCGTCCATATTGCAGTTCAACGCGGCGACCCCATTCGTGTGCGGTCCTTCCAACCCGAACGGCTTGCCACGATCCGCCACCTGACGGATGCGCCAGTAGCGCGGCTGGCTGCGGGTGAACACCACCCCGCCTTGTCCGCCCGTGGCGTGATGCTTGCCGAACATGGTGGAGAAAGCGGCGATATCTCCGAGTGATCCCACGAGGCGGCCTTGGTAGCTCGCGCCATGCGCCTGGGCGCAATCCTCGATTACGGGAAGACCGCGCTCCTTCGCCAGTTCAAGCACCGGGTCCATGTCCACGGGGATTCCTGCGATGTGAGCCACGATGATGGCCCGGGTTCGCTTCGTCAGCCGCGCGGCAATTTGTTCGGCACCGGTATTGTAGGAACCGGGCGCGCCATCCGCCGTCACGGGAATACATTGGATCAACGCCACCGGCATCACGCCGCCCGGATCGCTGATTGGGGGCACGATCACTTCGCTATAGGGTTCAAGGTCGAGGGAACGCAACGCGACATAGACCGCGTTGGTGCCCGAATTGACGCCGTCGGCATAGCCGCCCCCCAGAAATTCCGCGAATGCCTGACAGTAACGATTTTCCTGTTCGCCGTTGTAGCCGAGCAGATGCGATCCGTCCCTGATGGCGTGGTCGAACAACTCCATCACGGCGGTTTTCTCTCGTTGGCCAAAAAGATGGCGCACGGGCCATGGGGTCGTGCGAACCTTTGCGCCCCCCTCAACGGCCAATTCGGAAGTGACAGCGGTGGAAACAATGGCAGTGCTCATGGATGACGAATGCATACCCGTAATGCGTACGGTTGTCCAGTCCCGCCTGAGTGGCGAATCCGGAAATCAGTGCCCAAGAAACGCAAATCTGGTGTAGGGGCGGTCCCGCCGTGGCGGGACCCGCCCGATTTCCAGAGCGGGAAGGCGTAATGTCCCGTTTCCCTTCCTCCCTACCCCCCCAACCTGCATTTTTCACAAGGTGAAAAATGCATGCACCTGGCCAAGAGACCAGGCAGCACTTTGTGCCAAAAGAACTTGCTAACTTTTCAAAAACATTTCCGTAAAACTGAGATCGCGTCGCGGCTCGCGCACGAAAAAGGCGTGCCACACCAGGGCGATCAGGCTGAACACAAGGCAGATAAGAAAGAGCGTCCGAACTCCCCACCGCGCCGCCGCCATTCCGCCAAGAACAGGCGCCGCCATTCCGACCAAACCGATGACGAAATTTCCAACTGTAATGTGTGCGAAACGGTTGTCATGCGGGCAGGTTTCCATCAAGGCATTATAATGCGACACGACGCCTGCGCCCAGGCAGATGCCCGCGCCGAGGTAGGCGGCCAGGCAGCTCCACATTCCCCGCCCCCACACCAACACGGCAAGTGTTGTCACCTGGATGATCATCCCCAGGAGAAGACCGATTGCGTGGCCCTGCCGGTCGCCGAGGCGTCCGAAAACGAGATTACTGAACGCCCCGCCCACCGCCATCGCAGCGCCGTATGACACAACCGTCCCGTCAGAAAACGCGCCACCCTCCGGCGAGGTGTACTGCACGGCGATGAAAGGGACCATGCAGAAACCGGTTGTGGCGAGAATTCTCGACACGAGGAAGCAACGGAAGTTCCGGTCCGCGAGGCTTGCGCGGATATAGCGAATTACATCTTCTCTCCCGGGCCTCGGGGCGTCTTCCATCCCAACCGATCCCGCATCATCCAAACGCCAGTACACCAGGATGCCAATCACCGCCAGCACGCCCGACCCGAAATAAAGGTACGCGTATGGGTTGGGCGATGGCTGCAGACGGATCAGCCATCCCGCCAGCAGGCTTCCTCCCATGCCCGCCAGCCCTGAAACGCACAGGCTGATTCCCAGGGCCGTGCCCCGCACGCGCTCGCTGAACACATGCGCGAGCCAGTCCATGAACGCTGCGCCGACCACGCCTGCCGCCGCTGCAAATCCACTGTAAAGAATCAACGCGCCCCATCGCACCGCCGCTGAGGAAAGGCGCGAAGACGCGCACGCAAGAATCCCGATTAGAAATAAAAAGGGGATCATCGCGTACAAATGCCATCCCAACGCCTGCTGCTTTCGCCTGCCACGCGAGGCAAAAAGGAATAGCCCGGTAAATTGCAGCATGACTCCCGCGCCGGATTCAATGGACGAAATGGAGCCGATCATCGTCTCCCCCGCGCCATGCTCGCGCAGAAACACGGTGAGCACGGTGGACGACAAAACCATGGCCATCGCGAGTCCCCAAAACGCCTCGCCTGTCGCCATCGAAATCACATTGCGTCTGTTCATTTCAAGGAGGGGGCAACCACGTCGATTTCCGCGTAAACAGCGTAGTGGTCGCTTGGCCAGATGCCGTTGTGGGGACGGTTCAGTTCAACACGACATTCACGCAGGCGCGCCCAGTGCTTGGCTTCAGCAGGCGAAGCGACAAAAATATAATCAATCCTCCGTCGGTGGCGCCGTTCCCTGGCGTGGCGATCCATCTCGATCCGCGCCAGCGCATTTTCATGGGACCAGGTGTATCCGGGAGACTCATCGCCCGCGATTGCCCATGCGTCCAGGTAATGAACGCTCATTTTCTGAAGAGATTGTTTGCCGCTCAGAAACCGGATGCTGGCGCTGTCGGGTGTGGCGTCAAAATCGCCTGCAAGAATGGTTGGAAAGGCGTTTCGGTCGGCATACTGCCTCACCCACCGGGCCATGACGGGCGCTTGAAGTTCTCTTTCATATTCGGCATTGAACTCCCATGAGGGCTTGCAACTTCCGAACAGGAATGAGCCAACTGGTTGGGGCGCTGCAATGAGCATCATCAGAGCGCAATACGGATAATTCCGGGAGCGCTCGGTGAGCTGGAGCGACACATCTTCGACCTTCTCCATCGCCCATCGGCTGGCCACGGCATTGCCCTCATGGCAGGGCAGCGAGGTCAATCCATCAAACTGATGGATCAAATGATACCCAAGGCCCGCAAGCAGCTCCGCAACCTGGTGCCGTTTGCCATCGTATCCCGCTTCCTGAAAAGCCATGACGTCCGGATCAAGTTTCTGAATGCCCTTGCGGATGAGGACCTGTCGTTCCTGGTAGGAATTCGAGAAGTTGAAAATGTTCATCGTCAACACGCGCAGCGGACGATCTTTCGTGAACGGACTGGCAGTGGAACTCATGGGCGTGGATGGAATGATATGCGAAACTTTTTCATGAAATCAAGGCTCGTCGATTCTCAGGATGTCGCCAAAGCCGGTCAGCCAGATCAAATTCAGACGTTCAAGATGCGGGTTTGATTTCGTGGTCTTAGCCCGCATATTTCACACTCCCGTGTGAAGTATGCGCCGAAGGCAGCCCATCCGCTGGATGGGCTGGGCTACCCA
>JACQHZ010000244.1 GCA_016198745.1 Verrucomicrobiota bacterium
CCTCTGATCCCCCTTCAGAGGGGGACAGGTGGGTGGAACCGTGAACCCCTGCTCCCCGCTTGCGCAGGGACAAGTTTTGCGGGGGGCAGCCTCTGACAACCTGAGTAGTTGCCACTTCACGCGTATTGGCCCGCCGCGTGGCCGCTGGCCCAGGCCCATTGAAAGTTGCAGCCGCCCAACCAGCCGGTGACATCCACCACCTCGCCAATGAAGTACAGGCCCGGCACCGATCGGGACTCCATCGTTTTTGAGGAAAGTTCGGAAGTGCTGACGCCGCCCAAGGTGACTTCGGCCTTGGGATAGCCCTCCGTGCCTTGAGGAGTGATCTTCCAATGATGAAGCCGCCGCGCGATTACTCCCAACTCGATTTTTGAAAATTGTTTGAGCGGCTGGTCGGGAATGGATTGACTGCGGCGCCAATGTTGAACAAAGCGTTTGGGCATAAGTTGGCTCAACACCGTGCTCAATGTTTTATTGCCATGTTCGTTCGAGAAAATGCTCTCAGCGGATTGTCCGGGCAGAAGATCGATCTCGATGCTTTCACCTTCCCGCCAGAAGGATGAAACCTGCAAGATGGCGGGACCGCTCAGCCCCCGGTGGGTCAGCAAAATATTTTCCCGAAAACTTTGATTCCCGCAACGCGCCACCGCATCAATGGATATCCCGCTGAGCGCGCCAAAGCCGGCAGGTTCGCGAAATTTCAGCGGCACGAGCGCGGGGCGCAGCCCGGTCACCTTCAGATCAAACTCTTTTGCAATCCGATAACCAAAGTCCGTTGCCCCAAGTTTTGCAAAGGAAAGTCCGCCGGTGGCAATGACCAGGGAGTCCGAACTGAAAAGCCCCTGGCTTGTTTCGACCTGAAAAGAGAGGGCCTTGCGAATCGAGCGGACCTTGCATCCAAGCCTGATCTCGACGCGGACGGCTTTGCACTCCTCCTCGAGAAGCGCAACAATTTGACGGGAACTCCCGTCGCAAAAAAGCTGGCCGAGTTTCTTCTCGTGGTAAGAAATGCGATGCTTTTCGATCAGCCCGATGAAATCAGCCGGCGGGTAACGGGAAAGCGCCGATTTGCAGAAATCCGGATTGGCCGACAGATAATTTTCGGGTTGGACATGGAGGTTGGTGAAATTGCAGCGGCCGCCGCCCGAAACCAGGATTTTTTTACCGAGTCGTTCGGTATGTTCGAGAACCAGGACGCTTCGGCGACGTTTGCCGGCTTCGATGGCGCACATCAGCCCTGCGGCCCCGCCGCCAACAACGATGACATCTTTACTGATTACGTTCATCCATTCATTCCATGGAAAATCAGTAATCGGTCAGGGTCTTCGGCCGAAGCGCGACCCGCAATGCGTTCGCGACCGCAAGCACATCAATGATTTCCTGGTAAACCGCGCCGGCAACCGGCGGGAGGAAGCCGAACGCGGCAAATATCATTCCAATCACGCTTAAAGCCATGCCGCCGATGGCGCTTTGCAGCAGAATCGAACGCATTCGCCGGCTGATGTGCATAAATTCATCCACCCGTTGCAGAGAACTGTCCATGATCACCACGCCCGCTGCTTCCGTCGTGATGTCGCTGTTTTGGCCCAGGGCAATGCCGACCGTCGCAACCATCAAGGCGGGAGCGTCATTGATGCCGTCGCCAACGAAAATCGTGTTCCCGCGTTGGGTTTCCTCCTGCACAATCGCCACCTTTTGCTCGGGACTTTGACTGGCGAAGACCTCACGGATGCCGACCTGATCGGCCAGGTAACGGACCTCCGACTCGCGATCCCCCGAGACCAGCAGGACTCGCTCAAAGTGATGCTTGAGACTGAGATGGCCGACGAACGCCGCGCCCTCCTGCCGGGGCGTGTCGCAAAAATGATAGATCGCGGCCAGCCGGTCATCGATCAAAATGACGCATTCCATTCCTCCGGTCGGCGATGGAAGCACGCGGGCGGCATCGGATTGCCGCGTCATGAGCCGCTTGCGGCTGGTGATCTCAACATGGCGGTCCGCAACCATGCCGCGCAGGCCTTTCCCGGGACGTTCGCTGATTTGATTCGCTTCGCGAATCGCAACCGAAGCAGTCTTCGCCGCCTGCAAAATGGGCTGGGCAAGGGGATGTTTCGAGTAACGCTCCAGGCTGGCCGCCAAAGACAGCACTTCGGTTTGCTTGAAGTCAGGCATGACAGTCTGCTCCACCAGTTGTGGTTCTCCATAGGTGAGCGTGCCGGTTTTGTCGAAAATCAACACGCGACAGTTTTCGACTCTTTCCAGCGCCACCGGATCTTTCACGATGATCCCTCGTTTGGCCGAAAGCGAAATGGAGCCGATGATCGCCACGGGAATCGCAATCAGCAGCGGGCACGGTGTCGCCACCACCATCACGGCAAGAAACCGCACGGCCTCTCCGCTCAATGCCCACGCAACCAGACCGATTAGCACGGCCACTGGGGTGTAAAAGCCGCCCAGTTGATCTCCCAGCCGCCGCAGGCGCGGACGCTGCTGTTGCGATGTCTCCATCACCCGCATGATCTTTGCATGCCGCGAATCCACCGCCAGTTTGTCGGCCTGAACTGTCAGCACGGATTCGCCGTTGATTGCGCCTGATAACACGGCTGCGCCCGGCGTCTTCGATATTTTATACGGTTCGCCGGTCAAATAGGATTCATCCATGACGCCGTGCCCCTCGATCACCGTGCCGTCCACAGGGCAAATTTCATGCGGAAACACCAGCACCGTATCGCCCACGGCGATGTCCTTCAGCGGCACATCGATGACGATCGAATGCTGCTTGCGATGCGCCGCCGAGGGCATGCGTTTGGCCAATGCCTGCAGCACCGACGATGCGCTGCGCACCGCATAAGACTCAAGTGCTTCTCCGCCCGAGAGCATCAGCACCACAAGCGTCCCCGCCAGGTATTCGCCGAGGAAAACGGATGTCACAATGGAAATACCCGCCAGAAGATCCGAACCGAACTCCCGTCTGAAAAGCTTGATCAACAGAACCCATACCAGCGGCATGCCGCCCAATGCCAATGCGATCAACAATGGCCCGTTCCGCGCCTGTTCGGTCGCGTGAAAACCAAAACGCAGCACGAGATGGACGGCGATGGCCGCAATCGCCAGCACGGCAATGATCGCCTCGCGCCGTGTCGTGACACTTGATTTCTGAAGAATCATTTTTCTGGCTCACGAAGACGGGCGTCAAGCGAATCTGTAGGCAAAAAGCTCGGCCTGGCGGAGATAAAATTTCAGTGAAATGGTCCTTCCTTTCAGCGCGTCGAGACGCTCCGCTCGCTGCCATCGGGCATGATGCTCCATCTGGTCGCCCTGCATGTAAAGGCACCGTGCCGCGGCGTGTTCCACATGATGCCGTTCGTCTTCAGCCAGCACCGCGACGCGCAGATGTCCCGATCTCGCGTCCGCGTTCACCCAAAGCTGTCCGCCGGGACAAATGAAGGGCGCGGTTTGAACAAAACCTTCCTCCTCATCAGCTCGCCATCCCACAAAGCGGTCCATTGGAAGCCGCGCCAAATGCGCGCTGAATGTCGCCGGCATTTCTCCGTGAATCTTGCTGGAGGTGAAGTAATAAAAAAAGAGTTGTCCGTCCATCTCCACCGGTCTTGCAGCGGGCAGGGTGCAACCAGCATCGCGGACGCCCGGTTTGCAGGAAAGAAACGGATCGCGTTCCTCGAAGCGATGCCATTTCACTCCGTCGCGGCTGTAAACGAGTTCCACGTAGGCGCAGCCGAGCATGTGCGAAATGGCCACGCGCTCCTCTTCAAAGCCCAGGAAAACCACCGCCATTCCCAGATAAAGATCGCCGTGACGGAAAACCAGCATCCGCTCGAATTCCGCCCATGGGCCGTCTTTTTCGTCGGCGGTGAAAATGCAACGATGGTTTTTCCAGTGCAGAAAGTCGTCGCTCTCCGCGCGGCCAATTTTGCGTTTCAGAGGTTTGTCGGGTGAATCGTTCGGAAACTCCTTCCAGGGTCGAAAATATGCGACGTACTTTTGCGAGGCCTCGTCCCAACCGCAAACCGTGTCGCCATCGGAACGTCCGAGGTCCGTTTCCAGATATGCCTTCTGCAGATCGGACCATTGAATGCCGTCTGCGGACCAGGCGATCTTGGGGCCCGGATGAATGAACGCCTTGTAGCGGCGGTTGGGATCGGATTCATGTTCGTCCACAATGACGTAAGGCATGAGGCCCGGCGCGAACATGATGTTGTTCTTCGTGCTGCCAAACACCTTGACGCGATTCAAATCAGGCATTTCCCAATGCACGCCGTTATCCGATTCTGCATAGCAAGCGACAAACGTCCCGCCCGTCCATCCTGAATCCACCAAATTCATGCCGCCGTTGATGGCATAGTACATCTGGAGCCGTCCCGTGAGCGGGCTGCGGACCACGCTGCAAACTTCGGCGAACCGGCCGAAGGCGCACGGGTTGAACCACGGGTCCAATCCCTCCTCGTAGGAGGTCGCAAGGGCGTGCTGGTCCAAATGCGGCGTCTCCTTTTCGCGGATATTCGACTTCGCGAGTTTCTCGCGGTCGCAGTATTCGGCTCCGAACACGAGTGGATTGTTGGGATAAGGAATCGGGCGATGAAGTTGCCTTCGAACACGAAAGGTCTTTGCAATGTTGGCCTCGTCAATCAGCAGATGTTTCATGGTAATAAAATTTTTGGAGAGGGTTATTTGGAGAGGGGACGATTCACGGGAAAATCCGTCACCGACCATACGACGATGTTGTCGGTGATCATCACGCTTTCACCTTGCCCATACGGATAAATCATGAATTCCTGCACGTACGCGTTGGGGGCCTCCCAGGCCACGTCTTTGGCAACCAGAATGCGGCCCGGTTTGCCTTCCACTTGCGCGTAGAGATTGTACTTTTTGGAGACACCGTCGGCCTCGATCTCAAAGCGATGCCAGATTTCGTTATCTACCGTGAAGTCCGAGTCCTTGCCTTCGAATTTTCCTCCGGTCAGGTATCGCAAAACGGGGCCGGCGCCCGCCCCGATGGAGAAACCGAGGCCGCAGTTGTTGCCGCTTTTGTTGTTTTTCAACGTCCAGCAGCCCTGGTCTTTATTGGCGCCCCGGTAAACATCCACGGCGAAATAGATTTTTGGCAGGGTTGGTTCCAACAGTTTGAGCAACGCAATGGTTGCTTGTCCGGATCCGGTCCGGCTTGAGCTGAGCGCCAAGCCTTTCCCTCCCTGGGCGATGTCCCGCTGAACTTCAAAGCGGCCCGATTCCGCGCGCCACGCGCCGCCATTGGAACCGCCGGATTGTCCCTCGACGGGTCCCTCCTTGTAGTTGCTCTCGAAATCAACATCCAGGAAATCGGTGATGATTGCCGAATCATCGAAAGCGGGCTTTGCTCCCGCCCGGACCGCCAGGTTGTCCACCCGAACGGGCGGTTGCTCCATCGTGCCCGCGTCGCCTTTCATCTCCACCTTCAACCAGACTTCGCGCACTTCTCCAAAATCGGAGCGGTCCGCCGTTCGCGCGGAAAGCTCGTGCCGGCCGCCGTTCCCCGGTGTTTGCGCGGTGACGGGCCAGGTTTGTCCCCCGTCTTTTGAGAAACTGAGACGCACGAGGCCTTTCAAGGCGGGGTCCGTTTCCGTTTGAAGCGACGCCTGGGGAAACGGAATCGGATCGCTGCCCTGGATTTTATAAAGCATGAAAGCGCTGGTTTTGCGGCCGCGATAACCTCGCGCGACCAAGCGGTCTCCCGTCCAGGCGATGTCGCGAAAACCGTGTCCGCTGCATTCATCCAGGAAGCGCGACTCGGTGAAATCGTCCTTGAGAAGCGCGAGTCCCGATTTCACCCGGACCTTGAGCGGGGGATTCTCCCACGTGTCCGCCACTTCGGTCTTGCCGGTGTAATCGCCCGGCGTGCTTTGCGCGCGTTTAATCCAGGCGAAAACCTCCTCATTGATCCGATCCATCAATTCGTTTCCGGTGGGATGCCCAAAAAGGGTTGTGTCGCCCGATTTTTCATCCTTTTGATAACACCAGTAAAACGCAACGGGAAGATTGAAGTTGTAACACGCCTGGAGATGCTCCTGAAGCACGGCGGGAAACGTGTGCTGAAGCCCCTTCAGGTTGGAGGCCGGCGCCACGAAAATCAGCGGTTTTCCCGTGACCAGATATTTTTGGATGAGGCGTTTGATGCTCGGCCCCTGCGGATAGCGCGACGGAGTGAGTCCGTACGGATCGATCACCCAGCCGTCGGCGGAAAGCAGCGCCCCATCATGGCGGCAGGGCACCGAGGTGTCGGGCGTCCACCACTGAAAAATCCGCAGGGTCGGATATTTCTTCTTGAAGTGATCGTAAAGGCCCTGAAGGACCTGCGCGCGTCCGCCAAAAGGCGTGTTTTCCTCGGAAAGGCAGATTCCCTGGATCTTGTTTAGCGCGGGTTCCAGTTGATTGAGAACTGCCGCAACCCGTTTGCGATACACCTCCAGCGGCTGCAAATGCCCCTCGTAACGTTCGGCGCCGGTGGCTGTCGCCCGCCCCCCCCAAAAATCAATCCGCACCAGCATGGCGCGTTTGGGCGTGAATTTCCAACCCTCCTCAATCTCCCCGAGCACAGAGGAAAGATCCAGCTTTTCGACCGTTTCTTCGTCACGCACCCAGATGTTGCGAATGGTGAAGTTCAGGTCTTTCACCCGATAAAGCCGCGTGGGCGGCTCAGGCGGAGCGCCCGACGGATCCAGTCCCTGCCACGGACAAAAACCATATTCCCCTACCGTATGAACGTTGAGAGGTGGAAGTTGCGCGGCGGCCAGGGATGCGATGAACATGAAGATCGCCCCCGGAATCCCTGAGGGAATGGTGGATGTGGGTTTCATGGTTTTATTTGAGATCGGCGATTTTGAAGACGGTGTTGACGGATTCCAGCCGCCGCAACAGAGCAATCTGTTTGGCGCGAAGCTGCAGAAAATCATCAACACTCATGCGGCCAGGAGCATCCATCTGTTTCCGGAGCGCCTCGATCTCCTCCAAGGTCCGGGGAAAATCGGCCGGCGCCAGGCGCGCGTGCCGCTTGAGGCCGTTTTTTGCCGTCTCAACGGTCTTGGAAACGTCCACTCCCGCGAGGTATTGGATGTCTTCATCAATCAATGAGAAATTGTCGAAAAAGATTGAGCCGGTGTTGTCGGACGCCTCGGGAATGATCTCGTAGCTCATGAGTCGTTCGTCGTCGTGGAGTTCGTGCGTCAGCAGCATGCGCATCCATCCGTCCTTCTCGTCCGCGGGACCCAGCCCATACCAGGTGACCTTGGCAAAGTTGGATTTCTCGAGTTGCGCCGTGAACACGCTGATGCTGCCGCGCGCATGCACGAGATTCGGATTCGGCGTCCAAAACGAGAAGGTGTACTTCGTTGGCGGCCGGACCCAGAACCAGAACTTCCCAATGCTGTAACGGGCTTGCCCGTCGGGAACGGTGACTTTGACGCATTTCTTGCCCGGCGCGATGCCGCCGGCCGCCACCTCCAGGCTGAGCGGGGCGGGCATTGACACCTGGAAATTGGGAAGTTGTTTGGCGCCGATATCCAGGTCTTCCCAGTCGCCGCCCGCGATCATCTCGGCGGAATTGCCGGCCACGAGCGACACGGAGGAAATTTCCTTGCCGCCCGCGACCTCGACGAGCCGATAACGCACGACTTCTCCGGGGCTGAACTTGTCCGCATGCACAAACGATTCCTGCGTCGCCTCGAAATCGGCCAGTTTTTGCCCGCCATTCGGGCCGTCGCGATACAGGCGAATGCCGACGTTTGGATCCTGTTCCCGCCAGCAAACGCCGATGACCCCGGGCGCAAGCGGCTGGGCGAAAGCAAACTTGAGGCGGGCTTCCGCGGAGACGGCACCGAACAAAAGTGAAGTTGCCATAATGAATAAGACCGCGCAGCGGCGGTTCATGGCCGTCGCTGCCGCATGAAATGAATAAGGGGCACCTCCGGAAACCCTGTAGGAGCGGTTGCTAACCGCGACCGGTCGCCGCTGGCAGCGGCTCCTACAGAGGGAAAAAGAATTTCGAGGAATCACGAGGGTCGCAAAGAAAACGGGTTTCCGGAGGTGCCCTAAGGGGTTTTCAGTTTGAAACTTCCAGTTTTGCCGTTGTCTGCTGACCCGTCAGCACGTCTCGCAGGGTCGCCGTCCATGCGCCGGGCGCCGCTCCTTCGCCAAGATATCGGGTTATTTCCAGGCGGCCATCTTTCATGACGCAATTCTCCGTGTAACCATTCGCCGGGTTTCCGCTCGGATCGGAAACGCTGACGTGCAGCACGGTGAACGGACAAGAGGCCTGCGTCACAGTGATCTTGAAGCGATTCTCTTTCCCGCTCTTTTCCACTGCGGCCGACAACGCTCCGGGCTTCTGATCGAGCGAGGCAAATATGGCGGGACGCCCCGGCTTGAGCGTCAGCTTCTGAGCGGCATCAATCGCCTTGCCTTGAATCAAATCGAAGACTTGTTTCCCGGACTCGAACGGCGAAGGAATCACGAAGGTCGGTTCCGTTTGTTCGGTATCGCGCAGGAGAAAGGCGGAAATCTGGCCGCCCGGAATGTCATACACGATTCGTTCCATGCCGGGCGCGGCGTTACGCTTCGGCAATCCAGCTTGCTCCAGCAAGCTGCCGAGTTTCGCAGGCAGATCGCGGTTCTTGCCGCGCTCGCGCGCCTGCGTGTAGCGCTCCAGGTTGAAGGCGAGCAGGATCGCGCGACCGCCCTTGGATTCGAACACATCCTTCACCGGATTTTGCGCAAGCTTCCGTCCGTGGCCGTCGTATTCGCCGGGCAACCCATCGGCAAGGACCGTGCCGCCGTTTACAACGAATTGGCGGATTTGCTTTTGCTCCGCCTCGGACAGCGAAACCGTGTGCGGCAGCGCCAACGCCTTGTATTTCGCGAGTCCGTTTTCCGCTTCGAGATCGCGGCGGGCAATCACGTCGTATTGGTAGCCCGCGTCGGCAAGCGCCGCGATCCAATCGTCGGCGTGATTGCCCGCGATGAATCCGCTGGCCTGGCTGTAGAGCAGCGCGATCGGATCGTTCCGGCGTTTGGCGTTGAGAATGAGTTTGCCGATGCCGCCCTTGATCAGCGCGGCTTCTTCCAAGAACCACCGGCCCGCGCGATTCAAAGTGAAATCGTGCGACAACATGACCATCGGATGGTTCTCCGTCGTGCCGTCGTAATCGGCGTAAAACCATGCGCTGTTCATGCCGTGTAACAGCGCATACCAGGGGAAATAGCGCGACTTCCATTCAAACATCGCGATGTGCGGATAACCGCCTGTCCAGATGCCGGTCAGCGTGGTTGGCGGAACGAACGAACGCACTGCCTCAACTGCCAGCGCTTCATCGGTGTAGGGGATGATCACGCCCGCCTTCTCCGCCTGGGACGTCCACTCGAAACCATGCGCGGGCGCCGTGCCCCAGATGCCTTCGCAACCCGCGCGCGCCAGGGGATCGGACGCGCGCAGCGCGCCCTGCATCGCGCCGATGTAATCCGCCATCGCCGAGGCCATGAAAACCTTGTGATCGATCCATGAGGCAAGATTGCCCTTGGCTTCCGCTTCCTTTCGGGTCAGAGGAACGACCTCCTCGAAGGATTTACAGGTCGAGCCGTGCTCGGCGTTGAGCGCGTCAATCGCGCCGTATTGTTTCGCAAGCCATTCACGAAACACTTTCAGCGTCGCCGGCGCGGTGCAGACATCCACGCCAAGAATGGAGAGATTGGATTCGTCGCCGAGGTTGTAGCCGATGCAACCCGCCTTGCGCAGTCCCCACGCCCACGAACGAAGCTCTGCACCGCGCTCCGCGATCCACACCGGATCGCTCAGGCAGGGCACGCGTTCGCGGCTCGTGCCGTAATACGAGATGCGGTCAATGTAGGGGAACGGCGATACGCCCGTGCGCGCAAGAGCGAGAGCGTTTTGCGCGCCCTTGGACGGATTCATGTACACGTGGCCCACCAGGGCGGCGTCAATGCCCAGGGCCGACTCGTGACTCCAGAGCTGCGTGGCCAGCCAACCCCATCGGTCAAGCCGCTCGGTGGCGCTCCAGACGCCGGTGTGGAAATCGTGGTCCTTGCGCCGCGGCACGTAAAACTCGCGTTCGGCGAACGCCAGTACGCGACCGTTGGCGCGCCACTCGACGCGAACGCGATTCACAACGCTCAGGCTGTCGGCGACAGGCCACTCGAAGCCCATGTAGAGTGGGCTGCGAACGGGGAAGACGTCCTTGAACCGTGCGTCGGGCGCCTTGAATTGAGCGTACGTCCGGCCGCAGCCGTCGGTCAGCGTCACGCGAAGTTCCTCACCGTCCCTCAACAGCCGGCTCGTAAGGATTCGGCATTTCAGTTTCTCGTCCGGATACACGACTTCACGGAACGGGGCGATGTCCTGGATCGTCTCCGCCGACAACACGCGGAAGCCGGCGGACGCCCAGTCCATGATGTTGTTGCCGTCGCGGAAAGTCACGTCGGCGAAATACGTCTCCGCGGGCAGATCGGGAATCGGGAAGCGCATCGTCTCCGCTGACGAGGCGGAGGTTTCATTCCAGATCTTGCCCAACCGATCTCGGATGACCAGCGCACAGGCGAGGGACGCTCTTGCGGCACGCGTTTTCACATCGATCGAACCGCTGTCCGAAGCGGCGACCCACGCGGGCGCGGCGATGCGTTCGACGCGAAAATCCTTCGACGCTTTCCCGGAAGCCCACAGCAAGGTCTTGATCAAAAACGCCTGGGCGTACTCGTAAGCGAGGCCGTCATTCGGGTCGGGCGTGAGATAGTGGAAGCCGCGGTTCGGCGCGCCGGGATAACTGACGACGCACGCGCGGCCTTTGCGAAAAGAGAAACACTCGGCAATGGGCGCGGCGTCCAGGATCACGCGGCCGTCTGCATCCCGGAGAACCTGGAATTGCCGCAGCGGAACCGCGGCAAGAAAATCGGGCGCATCATGAACGGGACTGAGGAGTTGACGCACTTCGTTCGGCAGCCGTTTGTCGCCGTATTGAACGAAGACCAGCCCCGCACCCTCCGAGACCTGGCGGAAAATTTTCAGCACGGCGGAGGGGGGGAGCAAACCCCAATCAAGGTTCCCGATTACGATCAGGTCGCAGCGCGCGTCGAGTTTGCGGTCCAGATCCTTCAGGAGATCGGCTTTTGTGGAACCGGGCACATACACCGGGTAACCCCAATCCCATTGATTCACCAGACCGGCCAAAACCACCTCCGCCTGCACGGAGAGCCGTTGCATCACTTCCACGGTCTCGCGATGGCCGAATCGCGGCCCGATGAACAGCGTCTTGAGCGCGCCGCCCGCGTACGGCTTGGCCCACGCAATGTGCGGCGTGACGACCTCGGCTTTCACGTCGTTGGAAAGGGCGTCGGGTTGAAACGTCAGGTATCGGGGATCAGCCATGGCTTGGAGGGTTAAAAATAATGAGACGCCCAGGGCGCATGCCTGAAGCATTTTTTTCGGCAACGCGTTGGGCGGGTGATGCATGGGTTCGGGCGAGCGAGGGGCGGTGATTACTGGATGGGGATCCAATTGAAAACATACAGCGTCGAATTGATCGTCTGCTTGGACATGCTCTCCACGTGCATATCGGGAAACAACACGTTGGCCCTACCGTTGTGCCGCAGTTGCGGTGATGTCCCCGGATACGACCAGCCCCCCGGTGCCGCGCCAACGTAAACCAAGTATCCCAGGGAATCCATCGCCAGCCAGCGTGTGGCTGGAGCAGGGGCGCCGCTGACCAGGTTGGCTTGCAGGTTGGCCAGCTTCACGGGCGTGACGTTGTCCGTTTCCACGCCCGCAAAATACTCGATTGCGTAGCTCCAGCCGTCGTTCGGATTCTTCGACAGACAGTGGAACACACCCTGGTCAGCCAGAGCGGACTTGATTCCGCAGTACGGATGGAGGAGGCGGTACCACGGACCGTCTGAGGCGCTCCAGTAGAAAGGAAGAGACCCGTCGTTGTCGTCGGAATACATCACGAACGCCTGGGACTGCTGCTTCAAGTTCGCCATGCACGCCGCCGACCGCCCTTGTTCGCGCGCCCTCGACAAAGCGGGCATCAACAATGCCGCGAGGATGGAGATGATCGCGATCACCACCAGCAACTCGATGAGTGTAAACGCGTTCATTAGAGGCTCTTGCAAAACTCCACACGGAAACGGACGCGATCCCGCCACTGCGGGACGTCCCTCCAAAACCCTCGGAAAAACAATTGGAGGGCCACGCTCCGTCGTGGCCGCCGGTAGTTTTGCAAGAGCCTCATTAGTAAGAGGCAAGGTTGAACTTGAATAAGCTTTCATAGCAGAGACCCGATTTTTTATTTGGCCGGCTGCAGCGTTTTGCCGGGCATCGCCCGGGTTGGAATCCGGGCCACCCGCTGCATCGGCACATGTCCCGCCAGCAAGGTGCCCAGCATCCGCGCTGCCTCGGCGGCAATCGCCTCGGCAGGGTGCGCTTCCAGAAAAAAGTCGGAAGGCCCAGGTGACACGCCGAGCACCACAAGCGACACGTCCCGCGGAACGGACACCCCCCTGGCCTCCACAAAATGACGGACCTGAAGTGCGAGTTCATAGCCGGACACAAAAAAGAGGCTCGCCGGTTCGCTTGACGACAAATGTTTTTCCACCACCGCTTCCACCTGCGCCGGATTGTGGTAGTTGACCGTTTCGAATTCAACCTGGATCGGATGCCACGCGACGTTTTCCCCCATCATGGGCACCACTCCAGGCATGGATTCTCCAAAGGTTTCCTTGATCGCCACCATGCGGCGATGTCCCAACCGGATAAACTCGGCTTTCAGGCGTTCAATCCCGTCAAGCAGATTGCACACGGCGCTGAAAATACCGGGATGATCATACTCGAAATTGATGGAAACAACCGGGACTCCAGCCTTCAAAACCTCGTCAAACCATGGCAGCGGAGCGGGACTCATGATCAACATGCCGTCCACGCGGCGTTGCCGCAGCAGCTCCATGAGAGCGGAGGCGGGGGCAGCGCTTTTGCGAATCGGCCCCCAACTCAAAAGTTCGGGTTGGCAAATCCCCTGACCTGCCTGGTCAAAAATCCCCTTGAGAACACTTGAAGCAAAGGCATTGGTGAGCGTCACCAGTTCATGATAAAAAATGCCGATGTGACGGCTTAGTTTCAACGCATCACGCTGCCGAACAAAGGTCCCTTTCCCTTGCACCCGGCGAAGAACGCCTTCCTGCGCCAGGTCGTTGAGACATCGCCGCGCGGTGATGGATGAAACCTTGAATTCCGCGATCAACTCATTCTCGGACGGCGCCAGATCGCCCGCGCGGAGATCGCCGCGGGCGATCTGCTCCTTGATGGAATTTTCCAGCCGCAAATAAAGCGGGGTCCGTTTCCAAAGGAGTCCCCGCCTCCGTCCATTCGCCATCTTCGAATTTCGTCGTCGCAGGCGCATGATTCAACATAGTATATGGAGTCAGATAAAATGCAACAGAATTTTTATACCGGAACAATTTCGCTGGATATTTCGCCTGAAAACCTCAAGATCGAAAGCGCATAACTTAGTATGCTGGGTATGGATTCGTAAGGGAAGGTCCCGCAGACTTGTTCAGCGACCTGCCAACCCGACCACGCCAGAGCCGGAAGGCTGGCCGCTAAGATGCCCGATGATTTCGGGGAAGAAGGGAAAACCGTCCGGCACTCACAGCCTCGGGATGGCGATTCCCCGCTGTCCCTGGTACTTGCCCTTGCGATCGCGGTAGGAGATGTCGCACGCCGCCTTGCCCTCGAAAAACAGGACCTGGGCGATACCTTCGTTGGCATAGATTTTTGCGGGCAACGGAGTGGTATTCGAAATCTCCAGCGTCACCTGCCCCTCCCATTCCGGCTCGAACGGCGTGACGTTGACGATAATGCCGCAGCGGGCATAGGTGGATTTTCCCACGCAGAGGGTGAGGATGTTCCGCGGAATGCGGAAGTACTCGACGCTGCGCGCGAGGGCAAAGCTGTTTGGGGGGATGATGCATTCCCTGGCGCGGATGGAAACAAACGATTTCGGGTCGAATTTCTTGGGGTCAACGATGGCGCCATGGACGTTCGTAAAAACCTTGAACTCGTCCGACACGCGCAGGTCATAGCCATAAGAGGAGAGTCCGTAGCTGACCATCCCCTTCCTCACCTGCTGCTTTGCAAAGGGACGAATCATCCGGTGTTCCTTCACCAGGCGCATGATCTGATGATCGGCAAGAATGGACATCCGCACAATCTGAAATAGACGGAGTTCGTCCGTCAAGTCCAACCTCGCCAAGCCGGAACCAATTCAAGAGAATGCTCATCTCCAGCACCAGGTCCACCTCGATCCCGGATGAGGTGCGGTGGTTCTCCCGGGTTGAGTGTGGGTAGCAAATGCCCCCGAGACAGCTGAGGAAGAA
>JACQHZ010000013.1 GCA_016198745.1 Verrucomicrobiota bacterium
CGCTGGATTCCCGCTTTCGCGGGAATGACGGCGAGGGAAGGGATGACCTGAATAGTTACGTCGAGTCAAGCGCGGATATTTGAAAATCTTTGGATTGAATGCGATTTCGCGAATATGCCATGCTCCGCGTCAATGATGCGGTTTCGTCTTTTGACCAGCGCCTTTTTTGTCGTAGCCGCGGCATCATATCCCCTGTCGGGCGATGCGGCGGATGAACCGGCCTTCAATACGGTGCATGCGGGCGGACGAAATTATATCAACATCGCGGATTTTGTGCGTTACTACGGATTCGACCGGAACTGGCAGCAGAATGATCAGGATGTCACGCTCCGCGCCAAATACCGGAAATTTCAATTCAAGCTCAATGGCCGCGAGAGCTGGATCAACGGAGTGCGCGTCTGGCTCAACGATTCACCCCTCGAATACCGCAACAGCATCCTGATTTCCGAAACGGATGTTCGCAAGACGCTTGACCCGGTCCTGCGCGCGTGGGCGGCGCCTCGACGGAAGGTCCGGACCGTCATGATCGATCCTGGGCATGGCGGCGAGGATCAGGGTACGCAGGGCTATCGGGGAACTCTGGAAAAGCGCGTGACACTCGACATGGCGGCGCGTGTGGAAAAGTTCATCCGACGATCGGGTTTTGAGACCTTGATGACACGACGCACCGACACTTACGTGTCGCTGGAAGACCGCTCCCAGCTTGCAAACGCCAGCGAGGCGGACGTGTTCGTGAGCCTGCATTTTAATTCCGCGAAACCAAATCCCTTGCCCAAGGGCGTCGAGACCTATTGCTTGACGCCGGTGGGATTGGCATCCACAGGTTCTATTCGCCGGCAGTTGGGGATGGGCGGCTTTGACGAAGAACCTGGAAACCAATTTGACCGTCAAAACATGGTCCTGGCCTACGTGGTGCAGCAAAAGATTCTCAAGGCGTTGCCCGAGGCGGAAGACCGGGGGGTCCGGCGGGCGCGATTTTTCGTGATCAAGGCCACCGAGCGTCCTTCCATTTTGATTGAAGGCGGTTTTCTCTCCAATCCGAGCGAAGAAAAACGGATATTGAATCCGTCTTATCGTGATAAACTGGCGGCAGCCATTGCCGAAGGCGTCAAACGCTATGCCGCGCTCATGGACCCTCCGGTCAAAAAGTCCCCGTGATTTTCCTCCAGTACCAGACGATCCTATTTTCGCTTTCCTGACCCAAGGCATGGTGTTTCCGGGTGACGCGGATTGACCATACGCGGGAGCGCACTTCGGGACTGTCAAAAAAAAACATATACAAACTGGATGTGTGGCACAGCCGCCCCCGGCTGTGGGACCGCCCTTGGACACGGCCGGGGGCGGCTGTGCCACAAGTGAAATGACAAGCATCCCTGGATAGTTACAAGCGCGATCGAGTTTCCGCGATCTCGGCTCATGCCGGTCTGGATCGCCTCTTCCTCAGCGAGTCCCTGTTCGGCTGCAAACCTTCTGACATCCCCGGTGAACTTCATGGGACAAAAGTGCGCAGTCCTTGCGCCCTCCTGCGGGAGGGTCTGGTTGTGAAATTCTCGCGAGGTTTCGGGATCGAGGCTCAGATTGAATTGGTCTTCCCATCGGAATTTGTAGCGCGCCGTGCACAATGCGTTGTCGCGATATTGCGCGCCGGAGTTGCCTTTCGCCAGGTCGGCGGCGTGGGCGGCGATCTTGCAGGTCCGGGACAAAATCTGCGAGATTGAAAAACGTTTCCGGTGCTTTTTGCATGGCAGGACATTTCTCCCGAAGTACGCCGCAAAATCAATCGTGATCACACAACCAAGTTAATCCAACTCCGCACCGGGCAACCCCAACGCAGCCTCGCCCAAGCGGGCTCGGAGGAGTGTGGCGCGCATCTGCTCCACTGGGATGCGGCGCATTGATCGCCATCTCCGGTATGGTTCAGGTTGCTTCTCGCTCAACTTCTCGAATGCCCCCATGAGGCTGATGTCTCCCAGTCGTTCGATGAGGCGGAACGCGAAGTATTGAGAGAGCGCGATATGGGCTGGACTCTCCCTCTGGAACGGGTTCGCGGCGGAGGCAACTGCGAAACCAAACCCCGGTTGCCCATCGCAGTCGTGAGCTTGGTGAGCAATCGCCCAAACCGAAAGCTGGATAAAGACGATATTCTTCAGATACCGCGGCTGCAGGCCGAGCAATGGCCCAAGAGCGTCCAATATCGCCGGATAAAGTTCGACCCGCCCGGATGCTGGGTCGTAACGACCGAGCAAGCTGCCTGTGCCTAGTGCGTTCCTGTTAATTTTGCCGCGCAGCCACGTCCTAAGCTGAGGCGCTTCAGTCATGAATGCCTTGGCCTTCTCGTGGGTTTCGCCGTCCAGATCATCCAAGTCTCCGGACCAGTAGCGGTCCTTCCGCAATTTCTGATCCCATAGCAATACGGGAGGCGGGTCATCGCAGAGGCGGGAACGGATCTCGCGAAAGAGCCGCCGGTGAATCGCATGAAGTGTCCACCCCTCATCATGGCCCTCCTCACCTTTTTCGTCCAAGAATTCTGCGGCCGGAGAGTCAGATTCCTTCAAAGCATTTCGGAGAGGGTCGTAACGCAAGCCCATCACTTCCGCGGACAGCAATCTCTGACCCGCGAGGCAAGGCATCCAAAATGGGTGATCCGGCTCACTCATGTATTTAACCGCCGCTTCGGCTGGTAGCCGCCAAAACAGAGGCGCAAAGAGTTCTTCCTCGGTTATTGCACCCAGTGCTCCACCTCCATGTCGCTCGTCAAAGTCATCGTATTCAGGCCTGAAGGTGGCCTTTCGAGCGGCATACCGCAGAACCCGCACTGCGACTTCAACCTTCTCAGTTGCTGCAAGGCCATCCAATATTCTGCGCGCCTCGCCAGGACGCCAAGGCGGGCCAAACTTGTGCATAATTAGTCCAGCCATGCACTCCTGCCATTCCGCAACCAACTGTGGAACTAGTTCGCCATTGCCTCGGTGCAACGCTTCCAACATTTCGTCAATGGACCGCTTGCCTGGATTCTCAAAAATCTCGAACTCAATGGGAGCCGGTGGTTCGTGTCGGTCCGTCGGCTCAAACTTCCCCCAGCGACCTGATTTGCAATAAATCTTTCGGGAATCCCCGTCTTTGGATTTGTGAAGGAGAATGATACAACGTGCGTCGCCTTGTTCTTTCCAAAATTCCAGCGCTTTAGATTCTTCACCCTCTGGGATGCATTCGGCTATCATCAAAGGATCGCCCTTCGCATCACGGCAAACGAGGTCAGCGTAGCGGGTGGTCTTGCCCCTGTCGGATTTGAAGACTACGCCTTCCTCAATCGCCGAATCTTTCCAAGGATCGAAGCCATTTGAGAGCTCGTTTCGGAAGCGCGAACGCCTCCCGCGGCCTTCCGTGAGTCTTTCTCTCAACTGAGCGACTGCCGTCAGACGGTGCAGCACTTCCTCTGCTTGCTTTCGCACTTGGGGAAAAAGATTTTGAAACAACGCAAGATAAGCCTCGTGAAGCGGCGAAAACGCGCTCGCCTTTTTTTCGCCGCCAACAATTTTGTCGGTTGCGCCAAGCGCGCTGTCGTGGGGGAGCACAAATGGTTTCGGATTTTTCTTGTCGTCTGTGGCGCGTCCCTCGCCGATCTCGACGAGGCGCTTGATGCCTTCTGAAATTCGCCCTTCACTGGCAAGGTCATCCGTCGTTCTCGCCACCACCGGCACAACCCGAATGGAATCTCGTCCAGTCTGTTTTGACGATGTCTTGAGTGCTTCAACAATGGCAAGCGTGCCATCCACAGATTCTTGGTTCGGCACGAGAAGACAAACGACGCAATTGGCGAGAGCTGTCGTGGCTAATCCACCGAGTTCGGTGACGCCAGTTCTCGAATCAATCAGCAAATAGTCGGGCTTTAGCTCATCCTCAATGCGGGCGTGAAGGTCCAAGAGAACGGCAAGGCCCTTTCCACTTGGCTCATCAAAACGAAGCCGTTCCCGGAGTTGTTTCAAAGCGGTCCAGTATTCGCGGCGTGGCGCTGGACCGGCGGGCATGAGCTGAAGCCAGCCTGCAGTGCCTTCCGGCAATGCCAACTTGGCCATGTGTTCCTCTAAAGGCGGGGGATTCTTTGCGCCTTTGGCAGTAGCCACCAAATACGGAACAGCGCCTCCAGTAATGGACGGCTTGCTGTCGGAATCAGTTGCACGACCAAGCTTGTAATGCAGACCCGGCGCTTCGACATCCAAGTCCAGCGCAACAACACGCTTGCCAAGCATACCGAGGAAGCGGGCAGCATTTGCAACGAGTAGCGACCGCCCCACGCCTCCTTTGTATGAATAGAAAGCAATCGTTTGCATTGGAGTTAAGCTGCCAACAAGAAAGGCCCTCGCTCCAAGAGGAGTCTGGCGTGTCTTAGGACTTCGCTTGGCTTATGATGCCTTAATGCGGAAGGAAATTTCTCAGACAACCCGTTCGACTCCACTTTCAGCAATTCGCGCAGTTCCTTACGCAATGCTTGCGAAGCGCCCTCCGCAGCAAAGCGTTTGGCAAGGTCTTCAGCACGGGCAAGATCATTCGCTTTGAGCGCAGCGCGAACCGCCCCGCGTCTTGCGATGCGCCCTTCAGCATCTTCGGCTGGTTTGATTTTGGCGAGTTCTTCCTCAAGTTTGGAAACCTCCAGCCACGCTGACGATGCGGCCTCCTCCAACTCCAAATCTTTGAGTTGTTCCGCGCGCCAGATGGCGCTACTGACCAAGGCGTTCAGTGTGTTAACGCGCATACTTTTTCTCTTTCACAGACATCAGCGATGTCTCCGGTCGCTCAAATCCAACGACTCCGGCGCAGCGATGGTCAACATCAGAACTTTTGGCAACTTGGGCCAACTTCTCTCGCATTCGCACCACTATACTTCCTTGATCAACTCCACTCACCTCAAACGCAACCAGCTTTCGCTTTCCGTCAGAGTCGTGTTCCAAGAGCCAGTCAGCGCACTCCTCACGTTGCATCCGCCGAACCACACGCCAAGTTTTCGTCTTGTGGGCGACTGCAAGGGCGATGGCTTCTGCCCCGTCTTCGGTGATTCGGTTGTGATCGTGTTGCTTGGCAAGGCCAAGGTCAGCGGCGGGCCAGGTCAGAGCACAGCCAGAAACTGCGTTCTCAATGGTCATGTGGAGATTCACTCCGACAGAATGCTTGTTCCGCTGTAGGCCGAGTGCCGCGCGCATCACCATGATGACAGCCAAGTCGGGAGACAACTCGGGGTGCATGTTTCTCAGGGAACTGAGGTCTAGAGGCGGGCCGTCACTCATGGATTGCATTCTGACGCAGTCATGCCTTGGAGTAAAGCTCGCTTCCCTTCTCCGTGAACTCGCGAGACTTTTCTTCCATCCCCTTATTCAACGCCTCGTTCTCGCTGATGCCTTGCTCGGCGGCGTATTTGCGGACGTCTTCGGTGACTTTCATCGAGTATCCGCCTTTGCCGAGGCTTCGGCGGAAAAGGAAGGGGGCGACCTTGGCCATGATTATTTCTTTGGCGGCAACTCGCGGATGAAGGACCAGGAGACCTCGGCGATTTCACCGGTGTCATAAACGACCTTGAAATAGGTCCGGTGCTTTTGAGAAACGGCGACCTGCACCGGGACGGCTGCTGCCGAGATGTGATTGGCCTTCTTGATCGTTGCGTGGGGTTCCAGGAAACAAAGGCCGTCATCAAACTCGACGTCAAAGGCGTCCTCCCACCCAAGATAACGCGCATGAGCCATACGTGAAAATGTCGCCTTGCCAAATGGCTTCTTGAGCGCGATGACTGCTTTCATAGTTTTCCTTCTTTCATCAATTCGTGAATGATTTCAACCAACTTCTTGCTCGGCATCCAGTCTTCAATTCCTTGCATGTTTTCGATATTCAATCGTCCGATGAACCGGCCTTTCGAATCGTAAACGTGAACATGACGCGGTGGGTGGTCGCCAATATGCCATTCCAAACGAAACCCGGCGCGACAAATTTCACCCATGTTCAAGCCTTTGCGTAAACCTCAGATCCCTTTGTTAAAAACTCCTTTGCTTTTTCAGCCATTCCGCGTTCAAGCGCCTGCTGCTCCGAAAGCCCTTGTTCGGCGGCGTATTTGCGGACGTCTTCCGTGATCTTCATCGCGCAGAAATGCGGGCCGCACATGCTGCAGAAGTGGGCGCTCTTGGCGCCGTCCTGCGGGAGGGTCTGATCGTGATACTCGCGCGAGGTTTCGGGATCGAGGCTCAGATTGAATTGGTCTTCCCATCGGAATTCGAACCGCGCCTTGCTCAATGCGTTGTCGCGATGTTGCGCGCCGGGGTGTCCTTTGGCCAGGTCGGCGGCGTGGGCGGCGATCTTGTAGGCGATAACGCCGTCTTTGACGTCCTTTTTATTCGGCAGACCAAGGTGTTCTTTGGGAGTGACGTAACACAGGAGCGCGCAACCGTACCAACCGATCATTGCAGCGCCGATGGCGCTGGTGATGTGATCATAACCGGGCGCGATATCGGTTGTCAGCGGGCCGAGCGTGTAGAAGGGCGCTTCATGACACCACTCCAACTGTTTTTGCATGTTTTCCTGGATCTTATGCATGGGAATGTGGCCGGGACCTTCGTTCATCACCTGCACGCCGTGGTTCCACGCGCGCCGTGTGAGATCGCCCTGCGTCTCCAGTTCGGCGAATTGCGCCTCGTCGTTGGCGTCGGCAATGGCGCCGGGACGGAGTCCATCGCCGATCGAGAAACTGACATCGTAGGCCGCCATGATCTCGCAAATCTCGTCCCAGTTCGTGTAAAGGAAATTCTCCCGGTGATGCGCGAGGCACCATTTGGCAAGGATGCTGCCGCCGCGGCTGACAATCCCGGCGGCGCGTTGCGCGGTGAGCGGGATGAAGCGCAGGAGCACGCCGGCGTGGATGGTGAAGTAGTCCACCCCTTGCTCGCATTGCTCGATAAGCGTGTCGCGGTAAATTTCCCACGTCAATTCCTCGGCCTTGCCGCCGACTTTTTCGAGCGCCTGATAGATGGGAACCGTGCCGATCGGCACCGGCGAATTGCGGATGATCCACTCGCGCGTTTCGTGAATGTTCCTGCCGGTGGAGAGGTCCATCACGGTGTCCGCGCCCCATTTGGTCGCCCAACGCATTTTTTCGACCTCCTCCTCGATGCTCGAAGCGATGGCCGAATTGCCGATGTTGGCGTTGATTTTGACGAGGAAATTGCGGCCGATGATCATCGGTTCGCTTTCCGGATGATTGATGTTCGCGGGGATGATGGCACGGCCGCGGGCGACCTCGTCGCGCACAAACTCAGGTGTGATGTGTTTCGGGATCACCGCACCCCATCCCTGGCCGGGGTGCTGCTGGTGAAGGGCGTTGCGCGCGCCGTGCCCGTCTTCGACAAATCCAGCGGCGGCCTCACGCCCCATGTTTTCACGAATGGCGACGAACTCCATTTCCGGGGTGATGATCCCTCGGCGCGCGTAATGCATTTGAGTGACGACGGCGCCTGGTTTTGCGCGCAATGGCTCGCGGCTCAGGAATGAAGAATTGAGAATTGAGAATTGAGAATTGGAATGCGTTTCAGCGGCGTGATTTGGATGCTTTGGGGAGAGGTAGTTGCCAGCACAAGTCGTGGGTGGACGTCCTGCGTATTCCTCAACGTCGCCGCGAGAGCGGATCCACTCGTCGCGCGGGCGGGGCAACCCCTGGGTCACATCGCCTTTGAAATCCGGGTCGTTCCACGGACCGGAACAATCATAGACACGGATGGGTTCATTTACTTCCATCTTGCCGCAAGAATCCCTGGTGGAGGAAAGGCTGATTTCGCGAAACGGCACTCGAATGGCGGGATGCAGTTTCCCACGCGCATAAATTTTCCTGCTATTTGGAAACCGCTCCGTGCTCCGCGACTCAATCGAGTTGGCTTTTGCGATCATAAAGGGTTGGGAACTTGTGCTTACTTGAGGCTGGGGTGGTGTTGTGAATGGGTGTTAAGATGGAAACGAAAAAAGCCATTCACCGCAGCGAATGGCTTTTTCGAGTCACTCCCTTCGGCGGCATGATCCGCATCAGGTTCTAAGGGTCGTTCGCCACGGCGAACCTCTCAG
>JACQHZ010000245.1 GCA_016198745.1 Verrucomicrobiota bacterium
CCGGGTTGTCACCGCTCACTTCAAGATCGGCCACTCTGTGACGGGTAAGGTTGTCACTTCTACCCCATCTGTCCGGGACCAGGGGAATCCGCAGACTCCGTCCATCAAATAGCGTGTAAGCATCGCCATCTATTACCCTGCTCACGCTCACAGTTCCAGAAACTCGCTCACAATCCCCTGCTCAAGGCCGCAAATTTTGAGCGCGAAACCGTCCCCGTGCCTTGGCTTGACAATCGACAGCTCACCTTTACTCTCGGATAGTCCGGATCGCTCCGTGGGGTTAGCTCAATCAATTAACATGGGAATCCGGGCTAGCACAGGGATTCCGTCCCCCGCTCCGGGCCAGCCCCAAAATCAAAATTCCTATCCTTAATTCATGGGTGACCCTTGACTCTTCCGTGGATTATGAAGCCCGGACTGAACCCCACCCCGATGAAATACATTGTTCCTTTGACGTTGAGAATTGCAGGTGGACTTTCCCTGTTCGCTGCTCACCTACTTGCTCAAACGAATACAGCCCCGGCAAAATGTCGCATTGAATCCATTCCGCCCGGTGCGTTATTAGTGCGCTGCGTTAAGTCACCACCGGATTTGATTGAACTTGGAGAAACACCCATTGCTGTTAACGTCCCATTAAATCGAGAGGAAACATTAGCGTTATTGATGCCGGGATATGAAATGGAATACTTGGGAGAAGCCACACATGGTGTTTTCACTGTTTATATGTTTCCCATTGCGGTGGATGACGCCATTGCCAAAGAATTGCCAAATTATCCCGGAGATGCTCCGGTGAATGCATTGAAGGTTCTGCAGAAAGCTGAGGAGCTTCTCGCTTCAAAACCAGAACAGAGAAGGAAGGCCTTCACTGAACTAAAATATGCCCGCGATGAGTGGGTTCTGTCAAATAAGGCGGCCAAAAATCCATGCTGGATTTTGCCCTGGTACGCCTCTGTCGTTTAGCCGGATTTTATGTGGCTTCTGCGGATTTTGAGGATGCCAGTTCTAGAGCCATCGAGACCGCAGAACGTGACACGAAGAAGCTTGAAATCGAGCTTTTAGGTCGAATTCATGAAAAAAACCGGTCGGAGATTCGCGAGGAAGTCATTGAGCAAGGCGACTCTCAATCCAAATCATGGTCGCAAATTGTAGCCCAGGAAAAAGTAAAAGAGAAGGCGGATAAATGTAAGGAGCTTATAGAAAAGATTCGGAAGGGATTCGGTTTCTAAGAGCGTGTTTTAAAAAGAAGGGGTCCGGAATGGTACGGAGCTGAGGGGCTTATTTTTTGCCTCGGAAAAGGCATAAGGCCACGTTTTGAGCCATTTGCAGGGTTTTCCATCGGTTTTTCAATCGGGAATCCTCTCCGATCATCTTTCTGATACGGGTAATCCCGTGGCTCATGGTTCCCCTGGTCTTCACTCCCAAGTGTAACGCAAGCCATGGCACGCGAACCTTGGTCTGATGGCGCACCCACTTGCCCAGCAAATACCGATCCAGTCCTTGCACCTCTTGCGTGGTGGCATTGCCCAAGACATTGGCCCCTTGGCCAACAGGTTCCACACCCGGTCCGCTTCCATTTCCTCCACCACATCCCCGGATCAATTGTCGCTCACCCTTGGTTTCGCAGCCAGACCCTCCAGTTTCTCCTTCATTCTGGCCACAAAATCCTCCCCAAAAAAGGGTTCCAGGTGATTGCCCCGATTCATCACATGGAAGATGGCGCCGGGAAATTCAATGCGGGGAGATCGAGGCATGTGGGCATCCTGTCAAAGCACCATTTCAAGTGTCAACCCCTAAACCAGCATGAAACGTTGCCATTACACCAATGGTGTAACGTGTCGCATTCACAGTTTCATGTGCTGGTTCCATGCTTGGCGCACGCGTTGCAAATCAGCGGGCGAAAGCTCCCCGATCTTCGTCTGAAGGAGGTGTTTCTCCGCCGATACCAGCCGCGTCAGCCGGGCTGTCGAAGGCTTCAACAAACCTGCTGCCTGCCAGTCAAGAATTTCAATTTCCAACGGCCCAGAATGTCTTGTCGAGGTGACGCGACAGATGAGACTGTCGTTGCCCAGGTCCATCAAGACGAGGGCCGGTCTTGGTTTGCTGAACTGGCCGGAAGTGAAAGGAAACGAGCAGATGAAGATTTCACCGCGCTGAAGCATATTGGTCGTAAACGGAATCTTCCGGTGAATCATCCTTCATGAATTGTTCATAAGCCCCTGATCGCCAAGCGGCGTCTTCGATATCTTCAGGAAACAGAAGGATCACCTTCGCCTTTCCGCTCTGCGGAATCTGCGGCGCAACTTGTGACGGGATAGGCAACGCCGTGGTTCCCCGCATCTCGACCTCAAATTCAACAGCCTTCATAATTGGACCTTAATGGCGGGAACCGGTTTCGTCAACAATAATCCCGGCTGCGACACAATCGCAGGATGAGAAAACCGCTTGCTCCGTGGCGCAGGGTGTTTCACAATGGGCCGGCTGAATTCACTTATTCCGACCATGGCCAAACGCGCGTTGATCACGGGAATCACGGGGCAGGACGGCTCGTATTTGACGGAGCTATTGATCCGGAAAGGGTACGAGGTCCACGGCCTGGTCCGCCGCACCAGCGCCGTCCAGCGAAACCGGCTCGACGCTCTGGACCTGACTCCCGCCCAACGCGAGAAGCAGCTTTTCCTGCATTACGGCGACCTGAGCGAGTCCAGCGGATTGTCCCGGCTTGCACACCGGACTCAACCGGACGAGGTGTATCATCTCGGCAGCCAGAGCCACGTGCAGGTGAGTTTCGAGTCGCCCAAATACACCTTCGAAATCAACGCCTCCGGCACCGTCCGACTCCTTGAATGCTTCCGCGACTGCAACAAGCCCATCCGTTTTTATCACGCCTCCACCTGCGAGATGTACGGACGTCCCGAAGAATCCCCGCAGAACGAAAAGACGCCGTTTCGGCCGGTGAGTCCGTACGCCTGCTCGAAGACGGCAAGCCATTTTCTGACAGCGTGTTATCGCGAGAGTTACGGTCTCTTTGCCTGCAATGGCATTCTTTTCAATCACGAATCTCCGCGGCGCGGCGAGAACTTTGTCACCCGCAAGATCGCGCGCGGCGTGGCGGCCATCAAGCGCGGCCTTCAAAAGAAGCTGACGTTGGGCAGTCTGGAGACGCGAAAGGATTGGGGATATGCGCCGGAGTACGTTGAGGCGATGTGGCGCATGTTGCAGCACGACAAGCCGGACGATTATGTGATTGCCACCGGCGAAGCGCATCGGGTGGGCGAGTTCGTCGAGATGGCTTTCCAGATCGTCGGCCTGGATTGGCGCGAGTTCGTGGAAACGGATCCCGCCGAGGTCCGGCCCGCGGAAGTGGGCGCGCTGGTGGGCGACGCGTCCAAGGCCGAGCGGGTCCTGGGATGGCGCGCGCAAACACGGTTTCAGGGACTGGTGAAGCTGATGGTCGAGGCTGAATTGCAGGCGCTTTCCCGCTGAAATGGCACAACGGGTTTTCACGTCTTTCGGGGGATTCGCGTTGGTCGGCATCGCGCTCGTGTTGTTGTTTCATCGCCTCGGCGTGGAGGACCTCGGCAGCGCCGACGAGGCGGTTCATGGCCAGGTCGCGCGGGAAATGGCGAGGGACGGTCATTGGCTGTATCCGACCTATCGTGGCGAACCTTATTTCGAAAAACCGCCGCTCAAATTCTGGCTCACGGCCGTCACCTTCCGCGTCGCGGGAGAATCGGAGTTCACCGCCCGCCTGTGGTCCGCCCTTTTCGCCCTGGGCGCGGTGTGGGGCGTGGCGCGTCTGGGCGCGGTCATGTTCAACAGAAAAGTCGGATGGGCCGCCGGGCTTGTCCTTGTGACAACGTGGGAGTTCCTCTTCGATCATTGCGCGCGCACCGGCGAGCTGGACAGCGCATTGCTATGTTTCATGACATTTTCCGTGGAGGCCTTATGGCGATTTCGCGGGACGGGCGATCCGCGGTTCCTCCGACATGCGGCGGTTTCGCTGGCGCTGGGTTTCCTGATCAAGGGGCACCTGGCGTTGCTGCCCCTGTTGTGGCTGCCTTGGGTTTGGCGTGTTCCCATCGCTCCGGGCAACGTTCGTCAACCGATCCGCGCGCGGCATATCGCGGTGTCCCTCCTGATTTTCTTTGGGATTGCGGCGCCCTGGTTTCTTTTTCAATGGCGCCATTACGGCAATCTCTTTTGGGCGTATATGATCCGCCACAATCTCACCGGCTATGCCATGGGAAAGGTTGAGAACGCCGACACGTCCATCTGGTACTATGTGGACCGGATGGTGTCGCTCGATTATCCGTGGCCTCCCCTGATGATCCTGGGCGGGTTGTTCTGGTTTCAGCGCGACCGGACCGGCGATTTTCCGAGAATTCATGCCGCGCGCGCGTGGTTGCTGGCGTGGTTGGGGACGACCATCCTTGTCCTTGCGTGTTCAAAGACGAAACTGCCCTGGTATCATTTGCCGGCGATGATTCCGCTGGCCCTCATGGCCGGGTTTGCGGTCGAACGGTGTTTGCGGGCGGCCGGAGACGAACGCATGCGCCGGTGGAACTGGTTCTGGCTGGTTTTACACGTTGGATTGTTTTTTTTCGTTCGCGGCTTTGCGCATTGCGCGCGAGGATGCCTTGCGGCCTGGATCGAGCAGGACCGGGCAACTCTGGCGAATTATGCGTACCACTTTTTCGAGAACCCGGGTCAACGCAGCGTGGTCGTGGCGCTGGCGATGTTGTTTGCGATGATCCTCGGAGGAGGCGTTGTGTTCGGGGCAAGAATCGTGCGCCGCAGGTCGTGTCTCGCAAAAGCGTCTTTCTGGCGGACACAATGCGGGTTGTGTCTGGGGCTTGCCGTGGGATTCGCCTGGCTGGAGACGTGGAAACCGCAGGTGTCGGAGGGCGCGCGTGAGACCGTCCAGCAGATGCTCATGCGCGGCAGGTCGCAGGACGGGATCGTGACGGTTCATCTGTTCGACGGTTTCAGAGCGCATGCGCCGCATTATTCGCTTTCACCCTCGTTGTACTACTATCTTGCCTCCTCTCCGCAAACGCGTCTTCACCATCATCCGACCGACGAGACGGAATGGCGTCGTTTTGCGGCAACCATGAATGAACCTTGTCTCGCCGTGATCCCGTCGGCATGGAAAATAGCGGCGGAAAACGAACGGTTTGCTGCAATTGGAAAGACAGGCCAGGCGCGGTGGATTTATATTGGGACCGCACGGCCATTTCCAAACGGCGCTGCCGGCAAGGGCGGCAATCCTTCCCGATAACTCGGATGGCGCGGCGCCCATCCCTGAGCGCGCAGCCGATGATTGGAAATCCGGCGGTTGGCCGCGGTCCCTTCGCGTCCGCCGCGCCCCAGAGGGGCATCTGGTTGAAAACGAGGCGGCGGACGCCCCAGATGCCGGCAGAGCCAGGCGACGTAGTCCCGCTGCAAAACGGGCGCGTCATCGGTTACGTTGAAGATTCTGAACGCGCGATCTTCGTTGCCGGAGCGCATCAGAAAAAGGATGGCTTGAACCGCATCATCGCGATGAATCTGGTTGATCCAGCGATTGCCGTCGCCGGGCAGCGTTTCCGCCCCGCCGCGCAGTTTGTCCAAAACGGCGTGCCGTCCAGGCCCGTAAACACCCGACAGGCGCAACACCCGCGCGGTGAAGCGGCGGGCGGCGGCAGCGCGCAGGAGATTCTCTGTTTCGAGCAGGCGCTTTCCGTTTTCGTGCGGCGGTTCAGCGGGGGCATCCTCGGCCACCCACCCGCCGTCGGTTTGAGCGTAAACCGCGGTGCTGCCAGTGAAAAAAAAATAGCGCGGCGGTTGCGATTCCAACGCGGAAAGAACCTGCCGCATTCCCTCGACATAAGTGCGACGGTAATCCCCGCCGCGTGATGACACCGAAAAAACAACCATGTCCGCGCCGCCTTCACAAGCCATGCGCGCTCCATCCGATGTTGAACAATCGGCGACGCGGGGCTGGATTCCCAACGCGATGATCGCTTGCTCGGAGCCGGTTGAACGCGTCACGCCGATCACCTCATGCCCGTGGCGCACCAACTCCGCTCCAAGGGCCGATCCCACGTAACCGCATCCGAGAATAATTGTCCGCATGGGCGCCACCTTAATACAAGTGACGGCGCGCGGCAACGCGCCGCCGCAAAACTTCTGTCATTTGCTGGCGAGCAATTTCTTGACCCGCTTGAGGTCATCGACATTTGGAAAGAGGGTGACGGAGGCGGAGACTTGATCGACGAGACCAATCCCGACGCCGCCCGGCAGGCGGCGCAGAATCTCGATACCGGCCTCCTGAACCGGAGAACCGTCTCCCTTGACCTGGAAAATTGCGAGGTTGAGCGCGACTGCGGCCGCGGCTTCCCGGTCAGGATGCAAGAGAATGATTTGCACCGCTTCACGCACACGGTGAGGATCATAGTTCCTCCCACTGCGATAACCGAAATGCATGATCGCACGTTCAGCTTCCCTGAGGGCGGGCGGCATCTCGCCACCCGCAAGTTCACGCGAAAATTCAAGGGCTTTGAAGTATTCCGCGACACTGCTCGCCGACTTCATGATCGAGGGCAAGATGGGAGCGGCTTCCCGGATGTGGAGCTTCGAGCAGGCTATCAGTTCCGTATAGACAGACTTTTTCCCAGCGCCTTCCTTGAGCCATTGAAGGTAAAGTCCCCGGGCCTTTTCATCCGCTTTATACAAGAGAAGGTTACGAGCAGCGCTGGACGCCTCGTGATCTCCAAGCGAAACACATTCGATCAGGAAATCAACCGCACGTTCGTCTTTACTGTATTCAAATGACTGAATCGCCAGCTCTCGTTTCGGGTGTTTTGTCGCGATCGCTTCCCGAACCACGTCAAAACTGCGGGGAATGGACCTGGCGAGGATCGCCATGGACCCGCCGACGGTGCTATTTGTGATGTCAGGGATTGACAGACCTCGCAGAGCCGCTGCAAACGGGTCGTCGCCCCCCTTGATCTGAAGCGCCTCCTGGAGATCAACCCATTCAATGATCGGCATGTAGGCAAACCAGGAATGACCGGAACCATGTCCCAAGAAGGCGACATCACGGTAACACCGATGTGATTGGCTACAGAGAGGGATCATCTTCTTGATCTGCTCGATGGTGTTTTGACTGGGGACGCGCTGGACAACCCATATCTGAACGACGTCCTCGATCCGCCTCATGTGCTCCAACCGCACGGATTCCGGGAGATCCATGTACTTGCGCGTCAACTTGTCATGCACCGTGGCGCTTTGTGGCGAATCCTTCAAATCCCATTGCGTTTGGCAGAAGGTAAAAACGGTGGCGGGCGTGCCGTTTTCGAGCGTGACGCACTCGGTTGTCTTGAGTTCGCCAATTCCATCCACGCATTCGACGGCACGGAGGAGGCCGCGGGTGACGGAATCCGGGAAATCTTTCGTGACCGGCAACGTTTCGCACCCAACGAGTAGGGAGAGGCTCGCCATACCGGCGCACATGATTCCCCTGCAATTCCACCCGTTGGCATCCTCCCATCCCATATTCTCCTCCGGGATCATGTGATGGGATGATACCTTGGAAACTATCGGAACACAAGAACGAGATGCGGGTTAAACCCCGCGATGGGTTGGGGGCCAGACGAACTTGTGAATCTGGGGTTGAAACCGCACCGGCAGCCTTTCCTCCAGGATCCATTCCACGAGCGTCTTCGGGTCGAGACCCGCGTGCCCCCGCGTCTGTCCGGGCGTCTCCGCCGTCTTGAACGTTGGCGAAAACAGCACACAACGTGTCTTTTGGTTCAGCGCGTGTCTCCTCACCCGGTCGCGCGCCCACTCGAAATCCGCGCGCGTTCCGATCACGAACTTCACCTCGTCGTTCGCGCCGAGACAATCCAGATTGGACATCAGATTGCGATCACACTCGCCGCTGGATGGGCATTTCCAGTCCATGATCCGAATGATGCGCGAGTCCGCCTTCGAAATGTCATGCGCGCCGCTGGTCTCGAGCAGCGTCGTTTTCCCGCTGTCGCACAATCGCGTCATCAGCGGAAAAACGCCTTTTTGAAGAAGCGGTTCGCCTCCCGTGATTTCCACAAGCGGACAGCGAAACGTTTCGATCCTGCCCAGGATTTCTTCCAGCGGCATGCGCGCGCCTTCTGTGAAAGCAAAGGCGGAATCGCAGTAAGCGCAACGCAAATCGCAGCCAGTCAACCGGACAAAGACGCACGGCAACCCCACGAAGGACGACTCCCCCTGGATGCTGAGGTAAATTTCGCTGATCTGAAGATGATCGTTCAAAAATAGGGCACCGGCACCTGATACTCTTCGCTCAGCTTGCGAACCTCGGCGAAAATGGCGTCCTGCCGCACGCGCGACCGCGTCATCTGTCCCAGCAGATGATAGATGCGCTGGCGCGCCCAGGTGGACGGAAGGATTTCGGGTCCCTGGGGGGTTTTGGGAATCGGCAATTCGACCAGAAGCTCTTTCGTCGAATTAAAGCTTTCTCCGAGAATCTGAAGGCTGATGGGCGCCGTTTGCCCTGGAGTATAGCGTCCAAAGAGAAGCAAGGGACTGTCCTGATACAGGTTCGGCAGATTTTGCGGACAGACCTGCGCGCCGTCCACTCCGGCAAAGTGGAAACGCAGGTCCAGAAACAGCGGATTGCGCACCTGCTCCACCAACTTTCCAAAACCATCAACCGACCGCTCCACTTTTTCCTCGTACTTGAGACGCCCCTGGTTGCCATAGGAAAGAAAATCGAGAAGGAAATTATTCACATCCTTGCCCATGCTCAGGGTGAAGATGGACGTTTTGTTGTCGTTGGCTTCGGAAAGGTCGCGGATGATTTGCGTGCTGTCGAGAAGCCCGACGGTGGGCACGCCGTCGCTCATCACCATCGCCATCGCCATTCGATCCGGCTGACGCGTGTGCAGCGTGAGCGGCCGCAGGCCGTCGTAGAAATCGGTGACGCCGCCTGATTTCAGATCGGCAAACCAGGATCGGACTTCATCGAGCGGCGGATCCTGGGCGGAAAGCCAATCCTGTCGGAAGGCCATCAGTTTGCCGCGAAACGCCAGGATTTTGAACCGGTCGGATGGGTTGAGTTGCGAAATGGCTGCCATCACGGCGCTTCGGTAGGCGTCCAGCCGCGTCCGGCCGATGCTGCTCGAAACGTCGAGGACGAAATAGACATCCTTCGGAATGACGCGCAGATGCTGGTTGGGTTTGGCTGTGATCCGGATGAGGAAATAACCCTCCCGTTTGCCCGAAGAACCCCACCGTTCAAGCGTGAACAAATCCACATTCAGAAACGGATTAAGCGATTCGTATTTTTGGGTGGTCTTGGGTTTGTCGCTTGGCAATCCCTGCGGCACCAGGGTGGCGGGATCAACGGGCTTCGGCTTTTCCGGCGGCGGCGGTGGCGGAGGAGGCGGAGGAGGCAGCCCGCCCGGACCAAAGAAATCATCCAGCCGGCTGGAAGCCGTGAACGCCGATGAACCATCGCCGGTCACCGGTCCCTGGCTGGGGCCGACCTTCGCCTGAGTTGGCGGTTCCAAATCTACTGAACCGGGTTTCGGAGCGACAGGCGCCCCCGGCGTGTTCAGAATGGGACGGCCTGCGCCCGTTGTCTTGCCGGATTTCTTGATCTGTTGTTCGCTGGTCGCACGCAACTGCTGATCCAGTTGCGAACGCGTCGCCGCTTCCAACGGCGTGTTGCCGGGATCGCCCAGCGCGGGAATGGGCTTGTCGTCGGGAATCGGCGGCGATCCCGCCGGCATGGTGGGCGATGATGGGGTGGTGGGCGCTTGAGCCAGCAACCGGGCGAATGTGCGTTTCTCCTCGGTGGGCGCAAGAGAGGAACGGTCCGGCGAGGGCGTCGGCGAGGTGTGTTCAGGTGCCGCAAGTTTCGGCTGCACCCATTCAGGATTGATCTTCGCGCGATCCAGTCTGAACTTGCGCAACAGGAACTTTTCGCGTGACGGCATCGTGTGATACGGCAGATAGGTCCGTTGAAACCAGTACCACACCCACACGTGAAACAACAACGATCCAAGGATGGCCACCGCAAGCCAGAAACCCGGCCGAAACCTCCGGGTTCCGGATGACGCCCGGCTTCCTGCGGATTGGAAGTCGGGCGGGTTGGGCTGCTGAATGGCGGATTCGGAGTTCACGATGTTCGATGTAGGCGTCTTCAATGAAAGAGACCGCTCTCCCCCCCTGGCGCCCCGGTCTCACACTGCGGCTCTCTTTCCGGCACTATAGCAGTTTCCCGCAAAAGTTCCATCTCTATCTCTGTCCCGATTTGGGGCGCATTGCAGTTCTGCCGGGGTTTTTCCATCGAGGCATTCTTGGCACTGATCACCCTCCACCGCAACAACCGATGGAGTCAACTCTTCCCTCGATCATGGGTAGGCCCACGATCACCGTGTCACCTCTCTGGTGCTCGGAATGACAGGCCAGCAGAAAAACCCGGCAGAAGTGCCATGCGCACTGCCACGTTTTCTATGCGAATCCCGTGTTGCAAACCAATCTCTCATGTTTTATGAAAGTGCAAATGAGTTCCGTCATCGAAGGCCCCGTTTTTGTGGTGCAGGACAACATTGACACCGATCAGATCATTCCCGCCCAGTATCTCAACCTGGTGCCGACCATTCCCGATGAATGCGAGAAATTGGGCAGCTACGCCATGTCGGGTTTGCCGGAAACCCTCTACCCCAAACGGTTCATGGCCGCGGGCATGAGCAAGACGGATTATCCCATCGTCATCGCCGGAAGGAACTTCGGGTGCGGTTCCTCGCGCGAACACGCCCCGATCGCCATGGGAACGGCGGGGGTTCAAGCGGTGATTGCGGAATCGTACGCGCGCATTTTTTTCAGGAATTGCGTGGCGACCGGCGAACTTTATCCCGTCGAATCTTCCGTCCGGCTTTGCAGCCTCCTGAAAACGGGGCAGATCGCCCGCCTGGATATTGACGCAAACACCCTTGCCGTTGATGGAACCATCCATCCCGTGAAACCGTTGGGCGACGTGAAGCCGGTGATTGATGAAGGCGGAATTTTCAATTATGCGAGAAAACATGGATTGATTGCCGCGGCCGTCCGACCATGACCGTCTGACGGAAAGGCGGCGCAACCAACGGTCCGGCGGAATCTTGATTTGACATGAGCGATTCTTCATATATCCCGCGCGCGCTTTCGGCCAACGCACCCGGTGGAATTGCGGCGGATGAGGTTGTCTTCGATTGCCCGGCGTGCGGCCAGGGCGTCGTCGTGAACCGCGCAGCGGTGCGGTTGAGCGTGAACTGCCCGCTTTGCGGGCAATTGGTCGTGGTACCCGAACGGCGGCGCGTAACGACGTTGGGGGAAGCGCCGGAAACCCATGACATTCAGTCCCGGCCGGTGTGGGAACAGGAGCTTCTGACCATCGAATCCGCGCTCAAGGAATCGCTCCAACAACGTCAGGAGGCCGGTAATTTTTACAAGCACCATGTTTCCGAGGCCAACCGTTTGCAACTGCGCATCGCGCAAAAAGATCCCGGTCTTCCGCCGGACGCCGCCCTGGCTTGCAAGAAACATCTTGCCGAGGCGGGGCGTCAGAAACAACGCGCCGAAAAGCTCAATGCCCGGCTCAAAGAACTTGACGCCCGCAAAGCTGCCATCCTTGCGCAACACCCGCGTTCCTGAGCCGGGAACATCCCGTGGCGGCCGTCGCCCCTCACGCGGCGGATGAATAGAATGATTCCGCTTCCCCAACGCGAGTCGCTGGTTGCCCCGGTCATCCGGATTCTTCGGCAGGGGATTCAGGGCGGCGCGCTGGCCTATTTCTGGTCGAAGCGCGCGGCTCCGGATCGAATCTTATGCGTGCTGGAAATGGACGATCCCGCGAGCGGTGCGTCGGGGCGCAACGAAGGCGCGGTGGTGATGGGGCGTTACTTTGCGGTGGTGCGCGACACCGTGCGCGCGGATTTGCGGCGAGTGCGTCCGGAATTGAATGACGAACAACGGGAGCAGCTTGCGCGGCAGTTTGCCAACGCGTATTGCCTGGCGGGGTATCGCAGCGGGGAATTGATCGCGAAGACGGTCGTCGGGGAGAAGTTCGATTGCGAGTATCGTCGCAACGGGTGGGTGCAATCGAAAGACGGCATGCAGGCCGCACTCGACGAAAGCGTGCGACTTGCCGCCGAGACTGGGTTCACCGATTGGACGAAGATTACGCCCGAAGAAGTTTTCGCCAGATCAGGCATGCGGACGAAAGAATCGGCGGGGTTCTCGAAAGGCTGCGCCTCATGGCATCCAGCCAGGTGGGTGTGGTGCCTCTTTCGCGTTGCGCTTTCCAAGCCGAACCTCAAGCTTTTCACCCGCACGCGCGTGCTCCGGGTGGAAGACGCGGGCGAATATTACCGCATCCACACCACGCGCGGAATGTTGCGCGCGCGGAATGTCGTCAATGCCACCGAGTCCTACACGCCAGGGCTGCACCCGCAGTTTCGGGGCAAGATCGAGGTGCGCCAGACCCAGGCGGCGGTCGGCGACGGCGGCCCGGCTGCGATGAAACCCAACGTCGTTATCAGCGGCACGAAAGCGTTCTGGGAACGGCAATACATCATCGCGGGCATGGTGGGGGCGGGCAGCAACGTGTCTTTCAACGCCGGCCGTTGCATCGTCAACCGCATCCTCGGTTGCGCCGACGAACCGGACGACTACCCGCCCGAGTTTTTCGCGCCGACGCGCGTGCTCGATCCGAAGAATCATCCCTGGCCAAAACCGGAGCCGGGATCATCCGGTGGCGGCCGTGACCGCCAAGCGGCATGACGAAAACAGACCCCGGCCTTGGGTCCCGCGCATGGCTCAAAAACTTGTTTTCGCGAAAGTGGGGAAATCTCTTGGCAAAGTTGCCGCCATCTTCCTTTGGAATCTTTCTCATTCGAAGAACCGATATTCTCCTGGTTTGAGCGTCACGGTTTGATTCGAGAACTTCAGGCCCGGCAAATCCATCGCGCGGGACAGTTGCGTCGTGATCGGCGCATCGGTCGGATTGTTCACGGAGACGTGCCATTGGTCGGGATTGTCCCGTACCTTGGTCGCTTGGATGAACAGGTCTTTGCCCTCCGGCCCAGCCACCACCGGATGCCCGGCCAGCATGTGCGTCTGCGGGGCGTAATCGACGAAGAGCGGGAAGAACGCGTTGCCGTCAAAATCAAGGCCGAGTTCGCGATAACGGTTTTCGCCGGCGCCGTAATCCCCTTTGACATAGCCGGTCTTCTGGAACAACCCGGCCGTCCAGCGCGGGTTGAGTCCCCGTACACGCACGGGCAGGCTCAGATCGAGACGTTGAGTCGGCTTCGGGACGGACACTTCGACCGCATGGTTTTCCGGTGTCAACTCGATGAGACCGGGGGCGTCCAGACGCTTGCCTTTCTTGATCGTCAATCCGGTCGGCTCTTTCAGGTACGCGACGTAACGCATGAAATCGGCCGGGTTGTTGATCTTCACATTCACCGGGAAGCCGAACCCGGCGACCTCGAAGTCATAGCGGTCATTCTTCTTCACCTGTCGCCCGGCTGCGTCCGCATAAACGTAAACATAGGGCGAACCGTCCGTGAGGAGGATCGTTTCGCCGCGATTGATAAAGAGATGGCTGTTGGAGAGCCGGTTGCTGTAGTAACCGAACCATTCGCCCCGCTTGACCGGGAATTGCCGCATCGTACCGGGATGGGCGAGCTCAATGACCGTGCAGATGCCGCTGCTGTCGCCGATGACCAGGAGGGCGGGCGCCAGGCCGGGCGCCAGAATGCAGGGCTGCAACGATTTGAGCGTCTGATCCTGCTTGAAGGTGATCTCATCGGTGAAGAGCGAAGCGTTGACGCCCACGCGGATGCCGGGCGCGGCCCAGCCTGCGTCGGGGGCGCCGATGGTGGGTGTCGTCACTTCGCGATACCGCCGGTTAAACGCGAACAGCCGGGACGGCCCCACCAGCGGCCCCCAAGTGACGTAAGCGTTGATGATCTGGAGCACGTTGTCGGCGAAAACCCGGTCGTTGTGGAACCGGCCGACGGCAATCGCGCCCTCGTCGGAGTATTCGAGGAAAGGATCCTGCTCGAAACGGTTGCCGTCCTCCCGGCCGCGATCGCTCTCCAGGATGGGCGCTGCCACGTTGACATTGACGAGCGGGATGCCGCCGAGGCCGCCGCCGCCATCCCAGGTGTCGCCGCAAATGGCGGCGGGCAGAAGCGGCGAGCGATTGATCGGCAGATTGTAGGTTCCGTGGACGAGGAGGGCGCGGGCGCCGTCGTTCATATGATCCGAGCAATACGTGGGCGCCAGCGATCCTTCGCAGCGGCTGAAGCTCGCAAAACTCACCGCCTTCCCGCCGCCCATATCCTCGGCCACGAGCACCAGGCTCCTCTGGACCGTGCCGTTCAGCACCAGCGTCTGGTTGAACTCCTTGGCGCCGTCACACAAAAATCGTCGAAACAGGTGTGCGCCGTTGTAGATGCGTAGCTCCTTGATCCCCTTTTCCGCTGTGACCGACAGCGGCATGGGATTGACCGCCGGCGCGGTGACGAATTCCTCGCCGCCGAAGGTCATCACGCGTTTGGCTTTGGGCCAGGCGTGGATGATTGGCCCGTCGGAGGGGAAGACGTTCACCCCGTCGCCGCCGTTGGTCCACCGCAGGGCGTCCGGCATGAGCCGGTCGAGACTCCGGGCCTGCGCATACGTGAGCGCATGGCCCGACGCGACCTCCCGCTTCAGATCCTCGGGTGAGGCGACCTCGTTGATTGAGACCGGTCCGGGCGAAAATGCCGTCTGGGCCGACTTGAGATAATCCTCCGTCACGTCTTCGACCAACTTGCCGTCCTTGTAGTACCGCACCCCGGCGGCGGCCGACGCGCGCTGCGTGGCCAGACGGAACCCGTGCGGGTTGCCGGAATAATTGTAGAACCCAAGCTGATTCAACATGCCTCCATGGTAAGTGTTAAGCGTCCACTCGATGAAGTCGAGGCCCTTGGGCATCCCACCGGTGTAATTGCCTTTGTCGTCCAGGTCCGCGAGGGCAATCTCGTCGTGCTTGGGTCCGGTGCGGAATTTGTCCGGCGGGTACACCGGTTCAGTGCCGAAACAGAAGATGGAGTCGCCGAGATTGTTGCGCATCGTCAGGCCCGCCAGCAACACCAGGTTGGTCGTGGAGTGCTGCTTACAGTCCGCCTTCAACTTCGCAAACGTCTTCTCCGTCATCTTGCCGTAGTCCTCCAGGAACACGACGAAATCCAGCCCCGCCGCTCCCGCCGCATGCGCATACTCCGCAATCGTCCCCTTCCCGGTGCTGTAGGACGATCTCGCCCCAATCAGTCCGCGAAAGAGTTTCCCGTTTTCCGGCGGACGACCGTAGCCGAGCTTCTCTGGCTCGTAGTCCCAGTAGGTGCGCTCGAACTGCTCCTTCACGCCCGGCTTGCGATTGGGCGTGAGCAGTTCGTCCGCCGGCATGACGTAACCGCCCAGCGCGCCGCTTTTCAGCGAGGGCGCCGCCAGCCAATGCAGCGTGTTCTCGATGAGGCGGCCGAAATCGCTGCGCTGCTCCTTCAGCCCCGCGCTCAACACCTCGCGGTTGAAGAGCCACTTGGTACCCGAGAGGAAACTGTATTGCGGCCAGATGGCAACCAAGGCCACACGCCCCTGCTTCAGGCCGCGAATGGCGAACAGGGGCGGTTCCTTCACACCCCCTGGCCGGCTGAACGGATGGGGGACGCCGTCGTAGGGGCTGGCGCTCAAGTCGGTCGGCGTGGTCTTCGCCGTCTTCGAGGCTTTCACCACCACCTGCCAGTTTTCATCCACCCAGATCGGTCCGCTTTGCTGCGCGTTATAGGCGGGCTCAAGCGGATACCATATCTGCTTGACTCCGTCGCTGACGGGGGACGGGAGCGCCTGATCCGTAAACGCGGCCGGCAGGAGGAGATGGGTGAGCACGGCGGTTTTTGCGGGATCGGTTTCCTGAATGCGTTCCGTCGGCAGCCTGGCGCCCCAGCGGTCGGTGAGGTCGGAGACGCACTGTTTGCTGATGTGCATCTCCTGCGGCATGAGGAAAATACCGCCTCCCGCGTCGAGGTACTTCTCCATCAGGTTGGCGAAGTCCTCCACTTTCTTGGGATCAGGAGGCAGGCGCAGTGGCTGCGCCCGTTGCGCATCCGGGGTGCGAAAAATGACGAGCACGTTGTAGCGCTTGATCCGCTCCCAATCCAGTTTCATGAAATCATCTTCCGTCTTCGCGCGGTCGATCTCGAACCCCCGGTCATGCAGCTCGGCGAGATAGGTCAGGTCGCCGCTGTAGATCGCGGCCCCGTCCGGAATGCACAGCAGCACCGCCGGTTTGGTTTCCACCGCCTGGGAACTGGGAATCACGCCCAGGGCGGTGAATATGGCCAGCAAACCCGCGATGGAGGTGAGTTTCATAGGCGTTGGTTTCAATATCTTGTTGAGGTGCGCCATTCGCATCGCCATTCAGTTGGAATATCCCTGTCCCCACCAAAAGTCGCCATCCACCGGATGACCTGTCCAGTTCCAGGATGATTGCGCCGCGGGGATGCTCACGAGCGGCGCCATTTCAGCATGGCCGTCGCAAAAAGAAAAATTGACGAAGCCGTGATGCACGGTGGACGCGGTCTCCAACGCCCCCCGCCCTTGGGAATCGGCAGAACCAGAGGCATAATAGAACCAACCCACGTTTGCTGTGTGGATGACGCCATCCGCATAATCGGCAAAGAGAAAAGTTCGCGACGAATTCTTGATCTGGGAAAGTCTATTGCAGGTAACCCCACCCGGTGAGTACCATGCCGCGGTGACGTCGGACCACCGGGCCAAACCGTTGATGGCATAGGTTGGCCCTTTGGGGACCGCCGCCGATCGGTAGGAAGGACAAACGAAAACCGGATACATTGTCGCGGCATACCAATACACATTATTATAATCAGCATATATGCGCGTAAACTTCGGATAAACGTAAGGCGCAACCACCACCGGCCAACCCACCCAGACTGGATTGTCCGTGACTAAATACCCGGCCTGCGGGGGGAAGTAGTCTTCATTCTCGCCGAGGTACATCAGGCAGGCCTCGGTCAATTGCTTGAGATGGTTGACACAGCCGATGCGCCGGGACTGCTCCCGGGCCGACCGCAACGCTGGCAACAGCAGCGCCACCAGGAGTGACATGATGGAAATGACCACAAGAAGCTCGACGAGGGTGAACGCGATGGTTGTCTTTGAAGGACGCGCTAAACCATTCAATCCAGATCTCGGGACGCTCAGATTCATGCGGTCTCCAATGCCATCAGCCGGAACGGCAGGCTGATCGGTTCGCAGCGTTCGCCTCGGAATTGTTTCTGCACCTGCGCCATCAGCGCCTTGGCCATCTTGCGCTCGCTCGAGATCGCGAGCGTGGCGGGCATGGGACAGAGCAGTTCGATCGATTCGTTCTTGTGCAGCACCACCTTCAAATCACCGGGCACGCGCACCTGCCTCTCGCGCGCCGCCAGGATCGCCCCGCGCGCAGCCGTGTCGGGATACACGATCAAGCCGTCCGGTCTTTCTTTCAATCGCCACAGTTCAAGGAACTGCTCGTACCCGAATTTTTCCTGCGAATGGCCGCGCATGGCACCGGCATGAGGCAACAGACGCATCCATGGGTTCTTGATCGTCAAGCCGAGTTCCTGGCTCACTTTGATGAATCGCTCGAAAAAGCCTCCGTGCAGATCGTGGAGACCGCCCGGGGGCATAATATCGGTTGTCAATGGGGCGATCAAGCCAACGGATTGGCAACCCTGTTTCGCCAGCTCCCGCAAACCCAGCTCGGCGAATTGCGGCATGTCGAAATCCACACAGCTCGGGATGTTGGCGACGAACCCTTGAAACGCAGCCGGCACCGGCATCTTCGACAGCCAGCGCCAACGGGGCGTGGCAATCCCAACCGCGATCAACGCTTGGAACTCCCGATTTGTCGCTGCCTTCAGGAACGGCGCCCACGGTTCCGCGCTTTGTTCATGAGAACGCGGATCGATCCACACATCCGCTTCGATCCCAGTTTGCATCAGTTCCTCTTTCAACGCCGCATGCAGCGCCAGGCCGTAGAGCGACCCGCCCACTGCCGTTACGTCGTAAATCCCCACGCACGTCAACCGCTCCTCGCGTTTGCGGACGAAGGTGCCGCTCTTGGGACGACGAATGAGCAGCCCCTCCTTGACCAGCGGGGTCAGCGCCTTTTGAACCGTCATGGTTCCCACGCCCCACAGACCCGCCAGTTGCTCCGTGGGAGGAAGTCTGGTCTCGCTCTTGATCTGTCCCGAGGTGATCAGTTCGCGGATATAATCCTGAACCTGCACTTCAATCCCTCGCAGTCGCTGGATCTGAAGTCTTGACAGTTCTTCCATTAATACCTATCCTTTCTTTTATAAGAAGAATATGTATTTTTGGACTGAAAGCAAGCAAAAAGAAGCAAGCTGATCCGCGACAAGTTTCGCGACGGGTTACCGCTTCCAAATCCGCTCCCATCGATCCAAAATTCATCAGCCGCGATGGCCATACGGCATGGCTTTGTTGCTCCGGCAACTTCACCAGCAACCAGCGCGTGAATCCTCCCGGCGGGCGCTATGCGCTGTGCCTGCAGGAAGTCCGCTTGCTGGCGCCGAACGATCCGCGTCACGAGAATCCGCTCCTCACCGGGAACAACATCGCCCCCGCCGCCAGGTTGGTGACCAGTCCCACGCTCATGTGGAGCGACTCGATGCATCTCGTCGATGGGATTGTCGGCCTCGCGTCTGGCGGGCCCCCTCAGGATTGGCTGACCACGTGCGATATCGACTCGGGAACCGTGCGCCTGACCTGGACTGAACCGCAGCGGGTGGACCGTATCTGGCTTTTCCCGCCCGGGCAGCCGGTATCTCCCATTACCGATGCGATGCTGATCTTCAGTGACGGCTCGATGATCCCCACGGGACCAATTCCAAATGATCCGAAACAGGGATTACAGATTGATTTCATGCCACGGTTGATCGAATGGTTGGTCCTGCTCATCACGCGATCTTCCCCGCCGAATCCATTCAGCACTGCGGGACTTTCCGAATTGGCGGTATTCGCGGCCAAATGAAGATCATCTCCAGGCCAAACGGACAAAAGACAAGCAAATTACGAAACTTGGGCCGGGTTTTTTCTAACAGGATGTTGAAAAACCATGATATGCGGCGTTGCCGTAAATTTGCTTTATCCTCCATTTTTCATTCTTCATCCTATCTTCCATGTCACAGCCAGATTCCATCCGGCTCAATGTAAAAATTAAGTCATTGCTATGCTTCGGACCATGTGGCAGCTTCCTTCTGGAGACTCGGCTGAGAGGAACCCTCCTCCACTTGTGGAAGCAGGGGGCCTCAAAAGCATTGTCTCCTTTTTTATTTCCGCGTGGTGAAGAGGTCCGGCACACAGACAATGTCTGTACTGTGGTAGGTCTTGGTGCCATCGTATCCCTCCCCTTGCCACTGCAGTCCGTTGATTCGCGCACCAAATCGTTGCGCAATTTCATCTCTCACAGGGGCAGTCATAACAGATATAGAGTTCAACCTTCCGCCCGGTATGCCTCGGCCAGCAATGTCACTGGATGAGCGACGCGAACCGCCATCCCCCGCAGACGAAGGCCGGTGATGATCTGGAGCGCGCAGCCCGGATTCGCCGTGGCCAGCGTCGTCGCGCCCGTGGAGACGACATGCCGAATCTTGCGCTCCAGGAGTTGGGCGGACATTTCGGGCTGGGTGATGTTGTAGATGCCCGCGCTGCCGCAACACCAGGTCGCTTCGGGAAGCTCAACGATCTCGTAATCGGGGAGCGATGCCAGGATCGCGCGCGGTTGCCGTGAAATCTTCTGCCCGTGGACCAGGTGACACGCCTCATGATACGCCAGCCGCGTCTTGGTCGGCCGCGAGGAGGGGGTTGGCTTTCGGAAACCGATCTCCACCAGGTACTCCGAGATGTCCCGGACTTTCGCGGACCATATCCGGGCGCGTTCGGCATAGCCGGGGTCGTCCGCCAATAGGCGGTCATAATGCCGGATATGCGAGCCGCACCCCGCCGCGTTGATGATGACGGCATCGAGATTTTCCGCGCCAAAGGCGTCCAGATTTTTCCGCGCGAGCGCGCGGGCGAGTTCCCACTCGCCGTTGTGGCCGTGAAGCGATCCGCAGCATTCCTGCAGCGGCGGAATGACCACGCCGCATCCGTTTTGCTCCAGCACCTCCACGGTGTCGCGATTGATGTCCGCAAAGGCGATGTCCTGGACGCAACCGGCAACCAACCCGACCTTCCGTTGCGGTCCTTCGCCGGCGCGCGCAGTTTGATAACCGAGCGGCGTGAACCGATCGGAAATGGCCGGGGTGAGCGGTTCCAGTTCGCGGAGTCGTTTGGGCAGCAGGCGCATGAGGCCGGAGCGCCGCGCCAGAGTTTGCAGCCCTGATTTTTGATAGAGCCGCATGGCGCGGCCCAGCCAGCGCAACCGGCCGCGCGACAAGAAAAGCCATCGCACGGTCACCTGGCGGATCAGATTGCGCTTCGGGCGCGCAAGAACGCCGACGCGTTCGACCTCCGCCCGCGCCATGTCGAAGAGATGCGCGTAATCCACGCCTGCGGGACAGGCGGTTTCGCAGGCGAGACATCCCAGGCAGAAATACATCTCTTCGCCAAAGACGCGGGTGACCTCGAGCTTGTTGTCCGCAACGGCGCGCATCAGGGCGATGCGGCCGCGCGGGCTGGCGGCCTCGCGTTGGGTGGCGTCGTAGGTGGGGCACGTCGGCAGGCACAAGCCGCAGTGCATGCATTGTTGCACCACCGAGTAATCAAGGTCGTGGAGAAATCCGCGCGACATGATGGGATGATGGGCGGGCATGGACGGGGAAAGGACAAATGGGGCAGGAGGGCGGCCTTCTGCTTCAGATCATTTTCTCAACGAACCTGGATGAGCGCGGGCGCCTTCCCTTGCTTGCCTTTCATTTCCTCTCCGCTCCATCCCGCCCCTCTTGTTCATCGAACATTTTTCCAGGATTCATAATGCCGTTGGGATCAAACACCTGTTTGAGCCGGCGATGGACTTCCAGGCCGACAGGACCGATGACCATCGGCAGGAATTTTTTCTTGGCGAGACCCACTCCGTGTTCACCGGTGATGGTGCCCTCCAACGCCACCGCTTTTTCAAAAATTTCGGTGAATGCCTGCTCGACGCGATGAATTTCGTCATGATTGCGTTCGTCGGTCAGGAACGTGGGATGAAGGTTCCCGTCGCCCATGTGGCCGAAGGTGCCGATCCGCACCTTGAATTTTTCCGCGGTTTGCTGGATGAAGTTGATCATCTCCGCCAGATGGCTGCGGGGCACGGTGGCATCTTCAAGAATGGTGGTGGGAGCGACACGCGCCAGGGCGCTGAAGGCGGTGCGCCGCGCGGCGGCAAGACGGACGGCTTCCTCGTCGCTTTTCGCGATGGTAACTTCGACAGCGCCATGCTCGCGCGCAATCCCACTCATCATGGCCGATTCCTCTTCCACGACGGCAGGATGGCCGTCGGTTTCCATCAACAGCAGCGCCTCGGCGTCAAGCGGCAGACCGATTTTTGCGTATTCCTCCACGCAACGAATGGTGGTGCGATCCAGAAACTCCAACGTGCAGGGAATGATGTGGGCGGCGACGATGGCAGAGACGGTTTCCGCCGCCGCCGACGTGGAGGCAAAAGTCGCCAGGAGCGTTTTCTTGGCCCTGGGTTTGGGCGTCAACCGCAGAAGGACCCGGGTGATCACGCCAAGCGTGCCTTCCGAACCGATGAAGATGTCCTTGAGATTGTAACCCGCCACGTCCTTCACACAGGCGGTGCCGGTCCGGAGAATGTCGCCGTTGGGCAGCGCCACCTCCAGCGCCATCACATAATCGCGAGTGACGCCGTACTTGAGGCCGCGCAGGCCGCCGGAATTGTTGGCGACGTTGCCGCCGATGGTCGAGATGCGCATCGAACCGGGATCAGGCGGATAAAAAAGGCCGTGGGGCAACGCCGCCTCGTCGAGTTTGGCGGTGATGACGCCCGGTTCCACCAGGGCGGTCAGGTTTGCAGGATCAATCCTGAGGATGCGGTCCATCCGCACCATGCAAAGCACGATGCAGCCGGGAACAGGAATCGCCCCCCCGCTCAAGCCCGTGCCCGAGCCGCGGGTGACAATCGGCATGCGATGGTGATCGGCAAGCTTGAGGATGTCGGAAATCTGCGGCACTGAATCGGGAAAGACGATGCAGCCGGGCATTTCGTTGAGAATGGGAGTGCCGTCGAAGGAATAGGTGATCAGGTCCTCCTGTCGGGTCAGCACCCGGTCTGCCCCCAACAACCGGACCAGGCGTGAGATGTGGGTCGGGTCAATGGCATTCATGGAGAAGATGTGAATATAAAGGAAGCCGGTCGAAAAATCACGAATTCATTCACACCATGCTGACGACGCATCGCTTGCAGCATGCGCACGTTACAAAATTTCTTAAGAATTTCCTTGCATTCCTAACGTTAGGATATAGAGTGGAAGGAAAATATGGGAATCACGCTCAAAGATGTGGCGCAAGAAACGGGGTTTTGCATTCAGACGGTGTCGGATGTGCTGAATTGTCATGACCCCCGCTACAGCGAAGCGACCCGTCGCAAGATTCGGAAAGCGGCGGACCAGTTGGAGTACCAGCCCGACCGCATGGCGCAGGCCATGGTGCGCGGCCGCACGCAGACGATCGGAATGGTGGCCACGAACCTCACGACGCCGGTGACCATGGAGAAGATTGAGGCCATTTGCCACCAGGCCTGGCGCATGGAGTACCAGGTCTATCTGGCTGCGAAAGAGAATGAGGAGGCGGGATTGAGGATCATGCGGGATTTTTTGGGACGGCGGGTGGAAGGGTTGATTTGCTTCACGGGGTTTGGCTATGATCCAGCCCCCTATCGTGAGTTGATCCGGAAAGGCGTTCCCACTGTTTTGATCGGTGGACTTGAGGAATCAAAAGGCTTGCCGGTGGTGGATGTGGACGCAGCGGAGGGTCTTTTTCAGACCACTTGCCACCTTTTGGAGTTGGGCCATCGGGACATCGCGTTTTTGCCGGGGCGTTACCTGGCCTCCTTTGCACATGGGCGGATGGCAGGATACCGGCGGGCGCTCAAGGCGCGGCGGGTTCCCATCCGCGAGAATCTGATCCTGGTGGATCGGGACATCACGCCGAAGGAAGTTTACCGACAAACGAAAAGGTTGATGAAACTGGCGCGTCCTCCGACGGCCATCATCTACAGCAACGATCAAATGGCGCTCATCGGCATGCACGCGCTGTGGGCTGAGGGCTACCAGGTTCCCGGGGACGTCTCGGTGGCGGGATATGACGACCTGCCATTTGCCGAGTTCCTGCATCCAGCCTTGACGACCGTGCGTCAGCCGCGCGGCGAGTTCGCGCAGGTGGTGCTGGATCTCTTGATGAAACAGATTCATGGCGGGAAGGCGGCGCTTCAACCCCGGTTGCTCAAGCCCGAGCTGATGTTGCGGCCATCGACCGGACCGGCCAGGGTTTAGCCAACGGAATCAACTGCATCCATAGATCCATAATGAAGAATCCAAAAATACAGTTTTCGGAGACGTTCATCAGTAACCAATCAATAGTGATCAGTGACCAGTCATCAGTAATCAGTCACGACGGTCTTCCGTCTCCGCTGATTACTAAAAAACTGATTAAGGAAAAAATCACCCTGGGAAGGATGATAACGGATGACCGATCACTGATAACTTCTATTCGGCATTCGGCATTCGGCATTCGACATTCAGCCTTTACGCTCATCGAGTTGCTTGTGGTGATCGCGATCATTTCGCTATTGGCTGCCCTGCTCTCACCCGCGCTGAAAGCGGCCAAGGAATCCGCCGCGCGCGTCAAATGCACGAACAATCTCAGGCAGTGGGGCATGGCGTGTCTGCTGTATGCCCAGGACAACGATGATTATGTTCCGCTGCACCTGTATGAAGGGAAAGGCTGGCCCGATCGGGTTCAAGTTTATGTCAAAGAGGACATCAATGCTTACTGGAACGCTTGGTTCACTCACATCACGAGTCCCGGCAACTGGGACAAGTACAAGAACTCGATTTGGGTTTGTCCCGGGGAAAAGGACATTTTTTCGCAGCAAAATGCCTATTGCTATGGCATCAGCATCAATCACAGTTATGCGGACTCGGGGGAAGCAGCCTTTGTCCGGTTTTCGCAGTTCGCCTGGCCGTCTGAATACTGTCTCCTGGCTGATTCGAGAGCCGATACGAAGCTGTACATCAGCGCCGGCTGGAAACTGCGCGATTGGAATGGCATGGACAAGCGTCACGGAGGACATCCCAATTTTTATTACGCCGACGGCCATATCGCGCCATTCACGCAACCCTTGTATGGGTGTGCCGAGCCTCCTCAATCCTATGAATCCCCCTATAATCACCTTTGGTTTGTCAAGTAAGAGCAAAAGCAATCTGTGAAAACCCGTTCAATTCATAACCATTCAGGGCATCCCTTCGCTCGCTGTCATTCCCGCGAAAGCGGGAATCCAGATCTCGCGCAGAAGAAAATCGAACAAACTGGCTTCCCGCTTTCGCGGGAATGACCTGAATAGTTCCTTCAACTTCCACCAACAGGAATCCTTATGAGCACATTTCCCGCTCAGCCCGATCAAGCGACGCCATGATAAAAAAACAACCCGATTCCGCCAATGGCCTTTTCCATTCCGCACAGCCGGTTTGGCCCGTCGGGCGGGAATCCGAAAAGAACCTTCTCGTTGGCTTTCGAGCTGTTTTCGACGCGCGGGAGAGATCTCCTTGGTGTCTGCGCGTGGCCGCATCCACGATCTACCGCGCGTACTTGAATGGAACGTTTCTTTGTCATGGGCCGGCGCGCGGGCCGCACGGATATTTCCGCGTGGACGAGTGGCCGCTGGCAGAACTGCTCACGGTTGGCACGAACTGGATCGCGATCGAAGTGGCAGGTTACAACATCAACAGCTACGCGCTCATCAGTCAACCATCGTTTCTCCAAGCGGAAGTGGTTGCAGATGGAAAGACGTTCGCTTCGACGGCGGGCGAGGGAACAAACTTCGAAGCGGCAACCCTCCCCGATCGCACCCAAAGGGTGCCGCGCTACAGCTGGCAGCGACCCTTCTCGGAAGCGTATCGGCTGCGGCCCGGCTACGACCTCTGGCGGATCGAACGTTCCGCCGCCTTTGTCCCCGTGCGCTGCGGCGTGGTCGGCGCCAAGCGATTGCTCCCGCGGCGCGTTCCCTATCCGACGTTTCCTGTGCGCGCGCCGCGCTGGCACGTGGCGAGCGGGGCCGTTCGTGACGGTGCGGAGGGCGAGTCGCTGTGGAAACCGAGTTTCCTGACCGACATTGGTCCGGACCTGGAGGGATTCACCGAAGCCGATTTGGAAGCGATCCCGCTATTCGATTTACAGCGCGTTGCGACGACTTCGCGGCGCGAACTCGACGGTCCCGTGGACACGCCTTCCGTGTTTTCCCTCGATGCAAATTCATTTCACCTGCTCGATTTCGGCGCAGACCTGACGGGGTTTCTCGGCGCGCGAATCCGCTGCGCCGCGCCCGCAAAACTGTGCTTCGCCTTTGATGAGATCCTCACCGACGGCGACGTGGATTTCAAACGACTGAATTGCGCCAATGTCGTCCGTTGCGACCTGCTTGAAGCCGGCGTGTATGAATTCGAGACGGTCGAGCCGTACGTGCTTCGCTATCTCAAACTGATCGCCCTCGATGCTGCATGTCTGGTCGACCACGTCTCTTTGCGCGAGTATGCCAACCCGCAGGTGTTCGATGCGCACTTCGCTTGCAGCGACCGTCGCCTGAACCGCGTCTTCGAGGCGGGGCGTGAGACCTTCCGACAGAACGCAGTGGATATTTTCATGGATTGTCCGTCGCGCGAGCGGGCGGGTTGGCTGTGCGACAGTTACTTTGCGTCGCGCGTCGCGCCCGATCTGATGGGCAACGCCGTCATCGAGCGAAACTTTTTCGAGAACTTCCTGCTCGCTCCTCCGTTCGCGTCCTTGCCCGACGGGATGCTGCCGATGTGTTATCCCGCGGACCACCCGCGCGGCAGCTTCATCCCCAATTGGGCGTTGTGGTTCGTGCTGCAAATGGAGGAATACTTCATTCGCAGCGGCGATCGGGCGATGGTGGACGGATTGCGGCCGAAAATCGTGCGGCTGTTCGAGTATTTCCGTCAGTTCCACAACAGCGATGGGCTGCTCGAAAAACTGCCCGGATGGATCTTCGTCGAATGGTCGAAAGCGAACGACTTTGTCCAGGACGTGAACTACCCGACCAACATGCTTTACGCCTCGGCGCTCGAAGCCGCGGACCGACTCTACCGCCTGCCGTCGCTTGCGGCCGATGCGGAGAGAATCAAGAACGCGATCCGGCAGCAGTCGTTCGACGGACGCTTCTTCTTGGATAATGCCCTGCGCGAAGACCGCGGGCTGCGCGTTACGACCAACCGGACCGAAGTCTGTCAATACTTTGCGTTCTACTTTGGCGTCGCTTCGCCACAGACACACGGCCGTCTCTGGGACACCCTGCGTGACGAATTTGGCATGGAACGGAACCCAAGCCGGAGTTACCCGGACGTTCATCGGGCGAATGCGTTTGTCGGCAACTATCTGCGCATGGAGCTTCTCTCCCGCTACGACTGTCACGCGCGTCTCCTCGAAGAAGCGCGAGACCATTTCCATAAAATGGCGGAGATTACAGGCACGCTCTGGGAGAATGACGACGTGAGAGCGAGTTGCAACCACGGTTTTGCTTCGCATGTTGTCCACGTCTGGTATCGCGACATTCTCGGCATCCATCGCATCGATGCGCAGGAAAGGAAGGTGGTCTTGCGATTCACCGACCTGCCGCTGGAATGGTGCGAAGGCCGCATGCCCGTCGGTCGCGACGCGGTCCACCTGAGCTGGTGGCGCGACGGCGGCAAGTTGCATTACCGCGTGCGTGCGCCGGCCGCCTTTTCGATCGCTGTGGATCATCGCTGCGCCGAAGAAATCATCCCGCATCCGTGAGGTAATCAACCATGTACGCCTTCCAATTAACCGGTCCGAATGCAGGGCAATACCGGGAAGTCGCGCGCCCGAAGCCGCGCGAGGACGAATTACTGATCCGCGTGCACCGTGTCGGGTTGTGCGGCACGGACGTGGAGATGTTGCGCGGGACGATGCCGTATTTCCGGTTGGGCTGGGCGACGTACCCGGTCATTCTCGGCCACGAATGGTCAGGCACGGTCGTCGAAACCGGTCGCGCCGTGGACAACTTCCGGGTCGGCGACCGGGTAACTGGCGATGTGAGCATCGGATGCGGGCGGTGCGTCGAGTGCCTGCGCGGGTTCTACAATCTTTGCGTGGTGAAACAGGAGGTCGGCCTCTGCCGGGGCAAGGACGGCGCGTTCGCGCAGTGCCTGACCATGCCAGCGCGGCATTGCTACAAACTGCCGGACAATGTCAGCCTTGACGACGGCGCGTTCACCGAACCGGCGGCGACGGTGGTGAAAGCCATTCGCAAGGTTGGATTTCAACCGGGGGCGACGGTGCTCGTGGCCGGGGACGGTCCGATTGGGTTGCTGGCCGCGCAAGCCGCCGCCGCGTACGGCGCCGGTTGGGTCGTGGTCAGCGGCACGAGTCCGAGGAAGCTGCAACTGGCCGCATCGCTCGGCGCGCACGCGGTTGTCAACGTCGGGCAGGACGACCTGGACACCTTCATCAAAGACCAGACTGGCGGGCTGGGTGTGGATTACGCCGTCGAGGCCAGCGGTCATAACGCGGCGCTGGCGCAATGCCTGCAAGCCACCCGGCCCGGCGGGACGATTTCGGTGGTGGGCATCTACGAGCGACCCATCGAGAAGCTGGACATGGGCATGGCGGTCGTGCGCGACCTGACCATTTGCTGCTCGGTCGCCAGCCCGAATGCATTCGAGCAGACGCTGCGGCTGATGGCGACCGGCAAGCTCCAGACCAAACCGCTCGTGACCCACGTGCTCGATCTGGCGGACGCCGCGCAGGCGTTTGAACTCCAGCAGACCCAGCCCGAACAACGGATCAAGATTCACCTGCGTCCACCCGAGAAAGAATAGGAATTCAACGGCGAAAGATCGGACCAACCTGAACAACAAACCGAAGGAGCCGCGATGCCCCCAGCCACACCAAAAACCGAACGTCAATCATCAACCAGATTTCAAAAAACAGTTGCCGGAGGCGCCCTTGACAGTGATCAGTGATCAGTCATCAGTAATCAGTCATCAGAATCTCACCATGAACGGTTCACGAACGAGGCAAATGGGTGGAACAATGGAGCATTGGAACACTGGAATAATGAGAAGGGCTGAAGGACAGCACATCCCTGGTCGCTTTCGGCGCCGCCAATCCCCCTCAGGAGGGGGACAAGAGCTTTCCCGCCGAAAGGCGGGGCGGGTAAACCATCGTCCCTCACCACTCCATCATTCCATCCTTCCATCAGTCCATGCTTTTACGCTCATCGAGTTGCTTGTGGTGATCGCGATCATTTCCTTGCTGGCGGCGCTGCTGATGCCCGCGCTGAAATCGGCCAGGGCGTCCGCAAATAACATCGGATGCATCAACAATCTTCGGCAATGGGGGATGGCCATCACCCTGTATGCTCAGGACAACGAGGGTTTCCTGCCGATGCACAATTTCCCGGCGGTGAACACAAATTGGAACGTTCATGTCCAGCGCTATGTGGGATTGGATTACAACCTAATCTGGGCAAATCCCGAGAAATATCGCAATTCGATCATGTTCTGTCCTTCGCAACAAGTGTTGCTTCCCGTTCCCACCTGGCCGCGCCTTCATTATTCAATCAACCGGGAACTCGATTACAACCTGTTCGGCGACCAGGCCTTGCTGCGTTTTGAGCACCTGGCCAACCCCGCCCAGTATTGTCTGATGAGTTGCACGATGGGTTCCTTTATCATCTACACGGATCAGCGGTGGAAGCTGTTCGATTGGAACAACCTGAATCTGATGCATGGCGGACACCCTAATTTTCTCTATGGCGATCTCCATGTTGCCACCTTCACGCAACCGATCTATGGCAAACTTGACCCGGAGGGGGTTGGCGACTTTTACCAGCGCCTTTGGACGGCGCGCTGACCATGAACCCGTGCCTTCCTCGAACGAATGGCACAACCCAAAAAAACTTAACCGGATGCAAAAATGAAAAAAACGATAAACCTTCTGCTGGCAGGCGGTCTTACAAGCTTTTTGTTGAATGCGGCGGAATTACCAAAACCCGTTTTCTACGAAAATATGGACACGCTCAAAACGGAGACGGGCGACGCCGCTTTGAACACGCCCAGCAAACTGGACGCGGGCAAGACGGGCGACGCCGTGCTGCTGGAACGGCGGACGGAGAATCTCTTCGCCGAAGCAACCCTGCCCGCGAAAGATTCGAAGGTGTGGATTCTGCTCACCGGCGCCGCATGGGAGTCCTATGACGGGGATGAGAAGGAAATTGAAGGCCAGGTTGTCCTTCCCGCGGGCGGCATCGTGCGTCAGCGGGTGGAGGGACTTAAGGAGGGAAAACTGTATTGCTTTTCAACGCATCTGTATCCCGTGAAAGGCGGGTCCGGCAAGGTATCCATGGAGTGGAGCGGCAGCGAGGAGTCAAATGCCAGGGAGTTTGAAGTCCCCAAGGAGGGAAAAAGGTGCTGGGTTTGGGGACGTTGCCTGGGCGGAAGCGCCGTGGCAACCCTCAAGTGTGTCGCCGGAAAGGTCAAGATGGATCGTCCCCAGTTCGAGCGTGGCAGCACTTTCCCGACAAGTTTTGTTGCCAAGGGGCCGCGCGGTGTCAGCGGCCTGATTTGGAAAGGCGCCGCGCCGCTTTTCAACGCCAATCAGGGCGCCGTGTCATTCTGGATCAAGCCCTTATGGGGCGCGGGCGAAATGTCGGATGACGGCCAGTCCCTTTTCGCGATCCGCAAGGATCCTGAGGAAAATTGGAAAACCGCGCATAGCGCCATCACGTTGGGGGCTTGGTTGCTGGACCCGAAACACCAGGATTGGCAGTACGCCCTGACGCTCATGATTAATGATAAGAATGTGGTTCAGCACCAGTTGTCCGCTCCCTTGCATGATTTCAAGGGAGAGACGTGGCATCATGTTGCCGTGTCGTGGGACCTGTCCCAGAAAGGCAAGAGTTGGGTGGCGCTTTATGTGGATGGGGAAGAAACCACCCGGGCGGATCAGCTTGCCCTGGAGGGGATGGATGGGATTTCCCATGTGGCGTTTGGACGGCACCTCGGCGGGTACCTGGATGGGTGGCTGGATGAGGTTCGCATTTTTGATCGCGCCTTGGATAAGAACGCGATTGCGGAACTCAGAAAGTAAGGGACTGCCGCAAAACAACTTGAACAAGTTTCTCCAATTTGATGTGTGGCATCCCGCCGTGGCGGGATGGTTGTTTGCCTCGATGCACAGCCGGGGGTGGCTGTGCCACATGTTTCTGACGGTTCTGTTGATTTGCGCTTCCCTGTCCGCCTGCAAGAACGACCATGCCGGGGCTGACACCAAGGGGAACACAGTCGGAAAAAAGAGCGAGATGCTGTTGTTGGCAAACGGCGACCAGTCGCCTGAAGTAAGGATTGTGGTGGCGGAAGGGGCGCTGGAAACGCCAAGAGAGGCTGCGGTTGAATTACAACGTTTGGTGGAGAAGGCCACGGGACGAAAATGGCCGATAAGCAACTCGATCGGCGGCGAAGGCATTCACGTCGTGGTAGGACCGCATCCGGCCGCCGCTGAAGCCGGCCTTCGTGTGGAGGACCTGCCGCCCGAGGGATTTCGATTGCGGGTCAAGGGAAGGTATATTTTCCTTGTTGGACGCGACACCAAGGGCAGTCCTTGGGACTTGCACTGGCGGCGCGCCTGCCAGACCGGCACGCTTTTTGCGGTGGTGGAATTTGCCCGTGAGTTCCTGGAGGCCCGCTGGGTCATGCCGGGGAACGATGGGGAAGTGGTGGCCAAACTGAGCAAACTGGAGGTTCCCGCCGGCCTCGATGTGCAAGGGGCGCCGCGATTTCTTTCCCGTCGAATCACGGTGGACAACACGCAGCGAGATGGCGCCCGTTGGATGCGTTTCAACCGGCTGGGATGGTCGCAAATCACCGCGTTTGGGCACAACTGGTACCAGACCATCAGTCCGGACAAATATGGCAAGGAACATCCCGAATGGTTTGCGCTGGTGGATGGCGTGCGGCAAACCCATATGCGCAATGGCGAATATGGCGGACAACTTTGCACCAGCAATCCCGAGGTGGTCAAAAAAATGGCCGAGTGCGCGGTGGAAAACTACAAGGAGATTCCCGAGGCCTTCAGCCTGGCGGAAAACGACGGCGGCAGTCACTGCGAATGTCTCAACTGTCGCGCGTTGGACGTGGAGGAATGGCATCCGGGCAAGCCCGCCCTCGCCGACCGGCTGGCAGTCTTCGCCAACCGGGTCAAGGAAACCATTGGCGACCGGGCGCCGGGCATGGTTTTGGGATATTATGGTTATCATCAGGGCGAACTGCCGCCGGTGAAGACCAAGCTGGCGCCCGGCATTATTTTGGGAGACGTTCACAACAGCTACGACCTGTTCTATCACCAGAAGGAAGCGCGCGCGTATCAGTTGCGTATTCTCAAGGGTTGGCGGGAACAGTGCGCGCAGGTGCACTTGATCACTTATTTTCACGGAATGACCTGGTGGTCGCTGCCGTTTTCCGCAACGGATGCTCTGACTGAACTGATCAAAACCGCCGCGCAGTATTCGTCTTCACAAGGGGTTTATCTGGGGATGACTTATCGGCACGACGCTTTTGGCACGCAGGGCAACGAGTATTACCTGGCCGCGGCGCTGATGTGGGACCCTCGCCGGAGCACGGAGTCCGTGCTCACCGAGTATTACCAGGCGGCTTACGGACCAGCGGCTGCGCCAATCAAGGAGTACTTCGAAATGATCGGGAAGAACTACGGCGCCTGGGCGCGCGCCCAGACGAAGGTGGCAGCGGATGAATGTCATGATGACTCCTGGGTCGTTCCCACTTATGAACTCATCCGCCGGCGATGCGATGAGTTGATTCAAAAAGCGGCCGCCGCCGCAGGGGGCGGAGACGCCGCACTGCAAAAGAGAGTGAAGATCGTGGCGGAGGGCTGGGAATGGACCAAATTTCAGACGGACACCATCAAAGGAATTGAAGAATTCAAGAAAGATCACAGTAAAGAGAATGCGCGCAGGATGCTGGATATTCTCAAGCGGCGGCAGGCTTTCTGCGAGGCTCATGCGGCGGCGGACAACTATGCCATCAGCGTTCCGGAAATAAAAATGACCGACGAAGGGCGGGCCTTCCCAATTGCACCCGGTGAGTATGAAGCAGTGGTATCGGGCGCCGTCAAAGCCATTCATGTTCCGCTTGTCCAGACAGCGGGCAATCCTGAGGCAAACCTGGACGCTCTGCCCTGGGACAAGGCGACGGTCAGCGATCCCTTTGTCAAGACTCTGGATGGAAGTGCTTGCGAGATTCAGACTGTGGCGCGGATCATGGCTGATGAAAGGAATCTCTATGTCTGGATCGAGGCGCAGGAACCTCATCTGGACAAGCTGGTTCATCTGGTCAAGCAGCCGGATGGAGACGTTTGGACGGACGACGTGGTGGAGGTCTTTCTTGATCCAACCCGATTGCGAAAGAAGTATTACCATCTGCTGATCAATCCGGACGGCGTGATGGCGGACTTCGCGCATACGGGAGAAACGACGGACCGCGCGTGGAGTTCGAACTGCAAGGTGGCTGCCGCCCAATCCAAAGACAGGTGGAGCATCAAGCTGAGCGTTCCCTACGGCTCGATGGGATTGAAAGGGCCGCCGCTGCCGGGCGATGTGTGGAGCGTCAATTTTGCGCGGTCCCGGCATGCAGCGGATCCAGAGGTCAATCTGGCCTGGAGCCCGACCTTTGGCGGTTTCCTCAAACCGCAGCGGTTCGGCGAATTGGTCTTCGAAGTGAGCGGAAAAGGGAATTGAATCACCCGGAGAAAGAACACGGTATCATCATGAATGCTTCACTGATGCCGGTGTCAGTCTCCGTTTTCTTTCTTGGAGAAGATTTGCGTCATGTGTTTCGCGCAAAGACCTTTTGCAGCAGTTTTTGCGTGGCGCGGACAATCTGGTCTCCGGCCTTGGGTTCCAACTGACTGGTCGGGGCCGGCCAGGTTTCGTATCCGCCGCGGCGAAACGCGCGGCGGGTCGGGACATAACCGCAATAACCGTCGGTCAATTCGCTGACGAGGGTTACGCACGCGGGCGACCGGCGGCGCATCTCGAGACCGTACTCGACGAACAACTCGGCGGGGTTGGTGGCGATCACGGCGTCGCCCACGCACAGCACGTTCAACCGCACCGGCCAGGGACTGTGGACAGCCATTCGATGGGGCCACTCTGCCTGCGCCTGCATGTAATACTCGTGCGCACCGGACCTCCAGTCGGGGTTCTTCAGCGGTTCGGGAAATATCCGCGCGCTGGCCTCGGGCCAGCAACGCAGTGGGACCTGAAGCGTTGTCTGCGCAAGCCGCAGCTTCGGGTTCGACATCGGCATCGTCGCGCCGGCAATCATCTTCAATGCCTCACCTCCCAGATATTGGCCGGAGCGAATGACACCCGCTTCGCCGCGCCACGGCTGTTCGGGCATGTGGGGATCAAGCAGGCTCGGCGCGGTGTTGCCGGCGGCTCCGGTCAGGTAAACCACAACGACGCCGGCGCCCAGGGCAGCTTTCAAGACGCGGCGCGTTTCGCCGGGGAGATCGGCGCTGTAAAACCATTCCGCTTCCAGACAGTTTGGATGTGTTGAGAAATTGACAATGACTGCGCGGACAGCGCCATGGTGATCACGCGCGCACAACACCCCGAGCGCCGGATCGCGCGGGCCTTCCATGCCAATGAATCCGGGCATCTGCGCATGACCGTACATACGGCTGGAGCCATCGGCAAACATCGCCCGCCGGTTCCAGCCCAAGTGCTCCGTATGTCCCAAACCTGAAAACACCGAGGCTTCCTGCAATTTGGCCAGGGCGCGCCGGGCGGCGGTGAGAATTGCTGCGCCCACGCGCCGCACAAAGGCGGGATCGGCCCGGGCCGTCAGCAAATCGAACACGGTGGGCGCCACATGGGTGTGTGTGCTGTGCAGCAACAGGCACGAGCCGGGCAATCCCGTGCAACGGGCGAATTTTGCCTGGATCGCCTTCACGAACGAATTGTTGAGGATGCAGATATCCACCGACACCAGCACGACCGTCTGACGGTCCTGTCGGAAGGCGACGGCGTTGGCGGTGAGCGGATCGCGCGTGCGCCGGGCGCGCCGCTCGTGCATTTGACCGAGAAGAGAGAGTCCGGGCGCCGGAGTGAAATCAGCCTCGGCAGCCCCGACAAGCAGCGTTGGAGATTTTTGTTTCATGACCGTTTCATTCATGCTTTACCCCGGGCTGATGGCTTTTTCCAGAAAAATGCCTATATGACAGGCCATGTCCTGACCGTGGACGGCGGGCTTTCGATCACGTTCTGAAGCGTGAAATCAGCGTGGCTACGGCCAGGTCAAGGGGTGGACATGTTGCGCAACAATACTGATTTTGCGAGCCGTCGGCCGCCTGCAGTCCGGAATGACTCGTTGATGCGGCGCTCCAGATCGGGGTTCCAATTCGGCAGTCCCGATTCGATCCAATTTTGCAACACGCCTCCGTCGTAAACCACGTCAAACTCACGGGGTTCTTCGGTCCTTGGGAAGTGGTGATGACCGACGATCTCGCACACCCGCCCGATTGTCTCCTCCTCGACTCCAAGACGACGGAGAATCTCGCCTGCGATGGGTGAGCCTTCGGCGTGCTGTTGCTCCGGCGAGGCATCGCCAAACTTGCGCCCGGCTGCGGGAATACCCACGTTGAAAAGGAGGGCGGCTGCGACGACCACTCGCGCGTCGGCTTTCTCCGACTCCAGAATACGTTTCGCATGTTCCAGCGCCTGCAACGCGCGGTTGAAAAGCCGCTCGTCATCGGCAAACACCTCCTTGATTGTCGCAATCAATTGATCTTCCAAGGTCAACCCTTCGAGGCATTGGTCTGCATAACGACACCACTGGGCGCAGGCCAGGTTCAATCTGGGGTTCACCACCGTCTTGCCGCACGAGGAACATTCCCGTCGGATATCGTCCTTCCAGAACTCGAGGCCGGCTCCACAGTGAGGGCAGACGGCGTCGAAGATGTCCTCTGATTTCCAGAACATCCGGTTTTGTCCGGGGCATTGGTGAATGGCCATGGCAGGAGGTAAATGTTCCTTTGTGGGGATTGCGGATTCAGGTCTCCGCCGTTCGTGCTTGCGCCGGCCAGTTTTTTGTCGTCTCGATATTCCCCTCGATCCCTATCGTGACCTCGGTCACTGGGACATCGGCGCCCGCCGCTCCCATCGCCTGGCGCACGATGTGCGAAAGCCCATGGCAGCAGGGCACGGTCATGTGAACAATCGTCAGAGAACGGAGATGGGCTTCCGCGAACATATCCGTCAGTTTGCTCAGATAGGGTTCGCTGTCGTCCAACTTCGGACAGGCGATCAACAGGGGCCGTCCAGCAGTCAGTTCGGTCAGCATGGTTGGCCGCGCAAAGGCCGTGCAGTCCGCCGCCAGCACCAGATCGGCTCCTCTCAGGAATGGCGCATCCGGCTGGACGAGGGCGAGTTGGATCGGCCAGTTCCTCAAACGATACTCGACCAGATCGGGACCGGCTGACAACCGGGAAGGCGCATCATTTGGCGTTGCCATATCCCGCGACACCGCAGAGGGGCATCCGGCAGAGGCGGGGCCGGCCCCGTGATCATGTATCGCAGCCGAAGGACATCCCGCCGGCTCCGGCTGGGAAAGCCGCCTGAGTCGCCAGGTTACAGCCCGCTCATCAAAAGCTTCAGCCTCTCTCTCCTCGATGGCGATGGCGTCTTCCGGGCATCGGCCGAGGCAGGCGCCCAGGCCGTCGCAGTAAACCTCGCCGGCCATGCGCGCCTTGCCGTTGACGATCTCAATCGCCGCCTCCGCGCAGGCGTCCACACATTCTCCGCAACCCGTGCACTTGTTCTCATCGAACTTTACGATCTTACGTTTCATCATCGTCAGGGGCTCCTTTTCCTTCTTTCTTCTTACCATATTCTCTGCCAACATCCACGTCCTTGATCTGGATCAATTCCATTCCAATTGGGGCCTGTGCTTATCTTGATATTCCTCGGAGGTAATGGTATTCTTTGATGCCTGACTGGATCGCTCGTGGTTGGATCACAACATCGAATTGGAGGTTGAAGATGACGCTGCACGAATGCCCTGGCCCGAACCGGAAAGCTCCGCCTGCGCCCGAAGTCGTGGAATGTCCCGCATGCGGCGCGGAAATGGAAATGTGGACGAATGAAAACAAGGCAAAATGTCCATCCTGCTCGAAGGAGATCACTCGCGAACAATTGAATCGCAAGAAAGGAACCTGACGTCGCTGCGCTATTTCGCTTCGGAACCCGGATGAGTCCTGCAGGATGGATTCGGGATTGACTCGCCGCTGAAATTCAGGACCATTTTCAACATGGTTGCCGCTCAAATCCAGGTCTTGCGCGGGGAAAACCCGGCCAATCCGTTATGGCGTTACGTCGGCGAGATTCTGGCCATCGAAGGATTTTGCTTTGATTGGGTGGACACGCCGTCCGGCCCTCGCGCGCTTCTCATCATCCCAAATCTGCTTCTCACGCCGGCACAGCAGGATATCGTCCGGGAACATGCGCGGCGCGGCGGTTCCATGATCGCATTTCGGCCGGCGGTCGAGCTGGCTTCAGTCTTTGGAATCGAACCTTACGGCGAGTCCTGGATGTTCGAGGGACGCCGTCTCGTCGGGCAATGGTGGTCGGCTTACACGCGCCATCCGGAGGGTGAACTCCTCCAGGTTCACGGCGGCGCCGATCTTTATCGCGTGTCGGGCGCGGAAGAAATCGCCCCGCTCTTGAGCGATTATGACGCGGACCTTCCGGGGCGGCGTCATGCCGGTTCGCTTCATCCGGCGGTTTCCCGCGTCGAAGCGAGCGGCGGACGGCGGGTTTGTTTTGCGTACGACTTGGCGCGTTGTGTGGCGCTGATTCAGCAGGGACGCGCCGATCAGGCCAGCGACGGACCGTTTGCCAACGCTGACGGCGACGCGAAGTTTTCGCTGAACGACATGTTCATCGGCCATCTCGATCCGCGGCTTCGCAACGTTCCACAGTCTGATCTTCATCGGGATCTTTTGGTCCGGATGATTGACTGGGCGGTGGAACGCGAGAAACCCGTGCCGCGCCTCTGGCGGTTTCCGGGGGCGCAAGTGACGGCTGCAATGATTGACGGCGACGGCGACATGGCGCCGCGGGCCGAGTTCGACCTGGCCTTTTCCACCTGCAAAGAGTTCGGGTTTCCCTACTCGACCTATTTGATGGCGGACCAATTCGAAGCGATCGCCCCGTCGGAGGCCGGATCGTTGCGGGCGGAAGGACATTCGGTGGGGTTTCATCCCTGGTGCGGCGCATTTCCATCCCCTTCCGAGTTCGAGGTTTATCTCAAGAAGGCGTTCGGAGATTTCAGCAATCGTTACGGTTATGTTCCCAGCGCCACGCGGAATCATTGCGTGATCTGGACCGGCTGGGTGGATACCGCGCGTGTGGAAGCGGAGATCGGCATCCGGATGGATTTGAACGGCTATTCCTGCGCCTATTTCCAAAGCGGCGCACAAACGGGAACGCTTTTGCCGGTGAAATTCATCGACCAGCGCGGCGCGATGCTCGACATCTACAGTCAGTTCACCATCATCAGCGACGATGCTTGGATTGATGACAAGACGTACCTGCCGCGGTTGTCGGAAAGGGAACGAATCGAGGAATCGCGGCGTTGGATCGAGCGGTGCATTCGCCATCAGGGGATGTTTCATCCGACGTTTCATCCCATTCGTTTGCGCCGGTATGGCGAGCCGACCCTGCCGTGGTTGCGCGAAACCCTGGCTTGCCTTCAGTCGCACAAGGTTCGGGGTTGGTCGGCGGATGGTTGGACGGCGTTCAACGACGCGCGGCGCGCGATCCGGATCGAGTCCGTCGAGTCAGGTTGGATCGTGAAAACGAACCAGGCAGTTCGGGAAACGACTTTGCTTCTTCCCGAAGGGGTGGGGGAACAGATTCTCCTGGATGGGACGGCGGTCAAGGGACAACCCTTTTACACCGCCGGTCGAGGTCAGATGGCGTTTGTCGTTGATCTGGAAGCCGGCCATTCCGGCAAGTTGGAAATCCCTCCCGCCCTTTGAGCGCACGCCTGCGAATGTCGGGATATGCTCCGGAGAATGATTGCGAATGGTCGCTGATTTTCGACACTGTCGCTTCCGGGTAAGGGACCGCGCAACAATAACTTCAGAACTCCTGACATAAGGCCGTCGTTCTCACTCTGAAATTCGGTTCGGTTTCACGGGTGGGGTGCGGACTCAAACCTGTCCGCTTTTTCCGATGCCCCGCTGGTTGCCTCCCTGGATACCGATCCTGCCGACCGTCGCCTGGATCGCTTCTTGGCCTATCTGGGGTTCCTTGATGACGCGGAACCTCTTTTTCGTCCGGGTTCACGCGTGCGCGGTGCCGGGGTTCTCCTGGCCCTGCCAGCCTTGTTGGCCAGCGGGGTGCTGAACACAGCACGCGAGGTCTACGGGAACATCGTTTGTGAGTAGCAGGGCATCGCCCTCCGAGAACAACCCAATCCGGAGGAAGCGATGACGGAGCATCGCCCTCCGGGAACAATCCAATCCGGAGGGCGCCGTTCCATCGGCGCCACCGGAAGCGATGATGATCCCCAAGGGACCACAGCGCGGCATGGCCGCAACCAAACCGGAGGGATTGAACCACGGACCTGCCCGCCGCTCGGCAGGCGGGGAGCACGGAGCCACCCTTTTTCTCCTCCCTGAAGTCCCTCGCCGAAATTCAAGCTGAAAGCCTTCGGATTGTATTTCGGCGAGATTGGATTTTGAGTTCTCGGAATTTCATCTACTCCGTGTCTCCCTGCCACCCTTTAGCGGTGGCGTGCTCTCCGTGGTTAGAAAATCTTGCCGTCAAAACAAGAAATTGAACGTTAGTAGTACACGCTTTTTCCGAGACTGCGCTCGGAAAAAGAGGCTTCGCAACCCCTTGCAGGCCAAAGAGTTCTTGAAGCTTACGACCAACATGTTGGTTCTAATTTGTGAGTAGCAGGACAGGTGTCCCATCTCTGTCTCAATTCGTGGAATGCTTCGATCTTGAGTTGAAACTTTTCCTGAATCAACCGTTCAATATCCACTCGACGGCCTTTGACGCATTGCGCCGCTCCTTCCATCGCTGTGGCGGCGATCCGTTCCAGTTCGAAGAGGCGGTGATCCTTCAATCTGCACCGGATAGCCAGGCATCTCTCGCAAAAGGGGAGCGAGAATTCGGATTGATTTCGGCGGGCGGAAGATCAGACTGCCGTCGAAATTGCGCCCCAAACCGACCATGAGAAATTATCTTGAAGAAATCGAACTCGCTTTGTCGGGCGGCGCGCCGCGTTATGTGCCCCTTTCGTTCAATGACGCGCTCTTTCCGCCGGGATTCGATCCTGCGCCGCTTCAAGCCAAGGGCAGGGCGATTTGCGCCCGCCGCAGCGTCTGGCGAAAAGTCACGCCTCACGTAAAGGTTCGGGAAATCCGCGAGAACGACGGCGGCATCCGCACGGTGTATGAAACTCCCATCGGAAGTTTGCAACGAAAACACCAACGGCGCCATTGGCTGGCGCCTCGATCCCCATGACGTGGCCGTTTCCAAGCTCGTGGCGAATCGGCCCAAGGACATCGAGTTTGTCGAGGCCTTTCTGAAATCCGGAGCGGGTGATGCCAACATCATCCGGAAGCGGCTGGAGGAAACCGAAATTGCCCATCACCAAATTCGCAACATGGCTGAGCAACAGTTCGCCAAACTTTATGAACAAGCTGAGGATGTGGGCCGGCTGATTGGAGGATTTATGAGATATCTTCAAAACTCAGAATTTCGCAAAAAAAATTTGCTCAAGCGTAATTTTGAACCTTGAACTTTGAACCCGGAACCCTTCCCTGACTCATGAATGATGAAGCGCGCGTGAAAGAACTGCGGAAATTGTTTCCGGTGGTCAAACATTGGACCTATCTCTACAACGGGAGCATTCATCCGTGCCCGCGTCCGGTCGGCGACGCGATGCGGTCCTTTCTCAAAAAGTGGCAGAACGGTGGGGAAGACGCCTTCTTCAGCGCCTTCGATGCGTTTAGCCGGTTGCGGGAAAAATTCGCCCGACTGATCCACGCGAATGCCCGGAACATTGTCATCACGGAATCAACCACCGCCGCCATCAACCTGGCGGCCCAGATCATCCGACCGCGTCGCGGCCAAAACGTCGTCGTGACCGATCTGGATTTCATGACCAACACCTACCCCTGGCTGGTCTGCCACCCCGCCAAGGTGCGGTTCGTCAAAAGCCGTGACGGGAAGATTTTCATGAAGGACCTGGCCGCACAGGTGAACCAGCGCACCGCGGCAGTCGGCATCTGCGCGGTCACGGTGGGCAGCGGATTTCGATTCGACCTCAAGGAAGTGCAGGCCATCACCCGCAGGCACCATGTCCCGCTTCTCGTGGACGCCGCGCAGGCGCTGGGTTTGGTGGACATCAACGCAACCGATCCGCCGCTTGATTTTCTCGCCTGCACCGCGAGCAAGTGGCTGATGGGACCGACGGGCGTTGGCTTCTTGTATGTCGCCGACCGCCATCTGGAGGCCACGCCGCCGTCAGTTGGATGGCTGTCGGCTGCCAACGTAAGCGATTGGGATGTCCGCCGATGTCGTTTGCACAAGGACGCCATGCGGTTCCAGGGCGGCATCCCGAATCTCGTGGGCGTGGTGGGCGCATTGGCGGGACTCGAATTGCTGGAACAAATCGGGCGGAAGTTCATCGAACGGCGCGTGCGGCAATTGACGACGTATGCGATGGAAGAACTGCAAAAGATCGGCGTGGACATCTGGACCCCGCGGGCGGATGCCGAGCGCGCCGGCATCGTTTTTTTCCGCTGTCCGAAGCACGCCGAACTCCACGCGAAACTCAAGGCCGCGAAAATTTACTGCGGGACATTCCAGGGCGGAATCCGCATTGACCCGAATTTTTACAACACGATCGAGGAGATCGAAAAATTCCTGGCCGTCGTCCGGTTCCACCTTGCCGAGAATCCCCGGTGAGCAGCCGTTTTCCTGGTGTCCTGGCCCGCATATTTCACAAGTTTGTAGCCGCGATCGCTGATCGCGGACGGGGCGGGCGTGGCCGCATTCGCCGATCGCAGCTACAGCCTGAAGCACGATTACGAATTTCAGCACGTTTGCCACCCAATTTGACTTGAAGGCGGGTGCGCCAATCCTGGTGAAGTCGAGTGGTCAGCGGACAAATCACCACAGTTTCCAGCGCGCGGTTTAGCACGTCAAGACTGACAATAACGGCTGGCCGCGTTTTGCTCAATTCGCTGTCTCGCACGGGATCGAGTTCCACCCAACAAATGTTGTAGCGGTTATAGCTCATTTAACCCATCCGCAAGCGTGCAATCCCATCCCGACCAATCCTCCTTGGCGAAGGCCATCGCTTTGGCAGTCTCTTCCCATGAGAGCTTCTGTTTCTTGGTGCGCTTGGGGCGCAAAACGATTTCGTCCGGATGTTCCACGAGAATCAGGGTGTCGGTGATGTGATGGCGTCGCAGGAGCGGCGCGGGCAGGCGCACCCCCCGTGAATTGCCGATGCGGGTGACCTTCAACTCGATGGCTTTCATGACGTACATACCGTAATTACATTCGGAGACGTTGTCAACCTCCCGGCTTGATGAAATGGAGCAATGGCATTTCCATGACCATCAGTTTTCAGGTATCTTCAGCGGAAACGATGTCTCGCGAACACCCAAAACATGGATAAAAACCACAACCAAATGAAACGCAGGATTTGCTCAACGCGGCGTGGCGTAGAGGGCTTCCCCCTCCTTGCGAGAGATGCCGGCTTTGACCAGCAATTCAATTTGCTTTCTGGCCTCTTCGGACCACTCAGATTCACGCACGAATTCGAAATTCCCGATCGTGCCGATTCGCAAGACCTCCCTTCCCTTTGAGAAACCGATGCCGTGGTCACCACCTCGACTCGGTTGTTTGTCGAACAGGTAGATGATCTGCAGGTCGTTGCTTTTGCACAATCCTTGGACATAAACACGACCGCATTCCCTCTCAGGAACATCGGTCCCATTCTTCACCGCGCTTTCAAACACTTTGCCGCTGTAGCCCGGACCCGAAAAAGAATTCGCGTTGAGTAATCCGTAGGGTGGAGACAGGACCGAAGGATTTGCATTGGTCATCAACATGAGCAACGCATCACCGTAACCCCTGGGATGATGGGGCAATCGGCCATCATGTTGGCTGGCATACGTTTCAAAAGCTATTTTGGCGCTTACAATGCAATGTGTGTGTTTTCCAGATCGCCCCACCCCCGGTCTAAGCGGCACGCCAAAGAGCACGCCAAACGCAATGCCGCCCCACAAAGCCAAACGTCCCAGATTCCAGAACTCCTGACATAGCGCACCCGTTTCTCCTCTGAAAGTCTGTTTTTTTGGGTGCCTGGAGCTCGAACCCAAAACTGTCCGCTTTTTTGGCCGTCGGCGTATTCTCTGCCGGTATGGCAC
>JACQHZ010000264.1 GCA_016198745.1 Verrucomicrobiota bacterium
GATCGTCAACACCAGCCGCGGGGCGATCATTGACGAGGCGGCTTTCCTGGAAGCGCTGGAATCGGGCAAGGTCTCGGCGGCGGGCATTGATGTGATCGAGGGGGAGTGGTTGGAGGACATCCGCCGGCATCCGCTGGTCCGCTACGCGCAAACCCACGACAACCTGATCATCTCGCCGCACATCGGCGGCGCGACGGTCGAGTCCATCGCCAACGCCCGGATTTTCATGGCCAAAAAACTGGCCGACCATCTCGCCCAGATGACCGTTGCAGACGGCATGCCGCGGTGACGGGCGGTGGTTTTGCGGCAGCGCGTGACGGATTTTGACGCGGAAACCCGATGGCCGGCGCGCCGACGGGAATGGATTCTTCGGCAATCAACTTGCGGAAGGAACTGGAACCGGGTAGATTGTTGGCGATGAGACGCGAAACCACGAAATCCGAAGGCACCTACCATCCGCTCAACGACGAATGGGTTCGAAAGACGGTCGGCCGGGGCAGCACGCGCCTCTCCCCTCTCCGAAAAGCCTTTCAACTGGCGCGGTTCGTCAAACGAGTCAACCCGCATGGCATCCGAAATCCCACAGACCGAGTACGAAGGATTGTTGGAAAAACTCAGTAGGGAACAGGTCAAATTCATTGTCGTCGGGGGAGCGGCGGTTATTCTGAACGGGTACCATCGTTTGACGCTGGACGTGGATTTGCTCCTGGAAAGCTCCCGGGAAAATCTGGAACGGCTCATCGCGATCCTCTCGACCTTTGGGGAGGGCTATGCGCGGGAGCTCAAACCGGAAGATTTTCGCCCTGAGGAGGGTTCCATCCGCGTCGCGGACATCTTCGATATCGATTTGTTTGTCCAAATGAAAGGGCTCAAGTATGAGGATATGATTGCAGCCGCCAAACAAACCTTGATCGAAAATCAGCCCGTTCCCTTTCTCAACCCGACCCAACTCATCGCTCTTAAAAAAGACAGTTATCGGGAAAAAGATCAACTCGACGTGCGCGCTCTCACCATCATTCTCCGCGAACAACAGGCGACTGCTTCCGCCGGGCCTTCCCCATCGGGCGTTATTGAAAAGGTAAAAGCCTTTTTCGCGAAATGGCGAACGCTGCGATGATTTGGATGGCTTGAGGCCGTGACGTGGTTCACCCTGGGAATCTTGAAGCAGGAAGAAGATGTTGCTTGCGTCTATCCGCGCACGCCTCAAACCAAGGGGCCGCGCAACAATAACTTAGCATCATGTAGAAATGTGGCACAGCCGCCCCCCGGCTGCGCACCGAGGGAAACCACAGCCGGGGGCGGCTGTGCCACACATCAAATTGGCGAAGTTATTTTTGCGCAAGCGCTAAGCGACGACAAGCGATCGGTCCCGCGGATGGACCGGTCCTGATCGAAGAATCAAATGACCAAACGAATCGAAGAACTGGATCGCAATTTCAAGACGGCGGTCGCGTCCAAAAAGGACGGCTTGCTCTGGCTGGACGCCTCGGACCGCCGGCTGACGACGCGCGGTCTGTGGTGGCGCGCGGAGAACAAGGGCGTCTTCAACCGTCTGCCTTTGCGCGCGCAATCCGTCGTGCGCGAGGCAGTGTGGACGCTTGCCAAAGCGCCGTCGAGCGCCCGCGTCTGTTTCAAGTCTGACACCACGCGCCTTTCCGCAAGAGCAGCCAACGAAGCCCTTGCGCCCATGGCGCACATGCCCGGCACCGGTCACAGCGGCCTGGCCCTTTACGTGGGCGCGCCCTTTCGGATGCGCCCGTGGCGGATGGCGGTTCCGAGCCTCGACAAACCATCTTACGAGGCGGTTTTTTTCGAGAATCTTCCGCGAGCCATGCGCGAATACACGCTCTATCTCCCGCTCTACAACAACCTCGTCAAACTGGAACTCGGTTTCAGCCGGGGCGCCCGGATCGAGGCGCCTTCCGCCCCTGCGCTTCGGAAACCGGTTGTTTTTTACGGCACATCCATCACGCAGGGCGGGTGCGCGTCCACGGCGGGCAGCGATTATGTTTCCACCGTCGGACGGCTGCTCAACCTGGATGTGATCAACCTCGGATTTTCCGGCAACGGCTGCGGAGAACCCGAAGTGGCCAGACTGGTCGGCGAAATTGATGCCGGCCTTTTTGTTCTGGATTACGCGGGAAACGTCCAGACGCCGGGACTGAAGAAAACGCTGCCCGAATTTTATCGCATCCTGCGTCGTCGTCACCCACGAACGCCGATTCTTCTGCTCTCCATGATCTGTTTCAGTCACGTGAGCTATTCCATCCAGCATCGCGAGGGTCATGAGGCGAAACGCGATGTGATGATTCACTTTTATTCAAGGATGCGCCGCGCCGGCGATCACAACCTGCATTTTGTGGATGGCTCGGCGCTCATTCCCTTCGGCATGGACGCGGCGTATGTGGACGGCGTTCATCCCTCCGATCACGGTTTCCGGATCATGGCGGAGCGTCTCGCGCCGTTCATCGAGATGATCCTCGAGACGGAGGCCCGTTGAATGCAGGGCTAACCTGCATTTTTCACAAGGTGAA
>JACQHZ010000265.1 GCA_016198745.1 Verrucomicrobiota bacterium
AGCGCGCCGTTGTAAAGATTCGGCACTTCAATGACCTGTTCCGCCGCCGGCAACGGGACGATCAAGCCGCTCATCACGACGCTCAAAACCCATCCTGGCTGCAACGCCATGGCCAAGCCATGAAAAAGGCGGTTCACAGAAGCGCCTCTACAGAATTTTGCAAGCAGCTCAAAATGCACAACATTTTCCTTTTTGGTTCTGTGCTTCATCAAACCAGAAATTGTAGGGCAAGCGGCCCGCTTGCCGTTCTTTCGGACGGCAACGGAGCCCGTTGCCCTACAAAATTCTTGGTTTCGGCTACGCCGAGTTGGGAGGAGAGCATGGCTATTTCATTCCAAACATGTCTTTCAGACGAATCTTGAAAGGCTTGGAAGGCTTGGAAAGGCTGCCGTCTTTGTCGGTGTAAACCGCAAAAAGATGGAAATCCACTTCGGGACGCAGACCCGTCAGAAGCTGGCCCGGCTCCTTCCAGGCCGTTCCCAGTTTTAACGCGCCCGTCCCGTCGGGATAGGGGCTGACCCAGATGTCATAACTCGTTGCCCCGGAAATTTTGTCAAAATGAACATGACAGCGCGTGCCGTCGTATTCATGCGCCGGCGGTTCAACCCGCGTGACGACGGTTGGCTCGCCAACGCCTTTTGCCTCCATGGCCTTGATCGGATTGTCCAGACCGGGAATTCCTTCCGGAACCGGCATCCGGATGCGCGACTGGCGGACCACATCATCCGTCTTGTCGAAAGGCGTTTCATATTCCGCGTAAAGATCTCCGAAGAGCACATCATCAGACCGGGTGGGCTGCGGATCGTTGACATACATGACGTGGGTGCGGCGTTCGACGATGATTTTTTCGAGCGAAAGCGGCAGATCCACGATGCCGTCGCCCTGGCCGAAATGCCCCCACCAGGTGCTGCCGAGTTCGCGGAAGTTGTCGTAGGCCGAGTTGGAAGGCATTTCGAAGCGAAGATAACGCCAGCCATCAAAATTGAAGAAGCTCCAGAGATGGGTGTCGTCGCAGTTCCATTGTTCCTTGGTTCCAATGCTGATCCATTGTTCGCCCCTGGCGTCCTTGAGACAATAAACCACGCGACCCCAATCGCTCGAGGCCTTGACCCAGAGACCGACGTGGCCGGCCTTGCCGGGGATGGTGATGGGCCGATTCGGGACCAAGGTGGTGTACCATGGCATCACTTTGCGTTCCTTCTCCTGTTTGCCAAGACGCACAGCCAACGCTTTGGCGCCCTGTTGCGGCGGCGCTTCAGCGGTGACCGCGCTCATTTTGCCGGGGAACCGCGCCATTTGAAAAGGATGATTGTTTTCGTAAGTTTTGTCCTCCTGCAACACAAGTTTCCATGAGCCATCGCCGAGGCTTCCAATTTTCACGGCGTTTTCCGCCGGCACGGAATCGGAATGATCCGATTCGCCAAGCGAAACCTGTGGATCGGCGGCCAGCCCTTCGACGTAACAGGGGGATGGATCGATGGTGAAAGTCACCTGGCCATCTTTCACCGCCAGGACCGCGGCGTTGTCATCTTCGTCGAAGTGAGTGATCTGCGCCCCCGCCGGCACGGTGAGAGTCGCGGGTCGCTTGCCGCGGACGGTCCAGAGGGAATGGATCAACTTGCCGGTTTTGTAGTGTTTGAACTGCATGCAATAGGCGGAAAGACTGCCGGTGGGAAGCCATTTCTCGAAATTGGCGCGGTTCAGGTGTCGCGAGAGCGTGGCGTAGGCAACGTAGGACGGCTTGGGGTTGCGCCAGGGAATGCGATAGAAAAGGCCGCAACCGCCGTAGTGCTCTTCGCCCCAGTAATTGCCGCAATCGAACGGGGTCGGGCCGCTGGGATGCCGATAAACGCCGTAGGCAAAATAAAAGAGAAAATTGCGGGTATAAATATCCGCCTGTTCGTCCCAGGGCAGCGCGCCCGGCGGAGTCGGCGGGCAGGTGCCCTCATGCATTGACAGGAAAGGTTTTTTGCCGGCCTTCCGAAACTCCTCATTCATCTGATACAAACGATGCATCGTCACCTGATGAAGCTGGGACTCCGGCATCCGCTCAAACTGCGGCATGTCAAGCCCCACCCCGTCAATCAACTCGCGCGCCTCGGGACTGCGGCGGAGAAAAGGAATCACGAAGCCCGGATCGCCATGGGGCAGGAGGAGCTTGGTGTGCGGCCACTCCTTGCGGATGGCGCGCGCGCCAATCAGAAATTTGTTGAGATACGTCTGATAGAGTTTTTCCTCATCCGGTGTGAAGGTGTAGTCCGGTTCGCCATAGTATTCCGGAAGAATTCCAAAGGTGCTCAGGCCGATGCCCGGCTCCGGAAAGAAAATCACCTCGATGGGTTTCGTAACGGCGCTGGGTTTGGCGACCTGTTTTCGAAGAACCTCCATGAGGGCCGCGGCGGATGCCTCCGGCTTGGAGGGATCCCATTTTTCACTGAGCGGCGGAAACGACCAGCAGGTGTCATAAATGGAATGCGAACTGAAAAAAAGCGAAGTGAACATTCCGTTTTTTTCCGCCATCGCCTGGACTTCGGGCGGCCGCGTCGACAACTCGCCCAGGCAGGTTTCGGCGCCTGCTTCCGCCATCAGGGTCAGTTCCTCCAGCAGGGAGGGGGTGTGGTGCCCGCCGCCCCACGCCCAGTATCCGAGCAGCGGCCCCCGGCCGTCCTCCCATCCCCCTTTCTCGCGGGTTTCAGGGGCGAGTTGCGCCAGGCTGCGCTTCTCCGTCCAGGTCTGATCGCCATCCTTCATCGTCAGCGTCACATCGTGATAACCGAATTTCTTGAGATCGTTGATTGCGAATTTGACGGACATCGGCTGGTCGCCGGGTTGAACGGTTACGGTTTGTTTCTGGGTGGTTTTGTCCTTGCCGTCGTGACTGAGCGTGGAAAGCTCCAGATCAACCGGGCGGGCGGCGGCCGCGCGATTTCGGAGCGTGACCGTATAGGAGGGTTTGGCGGGAGCCGTCCAGACGTGACCAAACTTGTCCGGTTTGAAATCGAGATGAACGGGAGAACGCTCCAGCGTCAGGGCATAGATGTGAACGCCGCTGGGCCGGCCGGCCTGGTGAAAGCTGTAACAAATCGGGTCGGGATAGCTGCGGTATTGCTTCACCTCCTTGGTCAGCTCCAACTCGACGATGTCCAGGTCTGAGAAACCGGAAAGCTCACCGGGATCGAGCGGGATTGTGACAAGATAAAGCGCTCCCGAACGTCCGTCCTCGAGCTTGACCGGCAACATCTTTGCTGTGGCCGAGCCACTCTGGCCGTCCCAGGCCGCCTGCCCAGGGCGGGAAGGGTGGGTTTCCATGGATTTGGCGCTGAAGAGGGGCACGCGCCCTTCAAAACTTTTTGGGAAACCGGATGCGGCGCGATAAAACTGCGCGGTCACGATGGGCACGCTGTTTTTGTCATCATCCGTGGCGGCAATCAGGTGAAGTTTGGTGTAGCTGTCGTTGGGAATGCGAAGCTGGATGCGCGCGGGGTTGACATTCATTGCCGTGGGCCAACGGCCTCCAAACTCGCCGACGTGACTCTCGAAATAACCTTCCATGGCGCCAAACTGCGCCCAGCTTTTTTTGATGGAAATGTGGTCGTTGTCCCGCTCGTCAGGCTCCGGAAAAAGGAAGGGCGTGTTGCCGACCCGGCAAACGGAATCAGGAACGGGAAGGGAATCGCGCTGGATTTTCCTGCCGTTGATTTCCGATGCGTTCACGTAACCCTGAATGGGAACGGGCTGATAGACCGGGTCCTCCGTCCCAAGCGGTCTGACGCGAAATGAAGCGATGGAGGTGTTCGGGTAGAGGCTAATATGCACTTTGCCATTCAGATCGAGGCCATCCTCCCGGCGGACATCAAACAGGCGGTCGTCCAGATAAGTTTGGATGGAGTTTTTCCCAACGACATAGCGGATGGCCATCCATTTTTCCGAAAGGCTGGGCAGTGCGGCCATGTCCTTTTCCACCGATTTGCGCAACACTTCCGGCCAACCCAGGCTGCGGGTGGTCACCCCCTTGAGATAGTAAGTGGAAACCGTTTTATACGTGTTATTCGTGCCATAAACATGGCAGGTCGCGACCGGCTGGTCGGCGTTATTGGCAAGGAAAGCGCCGATCAGACGTTCCTTGGCGTCACCTGGATTTTTTACTGCGATCCGGAAGGTGACGCCTGCTGACGTTTTTGCATCGGGAGGATTCAGCCGAAAAACCAGTTTGTATTCGAGATTGGTTCCATAGACGGTGGACCCGGTGAGGTTCACATGCTTGTCCCCGCTTGAGAGGACGGAGCGACGGCCGACCTTTTTGATGATTCGCTCCTTGGAAACGACCTCCCAGCCCAGCGGGCTGGCGCCGAGGATTTCGGTGAGCGCTTGGGTGTCATCCGAATCGTCCTCCTGCCACCAATTTTCTTTTGTTTGAGCAGACGCCGTCGCGAACAAGATCGTGGCAACCGTCAACCCCAACAGAACCCAAACAAAGGAACTACACTTTCCCCAAAACTGCGCTTGGGGAAAGTGGCGCTTTGTGCCGCTCAAAGTAGGACAGGCATCCTGCCTGTCGTCTGCGGGCGGGGAGACAGGCAGGATGCCTGTCCTACTTTTACAAACAGGGTTCATCCTCAAAAATGCGTGAACAGGGGTGTTTTTCACGGTCCAAGGGTCAGGGCAAGGGATACATGGTCGCGTAGATCACGCCGGTGCCTTCGTCCACCGTCATCGACGGAATTGTTTTGCCCTCAAACCTTTCCGAGACGAACGCCGGTATTCCGAGTTCGCCGGATGCATCCGGTTTGAACCGGGCAATTTTCGACGCCACCTGTTTGGCGTCCGCCGACGGCGCAAACTCGCCGAGCACAACGTAGAGCGAGGAATGAACGCCCTCCCATACCGAGACGGCAGGCGCGTTCGGCAACGGTTTGGGTTCGCCCACCGGCCGCCACTCGGCGTCCAGCG
>JACQHZ010000247.1 GCA_016198745.1 Verrucomicrobiota bacterium
GTCGTTGGTCAGGCGTTCGCCGACAACGATTCCCTCATCCCGCACGCCGAGGAGAAGCGTCCCGCCCTTGGCGTTGGCGAAGGCTACGATGTCTTCGTCAATGCGCGGAGTGTAGCGCTCCTTGAACTCCACGGTGAGGCCTTCGCCCTCGCGGATGAGGAGCTTCACCTGCTCGGGAGTTATGTTTTGACCGGTGTGGTCCCTTTCGTGTCTATCCGTATTCATTCGCGGTTCCTACTCCAGCACGATGCGCACTTTGCCGGGTTCCTTGCCCTTGGTGAGCTGGTCCAGATATTCCTCGAATCGCTTTTTCATCTCGGCGGGTGTGGCCGGAGATCCGCCAGCGAGAATCGCGGCCCGCAAGTCCTCCATCTTCACCGCCACTTTGGTCAACCCGGAGAGCGCCTCCTTCAATGCCTGGATGAAATCCTGCGTGAGGTCGGCCGGCAACGCTTTTTTCTTGATGAAGCCGTCCACCAGCTTCCGTGGCCCGGCCTTGAGCAAGGCCAGATTGCCTTTGGTGGTCGGGTCTTCCAAATTGGCCAGAAGGGTGCGATTCCAGTCTTCCACCAGCTTGTCCAGGCCGTCGTCCATCTGGCCAAGTACCGCGGACGCCGCAACACCCGCGGACTCGACGCTCGGTTTGAACTCGCAATGCGGGCACACAGGCGAGGCTTCGATGTCCCGCTCGGTCAGCGCGAAGCAGCTCTTCAATCCCGCCAGACGATTCTGGAACTCCGTCAGTTGCTGGCGCGGCATGAGGTCAATCGTCGAGAGCTTCTGAAGCGCCTTCAGCCGCTCGTCGGTCATCAGTTGGGCTTTGCGCTTGTCCTCGTTCACGCCCAGTCGGGCCTTTGCGTGCATGCCGAGATAGGCTTGGACAAAGGATTTCTTCATGTCCGCCAGCCGTCGCCCCGCCTGCTGGCGGAAACCGGCCGCGCCGCGTTTGGCGGGATCGCCGATCTGCGACAAAACCTCGTCACGCGCCGCTTTCATCGTGGCGACCCAGGTATGGTCGGTCGGAAAGATGGCTTCGGCGGTGGAGAGATACGATGCGGTCGTGCCCAGGTCCGTAAGGAGTTCCTGCAAGGTATCGATCTCGGCCATCGCCTGAATGCCTTTGCGCTGGCCGTTGACCTCTTGCGTGTCGAAGCGAAAGTTCTTCAGCTTTCCGGGTGACGTGTAAGCCTGAAGCGATTCCAGGAAGGTCTTTGTATCGCCGAGTTGGGTGCGTCGCATCTGGATGTCTTCGGCAGAGAGCAATCCGCGCCCCCAGAAGGCCAAGCCGCCCTGCAAGGTCTGCTCCACAAGCACAATCCGTTTCACCATGTTCGTGGCCGCCATGAGCATCTGTTGGACCGGCTCTTCGCTTCCCTGGGTGACCAGTTGTGCCATGCCCGGTGCGAGATCGAGCAGCTCGAACACGGCTTTGAGCGCGGGGAGATTCCAATCCTTGGGTTGCTCGATGTGCTTGAACTGGGCAAGTTCGTCAATGCCGGTACCAGCCAGTTGCGGCAGTCCGGTGGCATCGAACTTCTTGCCAGGAATGGCCAGAACCAGATCGCCGGAATAGACCAGCGCGGCCAGTACGACCACGGCCCATTCGGGTTCCAAGCGGAACGATTCGGGAACAAGATACTCAATCCCCAAGACATCTTGGATGAGTTCGGAATGATTGACGACCTGACCATGTCCCTTCTTTTTGACGGCTTCGAGAATGTGCTTGGCGTACTTGGACCGATAAGGATCGAGCCGTTCGCCGTCAAGAAGCTCCAGCGCGTCCAGGACCGCAGTGGCCTGCTTGGTACGGTTTTGCCCGGCGATGGCGCGGAGGGCATCCTGCGCGGCCTGCGCCCGGTTGGCGCTCGTGATGAGCACGGAAAACACGGGGTATTCTGGCGCTTGCTCCTGGAAGCTAGGGCCGAGGCAGATACCAGAGATGGCATTGACGAGGTCGCGGAAGTTGATCCGTTCGTACGATGCGATGCCGGACAGCTCGCGGATGGATTTCCCTTTCACCCATTCGGTGATGGACTTGGTCCGGCCTTGATGGGTCACATCGAACGCCGTGGCCATGTTCTTCTGCAGCCATAGGACAAGATCACGTAAAAATCCTGACGATTTAGACTCATAGATGGCCTTGGCATGTCCCGACGCAGTGGAAGACAGGTCGAGTGCCGCCGCGTACTTTCTGAGCGCGTCGCGGAACGCGTCGTCCGGGGTGGTCAACCGCAACATAAGTTCGTCGGGCTTCTTCTCGTCCTTGAAGTGCGGAGGATCGAACGGCTGGATGAAATAGATGTAGAAGTCGCGCGGCGGCACAGCGGTGGAGCGCTCGTTGGGAGCGCCGAAGAACAGATAACCCTGTCTCACGGCTTTGTGCTCCAGCCATTCGATCTCATGCTGCCAGATCTTGTAGCCGGTGATGTAGGTCTGGTCGGTGCACTCCATGACCCGCTTGAGCGCCTCGTAGTAGTAGCGGTCAAGCTGGGATGAATCCAAGGATTCAGCCCGCTTCTCGATGAGCGCGTCAAAGTCGTCAGTTTTCTTGAGATCGAGGTAGTACTGGCGGTTGTCGGGGTTGGACGAGATGAACTGTCCGCTCACCGTCTTGAGCACTTCCTTGAGCACGGTCTCCACTTGAGAAAGCAGGTCATCCGACGGGGTGCCGCCCAAGTCCTCGATGCCGGGTTGGTAGAGGCACAGGGTGTCACGCAGTTCCTCTGCCGTGGCACCCAGAGGCGCGTGAATATCCCTGGTGGTCAGGCGATGCACGGAGAGGGCATGGATGAGACGGACCGCCATATCCTTGTAGGCTGGACGGGTGAACGCCTGCTGAATCCTCGCTTCCAAAACCTGGCTGCAATCAATGACGGCCTTGATGTCCGGCACGGCGCGGAACGAGGGATTCTCCCTCAAGGTGATCCAGTAACTGTCATAGGCGATCAGCGCGGGCCTGCCCTGGGGAATCTCCTGGTTCAGCACCTTCTTCATTGCCAAGGATAACGTCTTTAATACCTCGCGCTTCTCCACAGCGGTGACACGCTCGAAGGTATCGATGTAGTCCGGGTGTACCGGGAACAGGCGAACGAACTCGTCCATGCGCTCGTTCATGCGCCCGTAGAACCGGGTGAACGGAGTCAGATACTCGCGGATTTTGACCTGCTGTTCCGCTGTTTTCTTGAGCAAACGCTCGGCCACCACGTACTTCACGTCTTTGCGGGCAATTAAGACCTGGTCGAAACGATCTTTCACCCGGCGGATGCTGTCCGCGACAAAGGAGAAACGCGGGCTGTCGAAAATGGCTTCCTGAACGCCAGCAATGAAGCGGAAGCGCAGGTCTTTGCAAACCTCACCGATCTCACGGAGGAAATTCAGGTCGAGAATCAACTCCTGATCTTTGCGCGTGCGGAGGTAGTCGAGCAACTCGTCCACCACGAGAAGCAGCCCATGATCGGGATGTTTTCGGTGAAAGACGGACATCATCTCTTCAAACGCCCGCTTGCTGCTGGAGACCTTGGCGGCCGACGGGAACTCGTATTCCACTCCCATGGCCGAAAGGTGCTCTTCCAACTCGGCCAGGAGGATGTCGCGCAGCGACATGGTGGTCGCGCCGATCTCAGTACGCACGACCTTGAACCTGCCGCCGATTTTGGCAGCAGCCTTTGCGACAGCCTTGTCGCTCAAGTGGTCGGTCAACCCGGCATTTTCCGCCAGAGCAGAGACCACGGACATGAGATGCGATTTACCTGTGCCGTAGTTTCCGACCACCAGGAAACCTTTATTGTCCATCGGCTGATCGAACTGAAGCTGCGGGATGATGACGCTTGTCAGCTTCTCGGTCATTTCCTCGGAAAAGACATAGGTGCTCACGAGCTGTCGGGCGGCGTTCGCCTTGTCGGCGTCGCGCAGTTGCACCACGGTCTCGATGGGTTCAAACTGAATCAGGTCTCCGTATTTCATCTGTTTTGCTCCTTGGGCTGACAAGGTTGATTCGCATTCTCAACCACGACGACCGTCATATCCCTCAATGGATACTGGCGGAACTCGGCATGGTCCGGCGTTGCATAGAAAAGGCTTTCGGCATTGGTGCGCCCGTTCCAGGACACAACAATTGTGCGACTGCGGGACAACCCTTGGAAAATTCGTAATGGGTCTTGTTTCAGATGGACATCGAACAGCACCTCGTTGTTGTCGAGAAGCACTTCGTCATGTCCGGTTTCACCGATGATCTGATCGAGAAGCCTTGGTATCTGAAGAGACCGTTGGCGCTCGGTCAAATCGAGCAGACGCTTGGACAACTCAAGGTTAACGTTGACCAAAGGAGCGTTCGCGGCATCGCGCACCTGTTGCAGCGCAGTGGTCTTGCCGGAACGACTCGGGCCGACGACGACCACCAGCCTGTGGTAGCAGGCTTTGACAGCCGCCATGCTTTCGGCAATTTGGTCAGAGAGAAGTGGCGGCATACCTATTCTCCCCCATGTGGCGATGACCGTTTCCCGCCATCACCCTTGTCGAGTTCCTCCTTGAGTTCAAGAAGGCGTCGGATAAAGAACGGTTGCGGCATCCGCTTGCCGTTTTCCCAGTGGTTCACGGTGCTGTAGGTCGTGCCGACCTTCTGGGCAAACTGCTCCTGCGTGAGTTGGAACCGTTCACGTAATTCCTTCACGAGCTTCGAGATTTCTGATTCGTCCATGGTTTTCATCCTGGAAACCGTTTCCGCTGCCGTTTCGTGGTCTATGTAAAACAACATGCTATTCTACATACCCATGTGCGCATGTCAATGCCCAGCCCGCAACAAGGCGTAGATTCGCACCGGCTGAGCGCGGCCTTTCACCTGGGTCTCGCCGCGCAATTCGACTTCAACGTGTTCCTTCACGAGATCGTGGATGGAGTCCGTGATCAGAATATCGGTTTTCTGCTGTTTCGTAAGTCCCTCCACGCGCGCGGACACGTTGACTGCGTCGCCGATCACTCCGAACTCCGCCTTCTGGCTGGAGCCGATGTCGCCGGCCATCACCTCTCCGGCGTTGATTCCGATTCCGAAACGGAAGGATGGCCGGCCTTCCAGATTCCATTTCAACCCGCCCACGCGTAAAGCTCCATCTGCCTCCGCCATTCCTCATGCGTGGGGCGGATTCCCCCTGTCTTGTGCGCCCGCTCCAAGAACGGTCTGCAGATGCAATGAATCTCGGGCCGACACCGGATTCGGCGAGGGATGAAATTGCATTCGGGACAGCAACGGGGTATCGGGAGGTTGTTGTGAGCGAGAAATCCGAAAAATATTATGCGCCTGCCGTCGAAGAGAGGATTTTCACCGTTCGCGGTCAGAAGGTGATCCTCGATTCGGATTTGGCGCGCATCTACGGGGTGCAGACTTTTCGTTTCAACGAAGCGGTGAAACGCAATCAGCATCGTTTTCCGCCCGATTTCCGCTTCCAACTTACGGTAGAAGAATGGGCCGCAGTTCGATCTTTAAGATCGCAAAATACGATCTTAGACGAGGGACCCGGCCTGCACTCATCGCAAATTGCGATGAGTTCCGATCGTCATCGTGGCGCTGCTTACCGCCCGTGGGGTTTCACCGAACACGGCGCGATGATGGCCGCCAACGTCCTGAATAGTGATCGCGCGGTGGAGATGAGCGTCTAACCTGCATTTTTCACAAGGTGAA
>JACQHZ010000253.1 GCA_016198745.1 Verrucomicrobiota bacterium
ATCGGGTGCAGTTCGCAACCGATGCCAAAGCCCGGTCTTTGTCCTGCAACTGAAAAGCGGGAAAGTGCTGATGACCTACGGCTATCGTCTGCACCCCGGCGAAGGCTGCCGGGCGCGGCTTTTGGACGCGGAATGCGAGCATCTGGAAACCGCGCCGGAATTGATCATCAGCCAGGATGGCGCCACGTGGGACTGCGGTTATCCGTGGGCCGCGCAACTGGCCAACGGCGAGATCGTAGTGGTTTACTATATCCAGACCGAGTCCGGCGGCGCCGGTCGCTCCGAAATCCGGTTGGCGCGGTTGCGGGAGGAATAAAGAGGAGATCTCATGGCGGAAAAACGACCCAATATTCTGATGTTCATGACCGATCATCAACGCGCCGATGCGCTGGGATGCGCGGGCCATCCCGTGCTCAAGACGCCGGCCATAGACCGGCTCGCCGGTGAAGGCATGCGCTTCACCCACAGCTTCACCTGCGCAAGCGCGTGCATGCCGTCGCGGGCGGCGCTGTGGTCGGGCCTGTATCCGCATGTGAACGGGGTCGTGCGCACCGATTGGAAATCCTGGCTCAGCCCGGCTACGCCCACGATTCAATCCCTGCTCAGCGGCGCGGGGTATCTGACTGTGGCCGTGGGCAAGATGCATTTTGTGCCGTGGGGAACGCTGGGCGGTTTCCAGCACCGGGTCATCATCGAGTCCAAATACTCCACGGCCGAGGATGAATATCATCGCGCGCTGCGCGAGCGCGGGTTCTGGGGAAAACACATCGGGCATCACACGCCCGGCTTTGGCAAGGCTTACAAAGCCATGCCTTCGCCGCTGCCCGAGGAATATCATATTGACGGCTACATCGGCCGGCGGGGAGTCGAAACGCTTCGGGCAATTCGCGCCGAACCGTTTTTCCTGGTGGTGTCCTTTTGCGGGCCGCACGATCCCTACGATCCGCCCGAGCCTTACGCAAGCAGGTACGATTCCGCCGCCATGCCGAAGCCCGTCGCGCGGCCGGGCGAAGCCGCTAGTTTTCCGCCCGTGATCCGCGACGTGGCTTTGAGCTACGGCCTCGAGCGCCTGGATTTCACCCGGATGACGCCCGACGACATCGGCCGGGTGCGCGCTTTGTATTACGGCAATTTGAGCCTGATTGATCGTTGGATCGGGAATTTGCTGGAGACTCTGGATGAACTCGGACTGAGCGAACGCACTCTGGTCGCGCACACTTGCGACCACGGCGATTACATCGGCAATCACCAGCTTTTGTTCAAGCACGGCCCCGGTTGCGACGATGAAACGCGCGTGCCGCTGCTCATCCGCTGGCCGGGGCGCATCCCACCCCAAGCGAACGACGCCTTCGTGGAAAATGTGGATCTCATGCCCACCTATCTCGAAGCGGCGGGTTTGAAGCCGCCGCCGCAGTGTCAAGGCCGCAGCCTGTTCGATCTCCTGGACGGCCGCGGCGAGCCTTGGCGCGACGCGGTGGTGACCCATCTCGAAGGACGCGGCGTCTGTTACCGCGATCGCCACTGGAAATACACGCGCTTTCCGGGACAGCCGTTTGACGTGATGTACAATCTGCAGGCCGACCCGAACGAACTCCGCAACCTCTGCCATTTCCAGGATCGCGGCTGGGTGGACCGCGCCGCCGATCTGAGCGCCAAACTGGTTGCTTGGTATTACCAACATCCTGCGCAGACCGCGACAACCGGTTACGGCGGCTACGGCGGATTGAATCTCCCCAAATGAGGGCGAAGGACTCCATCGGTGGCATGGAATGGAAAGGACGTTCCGCGGCGCGTTCCCGCTATTCCGCTCTGGCGCTGCTTGGGTTGGTTGGTTGGCTCGTCATCGGCTGCAATCCGGCCGGCGAATCGGGCCATCGGAAACCGATCGAGCTGGTCCTGCTCACCGGGGGCGGGGCGGTCGAGCCAGCCTGCAAGAAAGAGGTGGAGCGGTTCGAGAGAGAGCACCCCGAGATTCGCGTTGAGTTGATCTCCGCCGTGGGCGAGCAGTATTACACGAAGGCGCTGACGATGCTGGCGGGGCGCGCGCGCCTCGACGTGATGTGGATGGGCGAAGGCTTCGGCATGTTCGCGGCCCGGGGAGCACTGCTCGATTTGGATGACATGGTCCGCGATGATCCGGACTTTGATCTCCAGAACTATTTTGCTCCGGTCCTGGACTGGTATCGGTACGGCGGCAAGCTGTATGGATTTCCTTATGGGATTGATCTTCAGGTGTTGGCTTATAACCAGGACCTTTTCGATCAGGCCCATGTTCCCTACCCCTCGGATTCCTGGACTCTGGATCAATTGTTGGAGGCCGCAAAAAAACTCACGCGCGACAAGGATGGCGATGGAAGAACCGATCAATACGGGCTGGGCGTTTCTGAAATCCGTTATGGCGTCTTTGGCGCAAACCTGCTTACCGCCGACCAGCAACGGTTTGCGTTGAACAACGCCGATGGCCTGGCGTGGCTGCAATTCAACCTCGATCTGATTGCCAAACACAAGGTGCTTCACAACGTGGCCGATGTCGAATCCCAGACGCTGGACCGGATGCTGGCCTTCAACATCGGACGCGTCGCCATCGTGGATTGTTTCACCTGGGACCTGCAGGAGATGAAGAAGCAACTGAACTTCCGGTGGGATGTGGTCGTGGCGTCCAAGGGCAAACGGCGCAGCGCCTGGGCGTCCAGCGCGGGCTTCGCGATCGCCGCGCACACCCCACATCCCCGCGAGTCATGGCGCCTCTTGAAATACCTGGTCTCTCCGCAGTTCCAACGGACCATGCTGGAGCGATCCATCCCGACTTATCTGCCGTTGCAAACGGAATTTGTCCGGGCCAATCAGCCAACCCCCAAAAACAGCCAAGCATTCGTGGAATCGCTGGCCTGGTTGAATCCGAAGCCGCGAATTGGATGCCAGCATGAAGTCATCGCGGAACTCAATCAATGGAAACAACGCGCCTTCCTCGGCCAGCTCAGCCCGGCCGCGGCTTTGGCGCAGGCGGAAATCCACATCAACCAAATCCTCGAAGAGGATCGGAATCGCTGACGCAAGCACGGCGGTTGCCGGGCAAATCCAACTCCCGCTGCCATTTCCATTTTTAGAAATCATGCGCACTTTTCTCTTTCGGATTCCGACCATGTTGCCTATGGAATGAACGCGCCCATGCGAAGAACCAAAACGCCTGCAAATCATCCTGAGCTTGGCTTGCCCGAAGTCCGCAAGCTTTGGCAGACCGAAGGGCTTTTTTCCGATCATTATCTCAGAACGCGAATCCAGCAGAACACCTGGTGGCCAACCGATGAGCAGACGCGCCCGCTCTGGCAGTTTTGCGGGGGACTGCTCGACAAAAGAGCGCGGTGGCTGGCGGAACGGGGCAACGAACAAGATTGCCGTCAGGAACTGATTGACAAGGTTTTGTCACAGTTGGGGTTTGCCTGGTCGGATAACCTCCGGCTGCCCAGCGGTTCGCAGGATCTGGAGCCTGATTACATCCTTTACACCAGCGCTGCGGAAAAAGAGGCGGTCCTCGACAAAACGATTCAGCGGCGCTACCTCGCCGGCGCGGGCCTTTTGGAGGCGAAAAAGTTTGGCCATCCGCTCTCGCAAATCAGCAGACACCAGCAACGCTATCCGCACCAGCAAATCCGCCAATACCTCGACGAAGCGCAGGTCCTGCGGTGGGGTGTCCTGACCAATGGCCGGGAATGGCGGCTTTACAGCCGGGACGCCAAAGCAAGCGAGTATTTTGCGCTCAGTTTCGACCTGGCGGTCCAATCGCTGGAGAACTTCAAGTATTTCCTTGCGCTCTTCAGTCCGCCGGCTTTCGAGCGCGACGCCCAGGGCAAGTGCCGCCTCGATCAAGTCCGGGAAAACGCCACCGCCGCGCAGACCGAACTCGAAGCCGACCTGCGCCAGCGCATTTTCGGCATCCTCGAGATTCTCGCCAACGGTTTTGCTGCGCGCCCTGAAAACCAAATCGGCAATAGCGACAGCGACCGCCGGCGTCTTTATGAAATGTGTCTGATCTTTCTCTATCGTCTGTTGTTCATTCTCTACGCGGAAGGCCGCGGCCTGCTGCCGGTTGAACCCCGGTCGCGCAAATATTACAAAGAACTTTCCCTGGCCCGCCTCGTCACGCCGTTGCGCAACTTCTCCGAGTTTGATTCCCGCACGCGCGCGCGCCTTTACGAAGACATCCTTGAACTCTGCCGCCTCATCAATGGAACGGATGAAAAGAAAAACGCCGAGTATTCCGTCCCGCGCTACAACGGCGGCTTGTTCGATCCCGCGCATTACTCCGAATTGGAACAATGGCGCGTCTGCGACGCGGCGCTGGCCGATGTGCTGCGCGGACTGCTTTTCAATCCGCTGCCGCAAAAAGACCAGCCCGCGCTGCCCATCGAGACCGTGGACTACGCCGACCTGCGCGTTCAACAGCTTGGTTCCATTTATGAAGGGCTGTTGGAACATCATTTCGCTCGTGAAAACGGGAAGCTGAAACTCACGACCGACAAGGCCGAACGCAAAGCCACCGGCGCCTACTACACGCCCGATTACATCGTCAAATACATCGTTGAACACACTGTTGGCCCGCGGCTGAAAGAAATTGAAGAGCGTGAACCCGTCAAATCCGCTCGCGCATCTGGAAGACAGGACAACTCATTTGCCGAGGAAGTCCTCAGGCTTAACATTTGCGATCCTGCGATGGGTTCGGGTCACTTTCTTGTCGAAGCCACCGCCTTCCTCGCCGAACAAATCGTTAATCATCCCACCACCAAATTTCAGGCTGAGTTCACGAGGGGCGAATCGCAGGAACAAACCGAAATCGCCTGGTGGCGGCGGCGCGTGGTCGAAACCTGCATCTACGGCGTGGACCTCAACCCGCTCGCCGTCGAGTTGGCCAAGCTTTCGCTCTGGCTGACGACCATCGCCACCGACCAGCCGCTCAACTTCCTCGATCATCACTTGCGTTGCGGCAACTCGCTCATCGGCGCGCGCCTGGATCAACTGGGCAGCCTGCCGCAGAAAAAAGGCAAGCGCGATGCGCGCCAAATTCAGTTCGCTTTTGGGCCTGACTTCAAACAAGCAGTCGCCGACACCATTCAACAGATTCACGCCATCGAATCCGAAGCCAGCGGCAATGTCGCGGCGGTGAAAGCCAAAGAGCAGCGTTGGCAAACAAAAATCCTGCCGCGCCTTGCGCCATACAAAAAAGTCGCCGACCTCTGGACCAACACTTTCTTCGATGGACCATTGAGCGAGGAAGAGTATTTAGCCGCCGCCGGGGAAATCCTGGTTGCGGCTCAAACGAGCGCGGACCGATTACAGGAAGCGGCTGCGCGCTACCATATCAAGGAACTGAGCAAACCTTATTTCCACTGGGAACTCGAATTTCCCGAAGTCTTTTTCAACGAAGACGGATCGCACAAAGAGAAGGCGGGTTTTGATGCGGTGATTGGAAATCCGCCCTATGGCGCTGTCTTGGATGACAACACAAAGACGCTCCTTCAAAAGCTTTTCACCGCCACTCAATATCAGCCCGACCTTTACGTGGCATTTATGGAACGCGCTCACATGCTGACTCGTCAGCATGGCTTTGAAAGCCTCATCGTCCCGACAACGTTCCTGACTATGCACTATTTTTCCACAATTCGCCGCTACCTTCTTGATCATTGTCGGATTCTGGCGCTGATTCACTTCAAATATGCCGTTTTCGCCGACCCAACCGTGGAATCGGCGATTTACCTTTGCCAAAACGAGCCTGATCCAGAAGCGCGGCGGAAAAATACAGTTGCTGGAAGCATCGCAAGGAATCTGCCTGAGTTTTTGGCCCGAAACTTTCCGGGACAGGAAATTATTCAAGCGACCTTCGAGGAAAATTCGGGACATGACTTCAATCTCTCGATGGGCAGCAAGGAGGCCAAAATAGTTTCGCGGATGCGAACAAGCAACACCGTGGCCCTCGCCTCTCTTTGCGGGATGACGGTCGGGGTAAAGCCATACCAGACCGGCAAAGGCAGGCCAAAGCAGACAAGGGAAGTGGTCGAGAAACGTCTCTTCGACGCCACCCACCGGAAAGATGGAACCTATCGTCAGTATTTGATGGGGCGTGACATGGAGCGATATATCATCGCCCCTCTCGCGGAGCGATGGATCAGCTATGGAGAGTGGCTCGCTGAACCTCGACCGGAAGCGCCATTCTCCGATCCGAAAAGAATCATTGTTCGGCAAACGGGCGACAGCATTATTGCCGCGATTGAAAGCGAACAACGGCTTACCTTGAACAACATTCATAACCTGCGATTAAAACCGGATGGGGTGGCAATGGAATATTTGCTGGCTCTGCTGAATTCGAAGCTCATTACCTACTTCCATCAGCAGGTTGTTCCGGAAGCGGACCGGGTTTTCGCTGAAGTCAAGATTGTGGACTTACAACAAATCCCTGTTCGCCAAATCAACTTCACCACGCCGCCTGCCGACCGGAAACAACTGGCGGCGAAAGGGCGCGAGCTTTGCGAACGCGGCCTTGCAAAGAACGATGCGGTGGATGCGCTGGATTTTGTCGAGAAACAACTGAAATCAAACCACGCCGTTGTGCTTCACGATCTGCTGGCGTTTCTGGCGGAGCGAATGATGGAACTGAACAAAGCGAAGCATGCCGCCGCGAAGAGATTCATGGTGGACCTCAAGGATTTCCACGGCCTTGACGCCCGCAGGCTCACGCCCAAAACCAGGCTGGACGAATTTTGGAAACTGGAATCCACCGGCCTGTTCGCACACCTGCGCAAAAACGCCAAGGCGCTCGCCGCACAAGGCATCCGTCTCAAGGAGACCGATGAAGAAAAAATCCGCGCCCGTTTTCAGAAGGCCAAAGAAAGGCTTGTTCCCCTCGACGCCCAAATCGCCTTCACCGACCGCCTCATTGACCAAATTGTCTATCGCCTCTACGAGCTTACCGACGAGGAAACCGGATTGGTGGAGGGGCGGTAAAAACGGGCGTTGTCTGGCGCAAGGCGGACCCTTTTGTTAACCATGAAACATCAAACGCGCATTGCCTGGCTTTTTCTTCTGCCCAATCTTTTGGGATTTCTGGCGTTCACCTTGTTGCCGGTCCTGGCGTCCTTCGGCCTGGCCTTTTGTTCGTGGGACCTTTTCAGCCCGCCGAAATTTGTCGGGCTGAAAAATCTCGTCCAACTGGCGGGAAATCCCCGTTTCTGGCATTACCTCTACAACACGCTCTTTCTCATGCTGGGCATTCCGTTCAGCATGCTGGGGTCCCTTTTTCTGGCCATGCTGCTCGACCAAAAGTTGCGCGCCCGCGCTTTCTTTCGTCTGGCCTTTTTCATTCCATCCATTGTGAGCGGGGTGGGAATTCTCATTCTATGGAAATGGATTTTCAATCCGGACTACGGCCTGGCCAACAACTTGCTTTGGTCGGCATTGCATATTCAAGGCCCCAAATGGCTGGAGTCCAATTCGTGGGCCAAGCCTGCGCTGATGATCATGAGTTTCTGGGCGACGGTCGGCGGTCCCAACATGATTCTTTATCTCGCCGCCCTGCAGGGAGTGAACCCGGAGCTTTACGAGGCCGCGGACCTGGACGGCGCCAACGGCTGGCAGCGTTTCTGGAGCATCACCTGGCCCATGGTTTCGCCCACGACGTTTTTCATCCTGATCATGGGCGTCATTGGCGGATTGGAAGGCGGCTTTGACGCGGCCTACGTCATGACCAAGGGCGGTCCGGCCGGCGCGACGACGACGCTCAGCTATTTCATTTATCAAAACGCCTTTCAGTTTTTTTACATGGGAAAGGCCGCGGCGGTCAGTTGGACGCTCTTCCTGATGGTGCTGGGTTTCACGCTGTTGAACTGGCGATTCGGAGGCCGACAGGTTCATTACGCATGAGCGCCCGCCAAAAACCTCACTGGAAATGGTTCAGCGTGATCGCCCTCTGCGCGCTGGGGCTGACGATGGTCTATCCGCTGCTCTGGATGATCGGCACGTCGCTCAAGACGTCCGATCCTGCCGCGATCCGCGCCGAAGGCGACGCGGCCAGCGTGTTCCCCTCCGAAAAAAACATCCTCCGGACACTTTTCCCGAAAAAACCGCACTGGGAAAATTTCCGGTTGGTTTTTGAGAAAATGCCCTTCGCGCGCTACTATTTGAACAGCGTCCTCGTGGCGCTCATCGTGATGGCGGGGCAGGTGTTCACTTCATCGCTGGCCGCCTACGCGTTCTCGCGGCTCAACTTTCGCGGGCGCGATGCGATCTTTCTCTGCTATCTCGCCACGATGATGATCCCCACTTCAGTGACCTTGATCCCGAACTTCATTCTGATGAGCCGGATGGGCGCGATTGATTCTTATTTTGCCCTGATTGCGCCGCCGTTGTTCAGCGCTTATGGCACGTTTATGCTCCGCCAGTTTTTCATGGGGATTCCGAAGGAGCTGGAAGAGGCCGCAGTGATCGACGGTTGCGGCGTCTTTCGAATTTACCTGCAGATTGTTCTTCCACTTTCAACGCCCGCGCTGGCGACGCTCGCCATCTTCACCTTTCTTGGCAACTGGAAAAGCCTGCTGACGCCCCTCGTGATGATCAACCGCGACGAATTGCGGACGCTGCCGCTGGGCATGACGCGGTTTATGGACATGCACACGGCGGATTGGACCCTCCTCATGGCCGCGGGGCTGATGTCCATCATCCCGATGGTGGCCGTGTTTCTGGTTGGACAACGCCACTTCGTGGCCGGAATCCGGATGGGCGCGGTCAAGGGGTAACCGCATTCAAGATGCGCGCCTGACGCGCGCGAGCCGCCCGTTGCGAAAGAAAACCGCGCCGATCAGCCATGCCAAAGGATTAGAGGCGATTGCCGCACCAATGCCGCGCGCCGACTGGCTCATCACCATTCTGGAATCTTCGCGCCTGGATGCCGCAACACTTTTGGCCGACAAACGCGCCTACTGGAGAATTGAGAACGGACTTCTCAACTCGACGTAGCCCAAATCAAAACTTGGTTGCCTTCGTTGCCTTCTGTTCCATCTTTTACCTTCAGGTCTTGAACAAAAATCCGCGCTATTTCAGAATAAATATTATTAAAAAAATGTTGAAATAGTTATAAATTGGTGTATGGAAACAATAAATGATGAAGAGACCTCCCTTGAGAAAAAGCCGGCCGGATGGGCGGCGCCGGGGCAAGTTGCGGCCGGCGGAGTTTGTGCGCAAGTTCGTGCTGGCCGAGCTGGCGCGGCCCGCCATGCAGACGGGCAGCCGGCTGCCCACGATCCGTCAGATTGCAACCCGACTGCGCGTGAGCATGCCGACCGTGCAAACGGTCTTTCGCGAGTTGACCCGCGAGGGACGGATCCGCACCGAGGTTGGCAACGGAACGTTCCTGGTGTCGAAATACGACGGCAAGCGCCAGGATTTGCGCATCGCGTTGAGTTTTCCGATGCCGGACGACTCCTTGGGCTCGCGCTGGGGGCGGCAGATTTGCGCGGGGATCATGGAAGCGGCCGCCAAGTCGCAGCGGAACATCCAGCTGCTCCCGTTGCCGCAGGAGGCGCGTGAGGCGGAACGCGCGCAGGCGCGATTGCTGTCCCAGCGCGGCGAAGTGGATGGTTTGATCAGTTTTCCGCCGGGAATATCGAACGAGATTCGTCAGGCTTATGAGCGCGACGGCAAACCGGTGGTCGAGGTCAACCCGCCGTCCGATTCCGCCTGCGCGAATTTTGTGTCGCCGGATTATTACAATGCCAGTTTGCGCCTGGGCGCGGCTTGGCGGGAAACCGGGCGCAAACAGGTGGTGTTGATGCTCTACTGGCCGCTGGCGGAATCCCTTTCGAGTCAGTTGCGGCTGGCCGGTTTGGTCAATGGCTTGGGGTATGAACTGGGACGGTCGATCACGTGCCGGTCGGTTGTGGTTGACCGCCACGCCGATGCCGAGGGGCATCTGACCGGCCGGCTGCTCGATCAATGGCGGGTGCAACCCGCGGAGGCGCCGGACGCCGTCTATTGTGTCAGCGACGTCATGGCCCTGGAGGTGGTCGCGGGGTTGTTGCAACGGGGCATCAAGGCGCCGCACGACGTAAGCGTGGCGGGCGGCACTGGCCTGGATTTGCAGGAAACGGCTTGTCCGGAACTCACTCGCACGCGTCAACCGCTGGAAAAGATGGGCGCGGAACTGTTTGCCATGCTGTGCGAGCGCATTGCGCGCAGAGGCGAAGCGTTTCCCGCGAAAATCCTGGCCACCCGCTTCATCGGCGGCGCCACCACCCGCGCGGAAGAGAACGCCCGGCTGAAGATCGCGCCGGCGCCCGCGTTTGGACTGGCGCCATGACGGCTGGGCAGGGAAACGCAAAAAAGGAGAATCAACACAAATCCTGACCATGGATTCGCGTAAGGCCAAAGAACGCATCTGGAGGGCGACGCTCCGTCGTCGCCTCATCCTGGGATCCCGCAGCGGAGAACCACGCGTCTGTCGGGGAAAGGCGACGACGGAGCGTCGCCCTCCATGTCTTGGACATCATCACGGTTTTTCCCTCATCGAACTTTTAGTCGTGATCGCCATCATCCAGCCTGTTGGCGGCCTTGCTGTCGCCGGCGTTGAAAGCGGCGCGAAATCAGGCCAGGTCCGTGCAGTGCATGAACAACCTGCGCCAACTGGGCCTGGCGATGGCGCAGTACTCAAGCGACAACGAGGGGGTCATGGCGCCGTACGGCTTGGTATCGGGTTCTGCTATCTGGCAGTGGCTCCTGAAACCCTATCTCGGGAAACGGTTCGACCCCACGTACGCAGTGCACGCGCCAGTCTGGGATTGCCCCAGCAATCCTTCGGGCATTGCCAACCCTCCTGACGGACGGGATTACGGAAGCCTCAGTTACGCCCTCAACACCCGGATAACGAACGGGTTGCGGGCCAGCACGGTCAACCGCCCCACTGAGAAATTTCTCATGATCGAGTTCAACTGGGGCGCCGGTTACTGGGGTACTGGGGTTAGCGCCGAAACGGTGACCATGCCCGGCTATTGGGTGGGCGGAGTGAGCGGGGGTTACTTTGGCCACCGCAACGGCATGAACGTGCTTTACTGCGATTACCATATGGCGTGGCAGCCCGCCACCGCTGCCGGCCTGCGCGTGATGTGCCCCGCTCAGGAACTTTACGATCATTGGTTCCCCGATCTCTGACACGCCGCCGTTCCAATCCGCAGCCATCGTGAATTCTTGCGCGCTTATCGGCACCTTCCTTTTGGTCGCCATGGCCGCCCCGCTTGTGGCGGAGGAACTTGTCATTGCCAAGGACGGCAAGCCGACCTGTACCATCGTGTGGGCTGCCGCCGGCAACAACCATGAGGAGTGGCTGCTCACGCACGCCCACGCGGAGCTCGCCCGCGTCTTCAAAAAAATGACCGGGCGCGAACCCTCCGGCCTGCCGGAATCAGCCGTCACCAACGCCGCCGGGCTGTGCATTTACCTCGGCGCCACCGAATTTGCCAAACAGCACGGCATTGACCCGCAGGCCTTGAAGCACGAGGAAGCGGTGGTGAAAGTGGCGGACAACGCGCTGATCCTAATCGGCAATGATCGCTATCCCCAGCTTGGCACCCTGCACGCCACGACTTTGTTTCTGCAAAAGGACCTCGGCGTCCGGTGGCTCTGGCCCGGCGAACTGGGCGAGGTGATTCCCAAGCGCGCCGCCATCACGGTGCCCGGCGCCCTGGAGCGGCGGGAGGCTCCTTCACTCAAAGTCCGTTATTGGCGCGACGTTCTCGGCAATGGCGAGATGGGTAAAATGGCCATGGAGAATGGCTGGACGACCCTGGAAGAGATTCAGAAGCGCTCGCGCGAATCGGAAGAATGGTCGTGGTGCAACCGCCTCCAGCGGGTTATGGGGATCCCCTGCCATCAGCCAGCGCCAACCGGAAATGGCTCGATCAACAGGCGCTGGTCCGCCTGGAAAACGAGGCGCCCATTCCCGCCAATACGTTCGGGCTGACGATGAAGGTCTGCCAGCTTCGGCCCGTGACGCGGTGGACGCCGTCCGTCGGGAAGGAAAACCGCCTCTGGATCACGTTACGGGGCAAGGGACTCGAACCGGGGGAATACGCCTTTGACCTGCAACTGGCGCCGCAGGATGCTTCGTCGTTCCTTTTACCCGTAAGGGTCAAGGTCTGGCCGGTCACGTTGCCGGACCAGCCGCGACTGAACCTGGAAATGGAGCACTGCCTGCCGCTGCTGCCCGTCTGCGATTACCATGCGCCTTTGGATGTCCGCGTCTTGCGGGCCTACACGGACAATCTTGCGGAACACGGCGCGAACTTCGCCATCTTTTACCCGCTCACCGGCGAAGTCTGGAATTTCATCCGGATCAAGTCCACCGGCCAACCGCTCGCCGAGGCCGTCCGCAAGGACCAAAGCTTTCTTGACCGTGATCCGTTGCCGAATCTGGATTTTTCCTATTTCAATCCCTGGCTGGAC
>JACQHZ010000248.1 GCA_016198745.1 Verrucomicrobiota bacterium
CCAGGTGCATTTTTCACCTTGTGAAAAATGCAGGCTAAGACCGCGCCTCGTTAGAAGACATAAGCCACCGCCTTTGTCGGGGGGCGGGTGGCGATGCACGCGCACCCAATGGCGAAGCTTTCGTTTTCGTTCAACGGGATTGTCTGATAATGTCGCCGCAAACGGTCCGGTGCGATGATCTTGAGGGCAAGCAGCGCGCGCAAAAGATCCAGATCTTTTTTGCGTCCGACCATCAATTTCACGATGGCGAGGTCGTAGGGGTCGAGTGTAAAGACGTTGTCGTAGCCGGTCACGGGATGAAGGCGCTCTTCCCACCCGGTGGGGAGGGTTTCCGCGATAGTGGGGCGGAGGATGTCGGCATAGTAACCAAACCGGGCCATGAAGGCGCTGTCACGACCAGCGGCAAGCTGAAGGCTTTCGGCAATCCCCTCGTTCACAGGTTCAAGCAGCAAATCCGCATCGGTGGTCAAATCGAGGGGACGATTCTGTTCACCCAGGTCAGGGTGCTCCGGCAGCAACGAACTGGATCCGAGAATGCAAATCTTCGCCGGTCTTGCGACGGCATAGATGACCTCGATCAGATGTTTTAGTGACTGAAGGCGCATTGGCGGATAACCGTGAGCCGTTCCGCGGCGGTCAAAACGCCCGCAAAAGGAGCAAATTCGCGCAACCGTTCGGTGGCTTCAGCGCGGTCTCGCAACAGCGCGAGCAACTCCTGGAAGCCTTCCGAAGTTTGTTGCGCCCGGAGGATGATCTGCCGCCATTGTTCAAGGCGCTGCGGAGCGGTGTGGCCGTTGGCCAGCCAGCGGTCAATGTTTTCGAGTGGGATTCGCAGGAGCGCAGGATCGCGCTCCAACTTGTCGGCCACGAGATCATGGAGGGTTTTCATATCACGCGGATTAGATGGACCAGTTTCGGATGGAGCGTGGCGAGCGCCGGCCGCCGATCATCGGTCTGTCCCGTCAAACCCGAGGGAAATTGCGCGTCAGTCATGGAATCAATGCCTTTTCTGGAACCAGATTATCCTTACGTCGGGATTTGTGTCAAGGGGCGTCGGGGGTGGACGTCATGGGAACGTCCCGGGAGTTGCCTGAGACGCAGGAAAAGCGTATGAACAGTGCAATTCAATTTCATTCCAACTTCCCTGAACACCATGATTTCCAAGCAACTCATCATTCTCACCCGAACCCCCTTGCACGTGGGCGCCGGCTCCAGCGTGGGCGCCATTGACCAGCCCGTCATGCGCGAACGCCATACCGGTTTCCCCATCATCCCCGGCAGCGCGCTGAAACATTGGGATGCTCATCAAAAGGGCGATCGTGGCGGCAAAGAGGGCGGCGACCTTCTGAGCAAGTTGCCGGCCATGGTGGTCAACAATGGCCTTCTGGCAACCCTGGCCTTTTGTGGCGAAGCGGATCTGACCCTCGCCATGGTTCGGCATCTCGCCCATGGAGAAATCGGGCGTTTGGACGCGAAGGCGCAGACCGTCAAAGCAGCCTTGGATGAATTGAGCGGGCCAAACAGCAATTCCCTTCATCTCCAAATGGCCACACAGGAAGCCTTGGCTTTCCTGAACTACCTCAAACGTCTGGCGCCACCCAAGGAAAAATGATGAGCGAGGATGAATTTCTGGCCGGTTTGACGGGGCACCCTTCGGATTTCCGTCTGGCGGTGGAGGCGTTGCGCTCCACGGGAGAGTGTTTCTGCCTGATCGGCGGACTGGCCGTGAATCACTACGTGGAGCCGGTCGTGACGCTGGACGCCGATTTCGCGGTGGCGGGCGACACGGGACTGGCGGAGGCATTAAAAAAGCGCGGCTTCCAGGTGGAGGCCCATGCCCATTCCATCAATGCCACGATGCCGGGAAGCCGTTTGCGTCTGCAAATCACCATCAATTCGCGATATCGCGACTTCCCATCGCGCGCAGTGGCGGCGCATCTTTTTGGCGTGGATTTACCGGTGGCGGGACTGGAGGACCTGGCGCAGGGAAAGGTCTGGGCGGCGCAGGACTCCACGCGCCGGGCCTCCAAGCGCGCGAAGGACCGAGCCGATCTCATCCGCATTTGCGAATCACATGCCCGCATCATCCCGCGCATCCCGGCGGGATTGGTTCCTGAAATTGACGCGATGCGTGCCAGCGCCTGATTCTTATGCCCATTTACATGCCCAAAGACACGCGGGTCGCACTGGGGGAAAACGTGCAAGCCTGTCAGTCGCGAAGCCTCATGCTGGAGCGTTTTGCTTCCATTGGAGAGGGTCAGAAAGCCAAAGACATCACTTACAGGAGATTGCTCCCTCTTGGCTCTGTCCACGAATTTCAACGCAGGCGGCAGGAAGGATTGGCCTGTCAGTCAGCGGATCAGCGGATTCTTTACGCGCGCCCGGCCGCCAATTTGATGATCAACCTGACAAGCGGCGTTCTCGAAAGCGGCGGCTGTTCCATCCACCGGTTTTCGGACGAACCCTTCATCCCCGGCAGTGCGGTTAAAGGTTGTGCGCGTCGCGCAGGATTGAGCGCGGTTCGCGTTGCGGACACTGAAAACCGGGATGATATTGTCAAACGATTCCTGATGGTTTTTGGCTGGGTGGATCAAGACTTGAAGCGTTCCGGTGATCTTTGCCTGCAATTTGACCGGGAAGAAAACTTTGCGGAATGCCTGAAGCGCATCGGTGTGGAGCGCAAATCCTCCCACCAAGGGTGTGTGGCGTTCTTCGACGCCTTCCCTTTGTCGGGTGGGAAGCTGGTGCAAGAAATCGCAACGCCTCACAATTCAGATTATTATCAGGATGACGCAGAGCGTGCTTTAGATCGGACGGATCCTGTGCCCATTCCTTTGCTGGCCATTGGGCATGAGGAGACGGTTTTCGTATTTCCGCTGCGACGCATGGGTTTGGCAACACCATTGCAAGTCCTCGACGACGCTTTCCAATGGTTAAGTGATGGTTTGGAGACGTTGGGCCTCGGGGCAAAGACCGCGTCTGGCTATGGCTTTTTCAACGCCACGAAAGAGATTCAATCGGATATGGAAAAGAGGGCTGCTGAATCAGCAAAACGCCAGAGAGATGAACAGTCTGCTGCCGAGTTGAAGCGTCAGGAGGAAGCATCGCGCAAAAAAAATGCTGAGGAGAAAAAGCAAAAGGAAGCCGAATTGGCGAAACTTTCTCCGGAGGAACGTTTGAAACGGGAACTGCTGGCTTTGAGCGACGAGCAGTTTAAGGAACGCATCTCGAAATTCAAAGACCAGCAAGATGAACAGAAAGCGGCGATCGTGCGATTGTTGGCGGGCGAGAAAAAGGCGCTTTGGCTTTGGCTTCGCGAGATTCCCCAAAAGGGAAAGGCCAAGGAAAAGAACCGTTTTTCCACAGCGGTGAGCGATGTTTTTACATTAGCCAGGAAACTCCAGGTTTCCATGCCCAAGTCATGAACACGAGCGTCACTTTGACCTTGCTGACGCCGGCCTTGGCTGGCGGCGCTACGCCGCAGGTGAAGGCGGAAATTCGAGGGGCGAGCATCCGTGGTGGTTTGCGCTGGTGGTTCCGTGTGCTGGGCGGCTCCCGCGACGACGAGGAAAAAATCTTCGGCTTTATTGAGCCCAAGGCGGTGGCGAGCAATTTGGTTCTTCGTCTCAAAGAACCGGTTGAATCGAAAACAATATGGACATGGAAGCAGGTGAACGATTCTCATTACCCCGGCTATTTTCTCTGGCCCTTGCGGGATACCAAAGACGGCCCACAACCCCGCGCCATTGTGCCTGAAGGGAAGCAATTCGGTTTTCATATCGGCTATCGGAATCTGGCTGAGGGAAAATGTCTGTCCGAACGCGTGTTGTCGGCATACTCCCTGCTCGGGGCTCTTGGCAATCGCAGCCGGCGGGGAATGGGCAGCCTGTGGCCTGACCAGTTTATTTGGGAGGGAGTGGAACGCACGATTCCAACCACTCGTGAGACGTTTCGGCAAAAGATCGGTGAAGTTTTGATGGGAACCTCTCTCTCTGTTTTAAGATTTCGCAAGAACGGCTTCGCCACAGCCTCTGATGCCATGAACCATGCGGCGAATTGGTTGAAGAGCTTTCGATGCGGCAGCCCGAAATCAGGAACACCTTCCGAGTGGGGCGCGAACGATCACGATCTGGCGTATAATGAACCCAGGGAAAGTGTCTTTCGTGCGACATTAGGCTTGCCACTGGAACAGCGACTTTCGAATGCGCCCAAGGTAACAACCAGAGTTACAGGATATGATCGGCTCGCCTCTCCGGTTTTGATCAAGGTGATTCGCCTCGATAACGCGCTGGCACCCATCGCGATCTTCGTCCCCGATCTTATGCTTCCCAATGGGACACCAGTTCAGGTCGGACAGAACGCGATTCCAGCGTCAGGCCAGCTTTTTGAAGCCATGTGCGATCCCCGGAGCTCCATCAACCAACAAATGGGAGTTGAGAAGATCGTATGAACTGCTGGAAGCAAAAGCTCTGCGCCTACCTGCATGATCCACCGAGCAAGCCGGTGGACATCCCGCGGCACCAGGAGGCCGCGAAACAACGCGCGGCGACGGTGGGGCTGGATGAAAATGATCTGAAAGCCTTCTGGAAGGTTTGTGATCACACGGCCGCCGCCGCGGATCGGTTCCCATTCCCCACACACCACCATCTCTCGTCCGTCTTCGACGGCGTTCGGGCAAAATTCAAGCATCCCCTGGGAGGGTCGGAATTCGGGTATGCGGACTGGTTCAAAAGTCCGGAAGAAGCGATGGCCATCGAACAGAGCCTTCAGCCGGCCTTGAAGGACGTGGAAGCTTTCGCCGATGACGAAGATCGCGACCGCGCGCTTTTCTTCGCCCACTGGCGGCTCTGGCAGCCGCATTGCGCCGAGAAGGACGAACGCTTCAACTTCATGCCTGCCGACACCCGCCTGCCGGATCACACGATCTGGACACACATGCAAGTGGTTTCGGCCCTGCAAGGATGCGTGGCAGATGAAAAGCTCCGTCCCTCCTTCCTGATGTTCCAAATTGGGCCCGTCCAAGAGTGGATCGCGCAGGCGCGCTCGACACGCGATCTTTGGAGCGGCAGCTACCTCGTCTCCTGGCTCATCGGCCACGGCCTCAAGTGGCTGGCGTGGAATCTTGGCCCCGACCACGTCATCTTTCCGAATCTCAAAGGGCAACCGCTGTTCGATCTGCTGCTGAAAAGCGATCTTTGGGACCGGGTAAAGATCGGCGCCGATCCGGTTTGGAAGGGTTTCGGCCATTCAGACGAGGCGCTGGTAACGCCCAATATGCCGAACAAATTCCTGGCCATTGTGCCGGCCGCCCAAGCAAAGGAGATTGCTGACAAGGTGGAGGAAGCCATTCAAGCGGAATGGAAACAAATCGCGGAGCATTCGCTTCAGTTCCTGAACAGCCGTGTGACAGGCGACCGCATTGATTCAGCCAAATTTCACCAGCAGGTTGAAGAGTTTCTCCAGATTTCCTGGCAGGTGTATCCGTGGCGCAAGAGTTTAAATGCCGTCTTCGAAGAAGCTGAAAAATCAGCATCCACTCACAAAGCCCTGGAGAAGTTGAGGGTGATCCGGGAAATGGCGGAAAAACACATTCCGGAAGAACATCGCGACGCGCGAAATTACCACGATGGGAAGGAGCAGTTGAATAATGCCGGTTTTGCCTGGGCGTTGCACTACGGCCTGACGCAGTGGTGGTTGGATGGGGTTCGACAGACCCGCATGTTTGCCGGCGGCCCTGCTTCCGGGTGGGAGGGCAGCCGCGCGCTGAAGGATTATTTCACCGGACGCGAGGAGGCGCTTGTCACGGCGGATTGGTGCAAAGCGGCGCGTAAGATGGAGGACATGATGCGCCTGTTCAAAAATGATGAATGTCTGGGTGCGCCGATGCTCATCAAGCGGGTGTGGCATGTTGCCCATCTTCGAAAAGTCCATGATTTCAAACCAGAAGCGTTTGCCTTCCAGGATACGAGAGAGATCGCCAGAGGGGATGATGATTTCAACCATCTTGCATGGAACGAGGAATCCTCCAAGGGCAAATACTTTGCGTTCCTGGCCATGGATGGGGACGAAATTGGGAAGTGGGTTGCGGGTGAGAAAGCGCCGCCCTTGGGAGAGCTGCTTTCCAGTTACCCCGATGGTTCCGGAAATCCCGACGGAGCGCGGGCCTACTTCGAAAAGAAATCCGGGATTGCCGCCAAGACAGTTGAAGAATTTCTCAAGACCCCGCGCCCGATGTCGCCGAGCTATCATCTCCAACTCAGCGAAGCGATGTCCAACTTCGCGCTGTATTGCGTGGAACGGATCGTGAAGGCGCATCAGGGTCAGTTGATCTATGCGGGCGGGGATGACGTGGTGGCGATGCTGCCGGCCAACCTGGCGGTGAAGTGCGCTCAAGCTCTGCGTCTGGCTTTCCGCGGGGACAAACGTTTGATGGAAACGCGCGGAGGCAACCAGTTTCATGTCCGCTGTCCCGGTTTCGTTGCCATCCGAAAAAATCTGGAGGATTGCTTGCCAGAACCCGCGTGCCATGCGGCGTTCGTGGTTCCCGGTCCTTGCGCCGAGATTTCCGCTGGCATTGCGGTGGGACATTTCACGAGGGCGCGATTTTCAGGATGGAAATGAAGAGCCGATTCGAAGCGCGCTGGCCGCTTATCTGCAACAATTGAACGGCATGGAAACGCAGCGTGTTTTACGAAGCGTGATTGGTCTTTGTGCTGCTGTGGCGTTTGCAAACCGGCAAAAAGCGGAACAGGAGGAGGAGCCATGAGCGTCTATTTGTTAAAACCCAACGACCTCCTGTTTTTCCGGGATGGGCGTCCCATGGAGGCGAGCCTGCCGGGCCAGGGCGCGCAGTGGCCGCTGCCTCATGTTTTTCATGCCGCCCTGCATGCCGCCCTCTGGCGGGCATTCCCAAGCGAAATGAATGGCGAACATCGGCACGCCAACCGGGGAAACAACGGGGATCGTGTGGAACGATTCGGCTCGCTCGTCACAGCGGGCCCCTTCCCGATATGGGAAGGTCAGTGGTATTTCCCGACACCGGCTGATCTTTTGAAATCAACCTGTCTTGAACCAGACTTGCAACCGTCCCCGCCATCTCAGTCCGGACAAGCATCATCCCTTCCCAAGCCGTTGACTCAGGCGCTTCTCAGCCGGCGGGAAGCCAGCAAGGAGAAACCCAAGCCTTGGATGTCGAAGGCCGTCTTTGAAGCGTATTTGCGCGGTGAATCCAATCCACCCAAAGACGCCTGGGGCTTGGAAAGCAAGGATATCTACACGGTGGAACATGCGGTTGGAACGGCGATTGACTCGGCTACCCAGAGTGTGGAGGAAGGACGGCTTTACACTTCGGAATTCATGCGTCTTCTGCCGGGCGTGGAAATGGGATTGTGCGCCGCGCTGCCTTCGCAAAACGGCGGAAAAGACGATCTTCAGGAGTTGTTTCGCGAGCCGGGGAAAATCGTGGTGGGCGGCCAGCAAAGGACCTGCACGGTTGAACCATGCTCACAAGCCATGGATCAATTCCTGCCGCTCACCCAATCCATTTCAGGGACACGGGTTAAATGGGTGACCCTTTCTCCCTGCGTATTTCCAAAGATTGAGCCAGACGAGGAACGGAAAATCAAAGGACATCCCGGCGGATGGCTGCCGAACTGGGTGGATGCGGAAACCGGCAAGATGCTGCTACTGGATGGCCTCGGCAGGGACAAAGCACGACGAAAGAAGCAGAAGGAGGGCGCGTCCATTGGCGCGAAGTTGGTGGCGGCATGTGTGCCGAAACCGATTGCCGTGACTGGCTGGGTTGTGACGGGCGAGAAGCCGGGCGCAAAACCGCTCCATCTTGCAACACCAGCCGGATCCATTTACTACTTTGAGGCTAACGATCAGGAAGAGGCTCGAAAACTCATTAATGTGCTTTCTTGGCATGGCACGGATTCCCCTCCCACATTCATCCGCAACCGTCGAAGTTCGCTTTTTGGTGAAAAGGGATTCGGGCTGGGTGTGTGCGGGAAGTGGTAACCTTCAGCGTTGGTTGGGGTTGGGAGAGTGCCCGGATAGCAGCACGACGGTCTTTTTCTTGTATTGTTCCGCCAGTTCCTTGTGGCGAGGACCGTAATCGTAGCATTTCTCAGGCGGATCGTGCAGTAGGCCAGGAGTTTTCTTTGCCAGAGGTTCATGAACCGGTGAGGTGAATGGCGCAAATCTTCTCCCGCGCTGTTCATTCGTCGAGCACCGGGACGTCCGTGGTACGTCGCCGTCGCGCGAGATGACTTTGAACCGGACGATCGGCCGGTTCAAAGAAATGCGGATGGTCTTGCAAGACCGACCAGGGGTTTCATGATGAATGAGGCGACCCGGCCGTTTTTGAAGCGCGGGGGCTGTGCCTGCATGAAAATCAGAGATGGACCGGAACGCCCTCGCGGGCAGAACGGTAAATGGCGGCGAGGAAATCAACCGACCGCTTGCCTTCGTTGCCGTCCACCAACGGAGAACGGCCCTCCCGCAAGGCCGCGATGAAATCCTCGATGGTGTTCGACGGATGCGGTTCACCCGCGACGGTGGGTTGGCTGCCGTCGGCCAGCTTGAACTTCATGGGGGCGCCATAAACGGTGGAGACCGAGCCAAGGGCGCCATTGAACTCGATGCCGAACTGATCTGCCGCGGCGTAAGTGGTGGTGCCCACGACAACGCCGCGCGCGCCATTTTCAAATCGAACAATCGCCAGGCCGAGATCTTCCGTTTCCATCCGGTGCGCCGCAGTCGCGGTTTGCGCATAGACTTGTACCGGTTTCCCCATGAACCAGAGCATCAAATCCAGCAGATGCACCGATTGATTGGCAAGCGCCCCGCCGCCGTCCATCTTCCAGGTTCCCCGCCATCCGCCCGCGTCGTAGTACTCCTGGGTGCGCCACCATTTGCAGCGCGCCTCGCAGAGAATGGGCGCGCCGAAAACGCCGCCGGTAATCCAGCGTTTCAACTGGATGTAGTCCGGATTGTATCGGGACTCGAAATCCACCGCAAGAACGACGCCCGCCCCGCGCGCCGCCGCGATCATCCCTGCGCACCGATCGGGGGTCACTTCCATCGGTTTGGTGACGATGACGTGTTTGCCCGCCTGCGCGGCTTTGATCGCGAAATCGGCGTGGGTACCGGACGGCGTCACCACCATCACCGCGTCCACATCGGGGCGCTTCAGCATCTCGGCATAATCGGTGTGACCGGCGCATCCGAATTCCGCGGTCGCTTTTTTCAAACGTTCTCCGTTGACATCGCAAACGGCGGTCAATTCGGCGCCGGCAGCCTTCTTGATCTGTTGCGCACGGACATGTCCCATGCCAAGACCGACCACGGCGAATCTTACGGGTTGGTTGTTCATCAGATTTCAGGAGGTTTTGCGGTATGCATTGGCGAATGCCTGAAGCCGCTCGCGGTTCATCGAACCGTCGAAGGCAGCAAAGAGACAGCGTAATTTGTACAATTCGCCCTTGTTCAGAACCACATCGCGATGCCGAAACGGATTGTGATTTTGCAATCCGTACTCGCGCACGAACCAGGGACAACGCTCGCTGGAAGGATGCGGAATGACCGCGAGGCCGCACTCGCGTCCCCCGACGCGCCCATGCACGGCAATCGCATCGGCGTCTTGATCGAAAATTTTCGCTTCGCTCACGCGCCCCTCGGTGTCCAGGATGCGTCCGCCCCATTTCGCCTCCAGCTCCAGCGCCAGACGCACCGCCAGGCCGGCCTCCTTCGTCCGACCAAGCGTCACCTTCTGCGGCACCGGCTTGAGTTCGCTGGTGACTTCGACAAAATGGGTCTGATCATCAAACCCGATGCGCATGACGCGCGTCTCATCAATCAAAAGCTCGCCGGCCTCCGTTTCCCATTCGGTTTCAGCCCGACAAACCATGCTGTCGCCATCGGGACTGAAATCCATCGCCACACAGCGAATCGAATTCCGCGGTTGGACGAGAAGACTCGCGCCGCGACGTTCGCGATGACGGGCGCGGGGATCACTGCAACCGTAATGCCCCGGCCACCAGAAGTTATGTCCGTTCACGCGATCATGCCCCACAAAAATGCCGAGATGATGCAAATGATCCGCAGGACGCTCTTGAGTGACGAGCAACCCCGCCGGCGTCATGACCGGATGAACGTAAAGCGTGTTATGCCCCGGACTCACCGCGGCAATGATGCGATTGCCCGGACGCGCCACGTAATGGCGCGAATTGTCATGAACCGCCTGCAACATGAAGATTCCGTATCGCTTCAAAGATGGGAATGCAACCCATTTTCCTCAAGATCGGCTTGTTTTGAACGCCTCCTTTCTCTTCAATGAGCGCGTTCCCATGGTCGAATTTAAAATTCAATCCAACGAACGCACCGCGTTCATTCCCATCACTCGCGATGTCCAAGGCGTTGTCTCGGATCAGGACTGGAAGCGGGGCGTGCTCACCGTCTATGTGCCGCACACCACGGCCGCTGTGACGATTCAGGAGAACGCCGATCCGGATGTGGCGCGAGACCTCATCTTCGCGCTGGAAAAGGCCGTGCCGTGGAATGATCCGGAATACCGCCACGCCGAAGGCAATGCCGCCGCGCACGTGAAGGCCGCAATGTTGGGCGCCTCGGCGCAGTGCCTGGTCGAGGAGGGAAAACTGCTGCTCGGCACATGGCAGGGAATTTTCTTTTGCGAATTCGACGGGCCGCGATCACGCCGCGTCTGGTTGGCGTTCAGCGCGGCGCCGGCAGAATAAGAAAACGGGCATGGGTCAAGCTCCAACGGTTCATGGGTTCACGGTTGAAGGAACCCAGGTTGAAAATCAGCAACCGTTGAACCGTGAACCC
>JACQHZ010000249.1 GCA_016198745.1 Verrucomicrobiota bacterium
CCTGTCGCCATTGCCGATATTTGCCTGCATCCAATTTTCTTCCGTAGCTCATGATTGAATCCTCCTCGCGGAACATTCGCCTGAGCACCATGCCCAGGCATTGTCCACACCCAAGAGTTTCCCACGAGTCAAACCGAGGCGGAAGATGGGTTCACCGAACGCTTACGAGTGCGTGTGAAGCGCAACTGCGCCACCCCATGAGGAGCGATCTCGATTCTCCACGAGCGTTGGGCGGTATCACGCCACGTCACCAGCGATGTCGTGTGCGTGCTGTTGGTTGCGCGCAGCCACAACGATATCGTGAAGCTGTTGGTCAGATTCAGGACGCTTTCGGCGCCTGCGTGGGAATGTCCGCGAGGCGTTCCAGCGTCAATTGGAAAGGTGACCCACGATTGCTTGGAAAACGAAAGTGCGCCGTAGAGTGATAGCGGGGCGTTCCTTGACGGGCTGAGGTTGAATTGCGCGTTCGTTTGCGGCTGCGGTAGCCGCTGTGGTCGCGACCGCCGCTTGGCGGCCACGCCCGGCGCGGCCATGTGGCTTCCGAGTGAAACGACATCTACAAACCAACGATAACGTTTCCCCGAAGGCTTCCCCGAAACTCCGAAATGTTTCGCAAGTCCCGATCCTTTCGGGGTTCTTCGGAGACTCGCGATTCGTCACAGCGGATCGGAGTTCGGGACAGATGCCGCTTATTTCCGAATCAGGGGGCGCCTTCCGTCTTGCCCGCCAGAATGGCGTCTGATAATAAGGATGTGGAAACGGCAGGCTTAAAAAAAAACGCGGCGCAACATTGTCTTGAAAGTTCACGAATAAGAAGTGGAATCCATGGATAACAACCCTGCGGAACAAGCCGCGCCCGCATCGGATGATCTGAAACAAGCCGGGCTGCTTGTCGATGCCTGGAAACGAATCGCCAGCGAGGTGGGAAAGGTCATTATCGGTCAGAATGAAGTCATCGAGCAACTGATCATCGCCATTCTCGCCCGCGGCCATTGCCTGCTCGAAGGGGTTCCAGGCCTGGCCAAAACCCAGATGGTCCGCGCTCTTGCCGGCGCGATGAAGCTTTCGTTTCGGCGAATTCAGTTCACCCCGGACCTCATGCCCGCTGACATTACCGGCACCGAAATCATCCAGGAGGATCCAAAGACCGGACGCCGAAACCCTGTCTTTCAAAAAGGACCGGTTTTTGCCCAGATGATTCTCGCCGACGAGATCAACCGCACGCCCCCCAAGACCCAGGCCGCTCTTCTCGAAGCCATGCAGGAACACTCGGTGACTGTGGGAAGCCAGACCTATCGTCTCGAAGAGCCTTTCTTCGTGCTCGCCACGCAGAACCCCATTGAACAGGAGGGCACCTATCCCCTGCCCGAAGCGCAGAAGGACCGTTTTATGTTTCATGTGCGGGTGAACTACCCCACACGCGACCAGGAGCGCGAGATTATCCGGCAAACCACCAGCGCAATCCAGACGCAGATCACAACCGTCATCACCGGCCCGGAAATTCTCGCCTGCCAGGAAACCATCCGCAAGGTCCCCGTGCCCGATCATGTGATGGAATTCGTCCTGGACCTTGTCCGCAAAAGCCGTCCTGATGAATCGGAGGCCCTTGATTTTGTGAAGGAATTTGTCGATTGGGGCGCCGGGCCGCGCGCCTGCCAGCATCTCGTTCTTGGAGGCAAAGTGCGGGCGATCCTGCGCGGGCGGTTCCATGTGACCCTCGATGATGTGGAAGCCCTTGTTTATCCGGTCTTGCGTCATCGCGTGGTGCCAACTTTCAACGCGGAGGCCGAAGGGATCACGGTGGACGGCCTGATCGGAAAAATCCTCGAAGCCATTCCCCGCCATAGGGAGAAAAAAATTCTCTAGCCGCCTTCATAAGTTAGAATGATGACAAAACTGTCAAGTTTTCCAATGCTTCCACCCCGATGTAGGGGCGGGGTTTACCCCCGCCCGTTCGTCGAAATGCGGGCGGGGATAAACCCCGCCCCTACACCGTAAAGTTGTTTATGAGACACTACACTAGCCGGTTGTCGGACAACCATGACCGGTAATGGCGCGCATCTCGGATTTTCTCACTCCCACCGATCTGCAGAAGGTTTCGAATCTGCAGGTTGTGGCTCGTCTCGTGGTCGAGGGATTCTGCACCGGCCTTCACCAGTCGCCGCACAAGGGATTCAGCGTGGAATTCCGCCAGCATCGGCCCTACGTGCACGGGGACGAAATCCGCCGCATTGACTGGCACATTTTTGGGAAGACGGACCGCTTCTTCGTTCGCGAATACGAGGAGGAAACGAACGTGCGAACGACCCTCCTCCTCGATGTCAGCGGATCGATGGCCTACGCAGGCTGGACCGTCACCAAACATCATTATGCAACCCGCGTGGCGGCATGTCTTGCCTACCTGATGCTCCAGCAGCAGGACAGCGTGGGGCTGGTGACCTTCGACCATAAGCTGCGCGCGCACATTCCGCCTCGCGCGCGCATCGGGCAATTGAAACTGCTCATTGATGAGCTTGCCCGGACCGAACCCGGTCGGGAAACCGATCTGACCCGGATTTTTCATGAACTCGTCCCGAAGATCCACCGCCGCGGCCTCCTGATCATCCTCTCCGATTGTTTCGGCGACGTTCACGAGCTTCTTTCCGCGCTTGCCCACTTCCGCCACGCGCGGCATGAAGTCATCGTCTTTCAGATATGGGACCGGGACGAGCTGGAATTTCCTTTCCGCCACTGGACCCGCTTCGACTCGCTCGAATCCGCCGACCAACGACTGGTTGATCCCGTCGGTCTGCGCAAAACCTATCTGGCGAATCTTGAAAGATTCCGGACGGAACTCAAGAAGGGTTGCAATCGCCATCGGATCGACCTTGTCCCGCTGGTAACCGATCAGCCCTATGCAGATTCACTGGCGGAATATCTAACCATCCGGAACCGGCGCGCATGACTTTTCTCAACATGATTTTGTTGGGGGGAATCCTGGCGGCGGGCATCCCGGTCATCATTCACTTTTTTCATCGGACAAGGCCGCGCGTGGTGCGCTGGGGCGCCATGCATCTCCTGGACACGATCCTCAAAAGCAGCAGCCGACGTCTTCGCCTGGAGCAACTCCTCCTTCTCCTGGTGCGCGTCGGCATACCGCTCATCCTTGCATTCTGCATGGCTCGTCCAGTCCTCACCGGAATGAGCCAGTTGTTGGGCAACGCAAAAACTTCCATGATTCTCCTGGTGGATAACAGCTATTCCCTGGAAGCGGGTGGCGGGTCTCATTCGAATTTCGCCGGGGCCAGGGACGCCGCCGCGCGGGTGCTTGCCCGCCTGGCAAGCGGCTCGGAGGTTTGCCTGATCCCGATGGCCGGGCGGTCCGCCCTGATTCCGGAGGATCCCACTTTTGACATCGGCCGGGTTGCTCAGGCTGTCAGCCGGATGGATGCGGGTTTTGGAACCGCGGCGGCGGCCTTCTCGCTTGAAGAGAGTGCTGCGCTCTTTCAACGCATGCACTACGCCAATCGTGAGCTGGTGATTATCAGCGACTTTCAGCGCATGAACTGGTCGGGAGCCGAGCGAACCGCCAACACCCAGTCCCTGGATCTCCTCCGGAAACTTCCTCTGCCGCCCGCGATCGTTCTCTATCATGTCGGGAAAGAAATACGGGATAACCTTTGCGTGGAATCCCTGGACTTTTCTCAGCTTGTCATGGGTGTCGGCCAGAAAATGCGTTTGCGCGCGAATCTTCGCAATTACGGAGACTCGCCTTATCCCGATCTCAAAGTCTATTTCCGCGCAGACGGACGGGAGCGTTCCGTCTCACAGATCACCCTCGCCCCGCACGAACAGGGGCAGGTTCTCTTCACTCACACCTTCGAAACGGCTGGTTCCCACGTGGTCGAGGTGCAGGCCGACGCCGACTCTCTGAAGGCTGACAACTCTTGTCTCGCCAGCATCCCCGTTTGGGACAAGGTGCCGGTCCTCATCATCGATGGCGACCCGAGCCCCGAACCCCTGCGCAGTGAGACGGACTTTCTCCAGATCGCCCTGCAACCTTTCGGAGCCGCCCGGATGGACCTCACCGATCTGATCGTTCCGCACGTGAGGGACCCCTCGAAACTTGAACCCGGTCTGCTGGCCGAACACCGCGTGGTGATCCTTGCGAATGTCCCGCAGATTTCGGATCCCCAGGTCAAGGCCCTGGAGAACTTTGTCCGGGACGGGGGGGGGCTGCTGATTTTCCCGGGCAGCGGCATCCAAACGACATGGTACAACTCCGTCTTCTTCAACCTGGGGAAGGGTTTGCTGCCGGCCCCGTTTCTTTCGCTGAGCGGTTCCCTTCGCGAGACGGCAACACCCGCGACCATTGTCAGTCAGCATTTCGACCATCCGTCGCTCAGCCTGTTCAATGATCCCCGCAACGGGAATCTTGCCGATGCGCAGGTGCGGCTCTGGTATCGGATCAAAGAGGAAACCTCGGAGGCGGGAAAAGCCGATGGTGGAATCAGCGTTCTGGCCCGGCTCGATACGGGAGATCCTCTGTTTGTGGAAAAACGGTTTGGAGAGGGACGGGTCATTCAGTGCGCCGTGCCGTGCGACGCGGACTGGAGCAACCTGCCGATGCGACCTTTCTATCTCCCGCTGATGCAGCAACTGGCGACCTATCTCGCTTCGACGGTTTATCCGCCGCGCAACGTCAACGTCGGGCAATCGCTCTTCGTTTTCCTCCCGTTGGCGATGGCCAATAAGACAGCCGTCCTGACCGATCCGGAGGGAAATCGCAATGAACTTCCCGTTGTGGGAAAAAGCACCCGGAGCGTCGCCGAATTCAAGAAGACCCAGCGCCCCGGTCTCTACACCCTCGAAGCGCCTGACGGCAACCTCACCCATTTTGTCGTCAACACCTCGCGCAAAGAATCTGATTTGCAACAATTGAGCGAAGCGGAGCTTCGCGAAACGGCTGGGACCATGGGCGGCCGGGTTGTTCACAAATGGCAGGATTACGAGGAACTTGATCAGAGGCGCCGTCATGGTCGTGAAATCTGGAAATTTCTGCTGTGGTTCGTGATCGGCCTGAGCTTTACCGAACTTTTCCTGCAACAACACCTGACAGCAAAGAAAGGATGAAAACAATTACTCAGGTGACCTTGGATGAAGCAGATGTAGGGGCGGTCCCGCCTTGGCGGGACCCGCCCG
>JACQHZ010000267.1 GCA_016198745.1 Verrucomicrobiota bacterium
CCATCGAGGATGTAGGGGGTAGGGCATAAGGGAGCCGGGACGTTTCAGGGGGAATTGGCAGGTTATGTCCGAACCAGGGCTGAGCGGAGACAAGGACTCTTCGAAACATGCAAGTCCTCAGCATTCCGAAGCGGCCGCACGAAGCGGGGCGTACTGGCGTCCATTTCAGATCAACCGCTCCATCTCAGCAGCAGCGAGAGGAGGGGCATCATCTGGCGGCCATCCACCCGATGAAAAACATTGCAAAGACGCACAACACAAACATCGCGGTCGAGCATCCCTGACGTCCGGCTTGCGCCGTGAACTTCTCCGGAGATGCGACCCGCAACTCTGCCTCCAGTTTTTCGACCGCAGTCTTGGCGTCTGCCAGTCCCGCGCCGGTGCCCGCTCGATAGAGCTTGATGGCTTCAATTTTCCGGCCCTGAAAAAGGGCCGCCTGCATGCGTTCCAATTCTTCTTTGGATGCACTCATGATTTGACGGCGTGGCGCGGCTCCTCGACGGCTGAAGATTCCCCGATGGATTGCGGAAAATCAACGGACGGACGGACGGATGCCGGGACGAAGCCTTTCGAAGAGGTTGGCGTGACGGGAAGGAATTTCGGTGAGAAGAAGATCGACATGATAACGCCCCTTTTGTTTCAAGGGGCGGCACTCCACGATGATGCCCCTGCACTCGATGGGACGATCTGTTCGGGTTTTACCGGGAGGAAGCTGCACCTTCAAGCCCACTTCCGTCAGGGGCTTGAATTGCCAGGCGGATGGAACCGTAATGATGGATCGGTTGATCTTCAAATGCGCGGGGTGGAACCTGGCTTTATCGGGACCGAAGTGAACAAGAATGGAATCAAAAATGCCCGAATCGTCTTTTTTAGCAGCTTTCATATTGAGAGTGAATCGTTGGTGAATGCGCAACGTTCAGACCGGCGCTGCAACCCTGGTTGCGGGTCCCGATGGGTTCCCATCGGTTCCTTTGGGTCGCCTGCTGATGTCACGTTGCGAATGTCCATGGGGAATACGCTTTAAACCAGCCTAACACAAAAGAGGTTGGTGTCAAATGTTACCACTGGATGACGCTGGCGCCCCAGGTCAGGCCGGCGCCGAAGGCGATGATGAGGATGTGATCGCCGCGTTGAAAACGGCCTTCGCGGGCGCCCTCGTCGAGCGCGACGGCGGCGGAGGCAGCGGACATGTTGCCGTAGCGATGGAGGTTGATGTAGAACCTGTCCACGCTGACGTTGAGGCGTTCGGCCAATCCCTGGATGATGCGCATGTTGGCCTGGTGTGGAATGATGCAGCGGATGCCATCCATCCGAATCTGGCTGCGGCCGAGGGCTTCGACGGCCACTTCGTGCATCGCGCGAATGGCGTGTTTATAGACTTCCTTGCCCGACATTTTCAGATGGTGAAGGCCGGCCTGGATGCTCTGCGCCGACGCCGGATTTCGTGCGCCGCCGCCGGGCATGTAGAGAAGGTCCTCATGCGTTCCGCTGGAGCCGAGGGCGGAGCTGAGAACTCCCTGCGAGTGTTCGACATGCTGAAGCACGGCGGCGCCGGCGCCGTCGCCGAAAAGGACGCAGGTGTTGCGATCCTTCCAATCCACAATGGTTGAAAGTTTTTCGGCGGCGATGACGAGGACGGTGTGAAACGTGCCGGTCATGACGAACTGACGGGCGATTTCGATTCCGAAGATGAATCCCGAACAGGCGGCTTCGATGTCGAAACAGGCCGCCTTGGCGGCGCCGATTTTTTCCTGAATCAGGCAGGCGGTGCAGGGGAACGGCATGTCCGGCGTGATGGTGGCGCAGATGATCAAATCCACCCGGCTGGCGGAAACCTTGGCGTCCGCGAGCGCGCGGCGCGCGGCTTCAGCGCCGAGATCGGATGTGCACTGATCGGGGCCGGCGATGCGGCGTTCGCGGATGCCGGTGCGGGAGGTGATCCATTCGTCGCTGGTCTCGACCGTTTTTTCCAGGTCGGCGTTGGTAAGGACGCGGTTGGGCAGGCAAGAGCCGGTGCCGGTGATCGAGGCGGACCGAAGGGTGGGGCTAACTTTTGGCTTGGATGCGGTCATGATTGATGCGCATGGCTTCGACGATGTGATGCGGCAACTGGTTGGTGATGGATTCGCGGGCGACGCGGATGGCGTTGCAAACGGCTTTGGGAGAGCTGCTGCCATGGCCGATGATGCAGACGCCGTTGATTCCAAGGAGCGGGGCGCCTCCGTATTCGGCGTAGTCTGTTTTGCGGCGGATGGCGCGAAAGGCGTTTTGAACGAGCATGCCTCCCGCCTTGCGGATGAGGGTGCGCGTCACCTCGGTTTTTAACCAGTGAAAGAGGGCGTTGGCAAGGCTTTCAGCGGTCTTGAGAACGACGTTTCCCACAAAACCGTCGCAAACGATGACCTCCACATTGCCTTCGAAGACGTCGTTTCCCTCGACGTTGCCCACGAAATTGAGGGTCGAACGTTCAAGCAATTTGAAGGTTTCCTTGGTGAGATCATTGCCCTTGACGTCCTCCTCTCCGATGCTCATCAGTCCGACCCGCGGGTTCTGATAGCCGAGGACATGCCGCGAGTAAAGGCTGCCCATGACGCCGTACTGAAGGAGATGAATGGGTTTGGCCTCGATATTGGCGCCGGCATCAATGAGGACAAAGAGGTTGTGCTCGGTGGGCATCACCGTGGCGATGCCCGGACGATCCACGCCTTCGAGAAGACGGAGTTTGATCGTTGTGGCGGCAACCGCTGCGCCGGTGTGTCCCGCTGAAACGATGGCGCTGGCGCGTCCTTCCTTCACCAGATCCACCGCGCGGCTGACCGAGGAGTCCTTCTTTCGACGGACGCCTTCCACAGCGGAATCGGACATGCTCACGATCTGGGATGCGTGAACGAAAGTGATCCGGGGATCGATGCGCCCGTGGCGCGCGCATTCTGCGCGGACCGTCGTTTCGTCTCCCACGAGGAAAAGCTCCTCGATGTCCTTGTAATGACGGAGCGCCGACACCGCCCCCTCGACGATGGCGGCGGGGGCGTAATCCCCCCCCATGGCGTCCACTGCAATCCGTATCCTACTTGAGTTCGACACTGACAATCTGCCGTCCCTTGTAATGCCCGCAGGAGGGGCAGACGCGATGGGGCAGGCAAGCGGCGCCGCAGTTGGAGCAGACGTTCAATTGGGGGGCGTGATAGCGATTGATTGAACGTCGTGTGCGGCACCGAGCCTTGGACACTTTTCTTTTCGGAACACCCATGGTTTTTTGCCTCCGGGATCATCAATGAGGGTTTCTCCGTCAAAAGACGGCGCCCGCGGTCAAACGCGGACGGCCCTCGGTGGTTTCATTTGAGTTTAAGTTGGTCCAACCTTCCCCAAACCTGGCTGCCCTTTTCCGTCCCGGCGGACGGCCCGGCTTTCAGCGGTTTCGCCCGAGGCGAGACCGGGTTTGCGGGAAGAAGCAGGAGAATATCCTCGCGAATCTCCGGTGTCAAGTCCGCCTCGTCTCCTCGAACGTTGGCGCGATGACACTGAAAATCCTCGACAACAATGGGAAGATCGAACCATTCCAGCGTGCGCACACATTGGGCGCGAACGATGGTGGAGAGACGGCCCTTTACCAGAAGGTTTCGATGCCCCACCCAGAAGGCGTCCAATTGATACCGAATGGGGTGTTTGAAGCAAAACAGCGGCTCTGAAATATCGAGGATGGCGGACGGTTCTTCGCCCTCCAGATGGAGACCCTCATCGCTAACCTGATGGAGTTTGATCTTCATGATTCTCGCTCAAAAGAATGCCGGCGTGGCGCCCTGTTGTCATGCCCGGACGGCGGTTGCGGAGAATCTCCGGCGCAACGCCGCTTCGACATGCGGCGGCACGAAGGGACTGATGTCGCCCCCCAGCGCGGCAATTTGCTTGGTGATGCGGGAACTCAGATAACTGTAGCAATCCTTGGGCATCAAAAAGATGGTCTCAAGGTCGGGCGCCTGTGTCCGGTTCATGAGGGCCATCTGGAACTCAAACTCAAAATCAGAAACTGCGCGAAGCCCCCGCACAATCACGCGGGCGCCTCGAGCGCGGACGTAATCAACCAACAACGTCTGAAAATCATCCACCTCGACATTGGGCATGGAAACGACGGCCTCTCGGGCCATCGCCACCCGTTCAGCAACGGAAAAAAGCGGGCGCTTGTCCGTCTGGTGCGCGACGGCCATGATCACACGGTCAAACAATGCCGCCGCGCGCTGGATGACATCAAGATGGCCGTTGGTCAAGGGATCGAAACTGCCGGGATAAATCGCAGAACATGACATAAGCCCGCAGTGTAGCGCACGCCGTCGGATTAGACAACCTTTGACATGCAAATTGGACAGGCCGCATTCGCGCCGTTGCATGAGTGAATCCTGCGGAGTGCAGGGATTTTGTTGGAAATGAACATCGGATGTGCGATAGTGGCCCGATATGGGATTGACCGTTGTCACAATCGAGGTGGGCAACCCCGCCCGACCCAAGCAGACCGTTCCGGCCGACAGCTTCATTCTGCGGTTCCTGTTGTTCGGCGCGTTGCAGGCGCTTATCGCGGCCTCCTCCTTGCCCGCCGCCGAAGGGCAAGCGCGCGTGAAGCTGGCGACGCTGGCGCCGCGCGGCACTTCGTTTCATCAAACCCTGCAAACCATGGGTGAAAAGTGGCGACAGTCGCCGGGCGGCGGCGTGGCCTTGACGATCTATCCGGACGGAACGATGGGCGGCGAGGCCAACATGGTCCGGAAAATGCGCGCGGGCCAGATTCAGGCGGCAATGCTGTCGGTGGGCGGCCTTTCGGAAATTGAGGACTCCGTCCGGGCGCTTCAGAACATGCCGATGATGTTTCATTCGCTCGAAGAGGTGGATTACGTGCGCGAGAAACTGCAGCCCGCCCTGGAAAAGAAATTTTTGGAGAAAGGTTTTGTGATCCTGTTCTGGGGTGATGCCGGTTGGGTGCGGTTTTTTTCCAGGCACCCTGCGGTTCGGCCCGATGATTTCAAAAAACTGAAGATGTTCGCCTGGTCGGGCGACAACAACCAGATCGACATCATGAAGTCGGCCGGCTATCACCCCGTGCCGCTGGAATACACCGACACGCTCACCGG
>JACQHZ010000268.1 GCA_016198745.1 Verrucomicrobiota bacterium
CGTCACCGCCGAACTTGCCGCCCGTCGAAACGAATTGGTCGCCGCTCTCGCCGATGAAGTCTGTTTCGCCCACATCCCGCCCGGCAGTCACACCGAGCGCTTCGCCGGGGAAGTTGCTTTGTGGTCGCCCATTAATCGTTGACATGGCATCTCTCGGAAAAACCGTAGCGCCTGCCTGTCACGCCGAGCACGGGCACGGCACAGAGAGGAATTTGACCACGTGGAACCGCTTGCCCCGTTCTACGGGGTGGCAAGTTTCATTCCTTCGGCCCGGCTCAGGACAGGCTCTGAGCTACGACCCCGCCAGAAGCGGGGCAGGCATCAAATACCGCATGGGGCGCGAGGAATGAGACGTGAACCCCGCCGTGTTTGCCTTGCGCATCGAGCGTTCAAACGGTAGAGTGTCACCATGAGCAAGACCACCACGGAAATCATCCAGGTCTGCGAATCGTTGCCGCCGGACAAACAGGCCGAGTTGGCGGACTTCGCCCGCTTCCTTCTCACCCGCCAGGAGGACGAGGCGTGGGAACAGCGGATCGCTGATCCGAAAGCCCGTCCGCGACTGGACGCCTTTCTGCGCGAGTCCGCCGCCGAAGCTGACGAGCCACTTGACCCCACCCGGCTGTGATTTCGCGCACCCGTCCCAGTTTCTGGCGGGCGTATGAGCGTTTGAGCGAGATCAACCGCAAGGCCGCGCGGCGCGTTTACGCGCGCTTCGAACACAATCCAAATCACCCCGCACTGCGATTTAAAAAGTTGGGCGGCCATGACCGCGTCTGGTCCGTGCGAATCAACGAACAATACCGGGCCATCGGTGAACGCCACGGCGATACGATCATCTGGATCTGGATCGGCACGCACAACGAGTTCGATAATCTGTTCGGCTGACCGGGTGCTGGCGGGGCACTACGGCTTCACAGCCGAGCCCACCTGTGTGTGTTCGCACGCAGACAGGGAGTTGGACCGCGTGGAGCCGCTTGCCCCGTTCTACGGGGTGGCAAGCTTCATCCCGCCGACGGCGGGCAAGTCCTTCGGCCCCGCTCAGGACAAGCTCTGAACTATGACACCCGCCTTCGTCCGCCCCAGCGGACGGGCAGGTCGAATACAGCTCCGTGGAACGAGGTAAGCCTTGGCCACGACCCCCGACGACGAGAAACGAACCAGAGGTAAGGAAGGGAGTTGAGTCTGCCCTGTCCCTCTGCGATGCTCGCGCCACGATGAAAGTGGTGTTCGACACAAACGTGTTGGTGGCGGCGGCTCGTTCCCGCCGGGGCGCGAGCTTCGCTCTCGTCAGTTCGATTCCCACACCGGAGTTCCAACTCTGCCTTTCGGTGGGGTTGTATGCCGAGTGGCAGGAGGTTTTGACGCGCTCGGAAAATTTGCCGCCGGGTCGCACCACAGAAGATGTGTTTCGCTTCTTGCACTATCTGGCCCGGCAATCCCATTTGCAGGAGATTCATTTCCTTTGGCGGCCCTTCCTGCCTGACGCAGACGATGACATGGTTTTGGAACTGGCTTTTGCCGCCGCTTGCCGCTATATTGTAACCCATAATGTGAAGGACTTTCACGGATCGGATCAACTCGGCATCACCGCCCTGACTCCCCGTGAATTTCTGAAACTGATACGAACAAATAAATGAGCACGCTGACCATTCAACTGCCGGAGTCGTTGAAGAAGAACATCGAAGCGCTCGCCTCGCGCGAAGGCTACTCGGTCAGTCAGTTCCTTGCCAGCGCGGCCGGCGAAAAGCTGGCCGTGGTGATGACAATGGATTACCTGCGACACGAGGCCGACGCCGGACGCCGCGAGGATTTCGAAAAGTATCTGGCCGCCGTGCCAAATACGCCACCGACGACGGAGAGCGATCGTCTCGACTGACCGGACGTGCAGGAATGACGCCCCTTGCACTCAACGCCAAGGACGCGCGTTATCCGGTGCGTTTGCGCGAGCGTTTGGGCGCTGGCACACCGCTGAAACTGGCAGCCCTCGGCAATCTCGACTTGCTCGCGTTGCCAAAAACCGCGATCTTCTGTTCCGCCCGATGTCCTGGCAATGCAATTCTCGCCGCATACAGATCAGACCGCCAAGTGGCGGGACGAGGGACGTTGCATCATCAGCGGGTTCCATTCGCCGGTGGAGCGGGAATGTTTGCGCATCCTTCTGCGCGGCAAACAACCGATCATCATCTGCCCCGCCCGCAGCCTTGAGAACATGCGTCTCCCATCCGACTGGAAGAAACCGTTGGCCGATGGGCGATTGTTGCTTCTCTCCTGTTTCAGCAAACACCACCGGCGCGTCACTGCCGAACTTGCCGCCCGTCGAAACGAATTGGTCGCCGCTCTCGCCGATGAAGTCTGTTTCGCCCACATCACGCCCGGCAGTCACACCGAGCGCCTCGCCGGGGAAGTTTCTTTGTGGTCGCCCATTAATCGTTGACATGGCATCTCTCGGAAAAACCGCAGCGCCTGCCTGTCACGCCGAGCACGGGCACGGCACAGAGAGGAATTGGAGTGACCCCGACGGGCTCAAGCTGGTAAAAAAGGCGCGGGAACGGGAAAATGAAATGAAGCTGTATATCGAGACGAGTGTGCCGAATTTTTTATTCGCGGCGGATGCGCCTGAGAAGCGGCAGGTGACCGTGGCATTTTTTGAGTGGCTGAAAATTTGCCGCGATGAAGTGTTTATCTCGAAACTGGTGGAAGAAGAGTTGCGTCCTGCACCCGAGCCGAAACGCGGGAGAATGACGGCGGCTTTGAATGAAATTCCGCTGAAAGTTTTGGAAGTGCCCGCGGCGGCCTCGGAGCTTGCGGACTTTTATTTGTCGGCAGGGATCGTCCCGGTTCGCTTCAAGAACGACGCGCTCCACGTTGCGACTGCAGTTTGGCATCGGCTGGATATTGTCGTAAGCTGGAATATGAAACATTTGGTGAACGTGCGGAAAGTGGCGCGAATCAACGAGGTCAACGGGCGACATGGATTTCCGTTGATCCGCATCCACACCCCCGAAGAGGTGATGGACCTATGAAGAAAATCAAACTCCCTGAGCCCAAAGTGCTCAAAGAACTGCACGCCATTCGCAGGAAAATCCAACGGGTGGCCGAGAAAGCCGGCTGGGAAAAATATCTGGCGGATTTGAACCAGCGTCCTTCGTTGCTTGGGCAACAGCGCAACCGAGGCGCGGCTGTGGTTCGAGAACGTCCCGCCAAATACAAAGCCCGCTGACGAACCATTTCGTTGATACCACCAAAATGGTTGGCATCCGATTGGGTGCGCTCGCCGAATGAAAGCATTGCTGCAAACCTGCATCAGTCCCGGTGATCCGCATTGACCGGGGAGAGCGCCGCGCGGATGGCTTGCAGGAGTTCTTCATCCTGTCGGGGAAAAATCGTGCGCAGATCAATCTTCAGGCGACCGTCCGATACGTAGCCGATCACGGGCGGCGCGCCTGCGCGCAGCTTGGCGGCCATCACTCCAGGTCCGCCTTCGCATGGCGCTAAAACCACGGTGACCGAGGGGATGGTTGAACGCGGCAACGCGCCGCCCCCGATCCGGGCTTCGCCCGTTCCGACGGCAGCCTGGATGCCGTCAGCCCTCAGAGCAACGATGATCTTATTCGCCCGCGCGCGCAATTCCTCGTTGGAAACGCGCAGCATGGCCAGGATCGGAATGCCGTCCTTCGTGGCGCGTTCAGGACGGGCGGCTGCGGGGATCTCGCCTTCCAGGTACAGGTCCACGGTGCTCTGGAGGGCGGAAAGAATCAGCTTGTCGCAGCGCAGGGCGCGGAAGAAGGGATCGCGCTTGAGCGCTGCGATCAATCGCCCTCGCCCCGCGATCACGCCCGCCTGCGGACCGCCCAACAGCTTGTCGCCGCTGAAACAAACTAGGTTCGCGCCATGCTTGAGGGACTCGGCGGGCATCGGTTCACGCTCAATCCCGGCCAGTTTCTGCGTGTCCGCCATCGCGCCGCTGCCGAGGTCTTCGATGAATGGAACGCGTTTCCGTCGGGCGAGCGCGGCGATTTCCGCCGTGGACGGAGATTCGACGAAACCGCTCATGAAAAAATTGCTGCGATGCACCTTGAGGATGAGCGCGGTGTTTTTTCCGACAACGCGGGCATAATCCTGAAGCGCCGTTTTGTTCGTTGTGCCGACTTCGCGCAGGATGGCGCCGCTGGCTTCGAGGATGTCGGGAATCCGAAACTCGCCGCCGATCTGGACGAGTTCACCTCGCGAGATGACGACCTCGCGCCGCGGCCCGGAACAGAAATGACGCAGGATCAGGACGAGCGCGCCCGCGTTGTTATTGACGACCATGACGGCTTCGGCGGCGCAAAGCACGGCCAGGTTGTGTTCGAGATAGGCGGCGCGCCCGCCGCGCTCGCCCTCAGTCAGGTTGTATTCCAGGTTGCTGTAGTTGAGCGCAATTGCGCGGAGCGTTTCGACGGCGGACGGAGCGAGCGGAGAACGCCCCAGGTTGGTGTGCGCCAGAACACCGGTGCCGTTCAGCACGGGTTGGATGCGGGAACGTCGTAAGGCGTCAAGCGCCCCTTGAACCTGGACGAGCACGTTGTCGAAGCCGGGGACGGCGCCCGGTTTCACGGCCTGCCCGCGTCCCGTCCTGCCCCGAAGTTTCGCAAGTTCCCGACGGACGATCGCCACCACCGCCGGTCTGGGAAGGGCGATGTCTCCAAGCGCCTGGAGCACTTTTTCAACGGCGGGGATCGCGCGGTAAGAGGAGGACTTCATGAAAAAATCAACCGGTTCTCGCCATCCTCCTCGTTCTCGCGGCCAAATCGAGGCGTACAGGATTTCGAGAACGTGAACGAGGACGAGGATGTTGAAGGGGGTGAAGATGGCGTGTTCATTTAGTCTCCATTTTTTAATGGGAAACCCAAATCTTCGGTTTGGAGGATTTCACGATTTGTCCGATGACAGCGGCGCAGGGTGTGTGATGAAATTTCAGGACTTTCATCGTCGCCGTCAGATGGCGGGGCGGGACGCAAAGGAGCAACCCTCCGCTGGTCTGGGCGTCGGCCAGCAGAATTCTCCGGGCCGCGCTCACGTCGTTCCATTTCACGATCTTGTCGGCTTGAGAGAGATTCTCCCGACTGCCGCCCGGAACGCATCCCCGCGCGATGAGATCGAAAACCGCCGGGGCGATCGCGGGAACCTGATCCGCGGAAATTTCCGCGCCCACCCCGCTGCCCCGGCACAACAATGCAAGTTGCCCAAGCAATCCGAATCCCGTCACATCCGTAGCCGCCCGGGCAAGGCGGCGCTCCGCGATTTCCGCGCCGACGACGTTGAGTGTTTGCATCTGACGGATGGCTTTTCTTGCAAGAACGCGGCTGGCAAGCCCGCGTTTGATGGCGGTGGTGATGATCCCTAAGCCCAAGGGCTTGGTCAGCACCAGCGCGTCGCCCGGTTGTCCGTTTGCGTTCGTCAACATCTGTCGGGGCGATACCAGACCGGTGACCGCGAGACCGTAAATGGGTTCGGGATTGCGGATGGTGTGTCCGCCAACGAGAACACAACCGGCCTCTCGAAGCGTGCTCGAACCGCCTCGCAAAATATTTCGTATGACCGCCGACGGAACCCGGTCGGTGGGCACTCCCAAAAGATTCAGGGCCGTGAGGGGTCTGCCGCCCATTGCATAAACGTCGGAAAGCGCGTTCGCCGCGGCAATCCGGCCGTAAGCGAAGGCGTCATCCACAATCGGCGTGAAAAAGTCGGCGGTCTGCACCAGTGCGCGATTGCGGTCGAGGCGATAGACTCCCGCATCGTCCCCCGTGTCCAGGCCGACGAGCAGATTGGGATCATCAAATTTTGGAAGCCGGCGCAAAACTTGCGTCAGAGCCTGTTGGCTGAGTTTGGAAGCTCATCCGGCGCATGACGAAAGAGCGGTCAGCTTGAAGATTCGTTCGCGTGACATCGTCATCACCTCCTTTCTTGATTTTTTGATTTCAGCCGTTCGCCAACAGGTTTGCAAAGCAGAACAGCCATTCGAAATGTGAACCAATTTTTACACGGCTCCCAGGCAAAATTCGAGCCGTAACGAGCGTTCATAAAGCCCCTCGTGGAGATGGACGTTGCGGAGCAGAAAACGGACGACGTAAGCGATTTTTCGTCGCGGATCAACGGCGTGAAACCTGCCTTCAACCCGTTCATCATTCCAGGCTGACTCCGGGACTTCCGCCCATTTCAAGAGCCAGACAACAAGGAATGAAAAAATCTCCGAGTCCAGACAGTCAGGCGTGAAAACCTGCTTCGATGACAACACCGTTTCCGCCGCGAGGATTTCGATCTGAACCGGATACGGTTCGCCCGAAATGCGAATTTGCATCAGGGTTTCTTCCCAGGATTGTTTCAGATCGGATTTGATAAGATCGGCCAAGGCGGCCTCCAAGGCCCTTTCCGGACAGAGAAGTTCCCGATCTAAAAGCGCCTGCGCGGGCGCGCGCAAGATCGCGCCAGCACAATCGGGAAAATCGTGTGCGACCTCATCCATCAAATGCGACCAAAAGCGGGCGGCAGAGTTCGAAAACGTTTCGCCGCAAACTTCCAAAACGACGGCGCCGAAAGGCGATGACCCGTCGGCATCCGTCGGCGATTTGGAAACACGGAGAATTCGCGACATAAAAAACCCTGATTCAGGCCGGAGCAAGGACCGGGTTTGCAACCGTGACGAACCCTGCGCGCAAAGGCTTTCGGAGTTTACAATCCATGATCCGCATGGTTAAACATGATACCGTAAATTTTACAGCATCGCAGTATTTTCCCGTTCTGTTGTCATGCTGATGGGAACACCATGTATCAAAGGATGAGATTATGAAAAAATCCACGGACAGCCGGATCGCCCAATGCTATCAGATTGCCAGGGAGGTTTACGCTTCGCATGGCGTGGACACGGAAGCCGCCATGCGGCGTTTGGCAAAAGTGGCCGTCTCGCTGCATTGCTGGCAGGGCGACGACGTGGGCGGCTTCGAGAAAAGCGAGGAAGGCTTGACAGGCGGCATCCAGGCCACCGGCAATTATCCGGGCAAGGCGCGAAACGCCGATGAACTGCGGTCGGACCTTGAAATGGTCTATCGCCTGCTCCCCGGCAAGCACCGGCTCAGTCTCCATGCCATTTATGCCGAAACGAACGGCAAACGCGTGGACCGCACGGAACTGAAACCTGAACATTTCGCGCGCTGGATTGACTGGGCCAAGGACCAAAAACTCGGTCTTGATTTCAACAGCACATTCTTTTCGCATCCCAAGTCGCGAAGCGGCTTCACCCTGGCGCATCCGGACGGTGGGATTCGCAAGTTCTGGATCGAGCACGGCATTGTCTGCCGCAAGATCGGCGAACAGATGGGCCGACGCCTTGGCACGCCGTGCGTCACCAATGTCTGGATTCCCGATGGCTACAAGGACCTCCCCATCGATCGCAAGACGCCGAGGCTGGCGCTGCGCAAATCGTTGGACGCGATTTTCGCTGAGAAACTGGATCCCCGTTTTCACCTGGATTGCGTCGAGCCGAAGCTTTTCGGCATCGGCTCGGAAAGTTGCGTGATCGGTTCACACGAGTTTTACCTGGGTTACGCCGTCGCCAACAAGATGATGCTTTGTCTGGATGCCGGCCACTACCATCCGACAGAGGTGATCTCGGACAAGATCTCCGCTGTGCTGACTTTCCTCGACGAAATCCTGCTTCACGTCAGCAGGGGCGTTCATTGGGACAGCGATCACGTGGTCATCCTGAGCGACGAACTGGAGGCGATCGCCGCGGAACTGGTGCGCGGGGATTATCTGGATCGCGTTCATATCGGTTTGGATTTCTTTGACGCGAGCATCAATCGCGTGGCCGCGTGGACCATCGGCGCGCGTTCCATGCTGAAGGCGCTTTTGATCGCGCTTCTGGAACCGACGCCGCGCCTCCGCGAATACGAACGGAAAGAGGATTACACCGCTCGGCTGGCGATGATCGAGGAACTCAAGACCCTGCCGTTCGGCGCAGTTTGGGATTACCATTGCTTGAAACAGGGGGCCGCCGTGGGACCAAAATGGCTGGAGGAGGTAAAGGATTACGAGGCCAGGGTGCTTGCCAAGCGATGAAATCGCAATCGTGCGCGCGCCCATGGTTCTCACGCTTGGTTTGGTCCATCTCACGATCCTGGCGGGATGGATCCATGCGGATTCAATCCCCCTGAAACCGGGAGACTCCAGCCGTTCCATCGTGGTGGATGGACGAACCCGGACGTTTCTCGTCCACATCCCGCCGTCCCATGCCGACGCGAAGGCTTTTCCGCTGGTGTTGGCCTTCCACGGCGGCGGCGTCAATGCAGAGACCATGATCCGATTTTCCGGCCTGAACGAGAAGGCGGATGAAGCCGGTTTCATGGTCGTGTATCCCAATGGAACCGGGCGCCTCGAAAAAATTCTCACCTGGAACGCCGGCAATTGCTGCGGTTACGCCATGAATCAGAAGGTGGATGATGTGCGGTTTGTGCGGGAGTTGCTGGATGACCTCGGGAAGGCGGTTCAATTTGATCCGAATCGCGTCTATGCCACGGGAATCTCCAATGGCGGAATGATGGCTTATCGGCTGGCCTCCGAACTCTCCGATCGCATTGCCGCCATCGCGCCGGTGAGCGGTCCCATGGGAACCGAGGGTTGCAATCCCAAGAGGCCGGTCTCGGTGATTCACTTTCATGGGACCGATGACGATTTCGCTCCATTCCAGGGCGGTCGCGGAAAGAAGAGCCTGCAATCCATTTGTTTCTTTTCCGTCGAACATTCCATGCGCGCGTGGGTGAAGGCGAACGGTTGTCCGGAAGCGCCCGCCCGGATCGACAAATTGGACACGGTGGAGGATGGCATGACCACCACGCGCACCACCTACGGTCCGGGAAAAGAAGGAACGGAGGTCGTTCTCATCACCATTGAAGGCGGCGGGCATACCTGGCCGGGGCGCGATCCGCGTCTGCCGCTCCTTGGAAAATCCACAAAAGATATTTCCGCCAACGACCTGATGTGGGAGTTTTTCAAAAAACATCCCAAAATGTAGGGGAGGGCTTTACGCCCTCCCGATCTGCGGAATGGGATGGTCCCGCCATGGTGGGACATCCCCTGCATGGTTTTGAAATTCCTAAATATTGAAATAGCTGAATCCGCATTTCTCATTCGCCGCGACGAATGGCAGAGGCGCGCATGTTTGACAAAACCGTCGCCTTGCCGGTAACTTCAGACATTCTGATCTCTCCCTTGAAATCGAAATCCATGTGGAATCCTGCTGATCCCCTTGAGGATGTGGCACAGCCGCCCCCGGCTGTGTCCAAGGGGAAAATCACAGCCGGGGGCGGCTGTGCCACACTTTTTGGGATCAGGCTAAATTCCAAGACATCTGGTGGTCTGAACTTGCATCAGCCAACGGCCATGAACCAATGAAAACGGGTCACTCCATCCTGGACCGAATGCTCTGTGAAGTGGAGGCGGAGATTGCGGAAGCCAAACGGAAACGGCCGTTGGCTGACATCAAGCGCATGATCCAGGACGCCCCCGAAGTGCGCTCGTTCGGCCCCGCGTTACGCGAAGGATTCGGGCTGATCGCGGAGATCAAGGCGTGTTCCCCAAGCCACGGCCCATTTCCATCTCGAAACGTCAAACAGGCGCCGAAGCTGTATGATTCGAGCCGCGCGGTCCGGGCAATCTCGGTCCTGACGAACGCCACACGCTTTGGAATGAGCATCCAGCGGCTTCGCGATGTGCGAAGCGCGGTGAACAAACCGGTCCTGCGAAAAGAGTTCATCCTCGATGAATACCAGGTTTATGAAGCAAGGGCATTCGGCGCCGACGCCATTCTCTTGATGGCGAACGTGCTGGACGGCGACCGCCTGCGCGCGTTGCACCGGTTGGCGCGCGGCCTGGGGATGGACGCCTTGTTCGAATGCCACACAATCGAAGAAATCCGGAGCGTGCCGCGGGACGCCGTTATCTACGGCATCAACAGCCGGAACTTTGATTCCAAGGTTTTTCGCATTGCGCGAGCCGTCGCGGACAAGCCGGCGTCCAGGGGGGACCCGACAACCGATCTGGCAAAGTTCAAACTGGTCGCCCATCTCCCCAAGCGCGCCATCAAAGTGGCGGAAAGCGGGGTTGCGCCCGGCAACATCTCCGAGGTGCGGGATCGCTACGGATTTCACGCCGCGCTGGTCGGAACGTCTCTGTTGGCCGCGGAAGACGGGATCGCGGCCATGCTCCAACGTTTTGAGGATGCCATCCTCGATTCAGATTCTGGCTGAGATCACTTATCACCAAGGTCGGGGACTGCGCGTCGGGGCGCCCGCATCAATCATGAAACCTTGACTTCATCCTCAAAACAATATGATAAAAAGCGGATTGACACATTTTCGCCTGGCCCATGTGTAAAAATCAGGGTGCCACGGTTTTGCGGAGACGTGGAGGGGAGGCTGCGTTATTGTGGGCGCGTCGCCCATTCTTACGGTCGGTCTGGCGAAAATGGGCTGCGCCGAGGCTGAGGAGATTGCCCAACACGCAGGGATATTGTTCCTCCAGCGCGAGCAGTTCTTCCCGGGTTCGCAGGCGGCGTTTCGTTTTCATGATGCTAGTATCCCCTATTTCAACGGTAGATTCAAGGCTGGTGTTGATGAATTCGCGCAAGCTCACGACGGCAATGATTCATTGTTTCGCCATGGATGTGAAACAAGCGTAAAATGTGGCGCAGGCATCCCCCCACGCGTGCTCAACGGAATGCACAGCCGAGGGCGGCTGTGCCACATGTTTTTCACGAGGTCACGTTTGAAGAGGCCAGCACGGCCTTTGGCGATCCCTTGTCGCGCGCCCGTCCCGCGACATCCGAAGAACTTCTCGGAGAATGACGGCATGAAAACAGTCAAAGAACCAACGGTTCAAACCGGCGGCGACGTGGTGCTTCAGGAAATCTGGCGCATCAAGGATGAACTGTCCGCAGCACGAGGACACAACGTGCATCGGCTTTTCGCCGACGCCTGCGAACGCCAAAAACGTTCCGGCCATCCGGTCGTGAATCTGCAAACCAAGCGGCGCAAGGCGTGACCCTGAACTGGAGATGGAGAAAGGTCTTTCGCAGCGGGCCGGTAATAACTACTGTTGCGACCAAGGAAGAGGACGTGATTCACTTTTGACAGAGAGGCAACTGTGGGAAACGACATCCAGATTGAAAAAGTTGAAAAACTCTTGGATGATTTCAGGAAGCTGCCCAGACCTGCCAAACATCGGCGGTGGCAGGCAATCATGGGCGAAGCGTTCTTACCATGCCCGCGGATGGGTCATCCCGTAAGGGAGCGACGTTGGGTGGTGCCATCGGTCCGCCGATCTTCTTCGGCCTGGATCAAATCCCAGGAAACACCGCGACCGGTTCGAAGGCTGAGGCGGGCCTTGGCAATGCGTTTGGCGAAGCGCGCGTCGTTCTCCAAGCGGTTTTTGCTCAATTGGAGGGGCTGGAATTGAAGGTGTTCGTTGATCGCGTCTCTTACCTCGGCGCGGTGATGGGCAGGCAATGCCTTGTAGTCCTCACGCGCCTCTGGCGCGAAGGCTTTCCGATGCTTCATTCTGGGCAGAGTATAGCCAAATGATTTCTGGATGTCAACCTTCATTTGCCAACCCAGATTTTGATGTCACGCATCCGGAGGCGTGGCAACTAAGAAACGGAGTTGCGGACACGGCCCTTGGCCTTGGCAAACCTGACCGGGTTGTGGTATTCTGCTTTATGCCACGCAAGATTCGCCACCTGGTTGCTGACCTTGAGCGGACAGGGTTTGTCCTCGTCTCCGGCGGAAAAGGTCGCATCGCAAATTCCGTCACGCCAAATTTCCCGGCGCAATCATTCTCAGCGGACATGACGGCGATGACGCGCGACATTATCAGGAGAAACAAATCCGTAACGCCATCCGGGAGGCAGGCAAATTCGTGCAAATACTGGATTTGCTGTCGTGCGGCCGTTTCCATGTCAGCGATCACGGCGCTGAGCAGCATTCCTTCCGCGCTCTGGTTGAGCAACACCACCTGCACTTGCCGGGAAAGTTCCAGCAGCATTTCAGATGGTTGCTCCTCGGCAATAATGCCGTCCACCCGGTCTTCCGTGACGCATTGAAACAAGGCGCCCGAGTTTTCTCCGGAGCCGGGTCCTGTCAGCATGAGGAAATGGCGGTTGGCCTCCAGTTCCCTCTGAACCGCCGCCAAATGACAAAAGTTTTTTTCGGGTCTTGAAGATTAAGCTTCACTCCGAAAAATTGCGCGTTGCCGGAAAAAGCCCGTCTTCCGCAAGACCGACCTGCCCGTGGCCGACGCTTTCATCATGCCAATGCCCGGTTCGCGTGGCGACTCCGGGCGGACGGCTTTTGTAACCGGGATAAATCATTTCGGGGCGTTGGTCGCCCTCCTCGGATGCCGCCGGGGACACGCCTTCCCATGAAATGAAGATGGTTTCTCCCGCCTTCATGTCACGTTCAAAAATTTCGCCTGTCGCGATCGTCTTGTCATGCGCGCGCATTTTTTCGCGGCGATGATTTCTCACCCTCAACCGCGAATCGCGCGTGGCCGCGATCTGCGCCGCCGTAGGCTTGCCCTGATGAAAATGGGCGTTCACCACAAAGCCGCCGAGGGCGTGCAATTTGAAATGTCCGCTCCACTCGGCAGAAACGGCCGGCGCGAGACGGATCAAGCCATCGTAACTTTGCAGCAACATCTCGTTGAGCGCGGCGGCATGCACGCCCGCCGTGTCGAAGTACGGCGTGTCGGTGAGCAGTTCGTGGAACAACGGCGCGGCGGCGCTGATGAACGAGCCGTTTGGAAAACGTTGATGTCGGCTCGCGTGATCCATTTGCGCCTCCTTTGCGCGTTCGGCCCAGCCCATGCGCGCAAGTTGCACCGCGTCCTGCGCCCAACCGTTGTTTGCGTAACGCCAGGTGCGATGTTCCCACGTCTCTTCGGCCCGGCGCACTTCGCGCGGCGGCGAGTCCATCCCCACCGCGCCCCAAGGGAAAATGACGTATAATTCGGGATTTTCCATGTTGTGCCGCTTGAGAGTAAAATCACATTGGGAAGGGTGATTGAGGGCAAAATCACCCTGCCTGCCACCCCCTGTGGGTGGGGAAGGGTGTTCGGTTTGGTCTGCGCCCGGCGCGGCGGCGGCGAGAAAAATGCCTTCGGAATCAAGCTTGGCGTGGACGACTTGTTCATGGGTGTGAATCCCCTGCCAGAATTCCTTCTTCGTCGTCCAGCGGCCGATGGGGATGGGGGCGAGATTTTGCAGGAACTCGCTCCAGCGCTTCATCGTGGGGGCGTTCTCGCCAAACTTTTTTTCCCACTCGATCGCGCGCGGCAGAAAATAATGCAGCCCGCACAGGTCCGGCAGGTCATCCACGGCCTGCCACCAGGTTTCCAGCGCGTTCACGGGCGCGAGATGGTATTTGCCGTCGTCGCCCTTTTTCGCGTAGCTCATGTAAAATTCGAGAATCTCCTTAAGAAAGGGATAAAATTCATTCCGGAGAAAACTTTCGTCGCCCGACGCGCGCCAATACCATTCCATCAGGAGACAACACTCCAGGTTGCCCGACAAATAGAAATGCGTATGGCCGTTCCGGGGAGCCGGGTCGCAGCCCCACACCGTCATCCCCTCGCGATAGCAGAGCGCGTCAATGCCGAACAGGCTCTTCGTCTGGGCGCGGACAAAATCTTTCGCGCCGAAGTAGAGTCGGAAGAAGGCGCGCATGAATTCCCAGTGGCCCGCCGCGAGCAACGGCCAGTAAATCTCGCGCATGTTCTGGAAGACGTACTCGTTGTCCCAACTCCGCGCGTCCTTCTCCAGCAGGAACGGCCCGCCGTTGAACCGGAGCGGCAATTCACCTGCCGCACCGCCGTTGGAGCGCAGCGGAAACCCCGAAACCGATTCGGGGCTGCCGCACGCGATCGTATAGAGCGTTACGTACCAAAGCCGCTCCTCGTACTCAGCGTCGCCCGTCGCGCTATTGAGCGAGACGTAACTGCGCGACCAGAACTCTGCCCACCAACGCCGATGCTCCACGAGCCATTGATCAACGCACCGACACGCCTCTGCCAAGAGCGCGTTCCCAGCTTGACGGACGGCATCCGCCCCCGCCATCGAGCAGGCGGTTGCAATCAGAATGCGTTGTCCCATTGGAGGGACGCGCTCCGTCGCGTCCGCTGGTTTTGGCCACGACGGAGCGTGGCCCTCCACGAACAGCCCCCAGGCCCGGCCCAGCAATGGATCGGCCACCGGCACGGCGGATGGTTCAAGACCGACCTTGCGGTTCATCGCCTCGAACACGCTGGTGCGGTTGACGTGAACGGTTTCCGTCGGAGTGGTTTCATCACCCTCGTGCCAGTTCTCCAGCGTCACCGTGAACGGCGCTTTTTTGCGGCGGTGGTCCTCGATGTCCAATACGAGCAGGTCCTGTCCGCGCACAGCCGTCAGCCCGAAGCGCACCTCGCCGTCCACTGTCTCCAGCGCAATCCGAATCACCGCTTCATAGAGATTGCATTCCTGCCGAACCGATTTCGCGTTCGTGAACAAACCCGTGTCGCCTCGTACGCGCACCGCGGCGATTGCGCCCATGCGATTGTTCCCGCTCCAATTGTCGCAGCGGCCGATGAGCAGATAGAGGGAATCGTCAGGCGTGTGCAGGCTGCCGCCGACCGGCCCGTTGCCAAACAGCAGCGCCTGCGCGGGCGACGGCGTGAGGCAGCGATAGATGATCGAATTGCGTCCGACGGTCTGTTCGATATTTTGTTCAAACGGGTCCATGGCTTGAGCCTTTCTACACTTGTCGCGCGGTGGTTTTCAAGTGCGTCAAGCCGGTATAGGTGGTGACTGATCCATCTGTGCCAGCGGTGAGGATCCACCGACGGCAACCGACCTTGCAAACGACCGTGGGCGCGGCGGACATGCTTCTGCCAAGGCGGGACAACCTGAAGCGCCTGGCCAATCACTATTTTCTTTTCAAAAAAAACGTTTCTCCGGCCTCGACGTCAACCTTGACGACCGCTTGACTCGCGCAAGTTCCTTTCACTTTCCAATCGGCCGCTTCGGTGTCGAGCGCCAGACGGCGTGGGCCGGTTCGTTCGCAATGCACTTCGGCCGACATCAGTTTTCCGCCTTCGATCTTGCCCGACACCAACTCGCCGAACGGGCTGCGCAGGCCCCAGAACTCGCCGTCGCACTCGGGCGGGATGCCGCCCGCGAAGACCAGATGATCGCCTGCGGCGTGGAGCAATGCGTCCTGCACGGCAGTCATGGCGATCAGACTTGATTCGAGGCTGAAGTTTTCCAGGTGGAACGGCCCGAACGCGCCCGTCTGATTGATTACTCCGAGCCGGCGATGATCTTCGTCATCGATTACAAAATGCAGAACTGCGGCACCGTCGAGGACGGCGGACTCGGAAGACGTCCTGCCTGCATACGGATTGACAACCTCACCCGCCAGCGGCTTGCCTTCGAGCCGATGCTCATATCGGACCGAATCCGCAGCGGCAGCGCTCCAGAGTTCGGGCGGTCGCCATGTACTACTAACCTTTGGAA
>JACQHZ010000285.1 GCA_016198745.1 Verrucomicrobiota bacterium
CGTTCGGGGCGAGCCTGGATGAGTCTTCGACCACATGCACCCGCTTTCGCGGGAATGACGAGATGAGGCATGGTCTGAACAGTTCCAAAATTAGAATTGCTGTCTTGATTATGGTTTTACCTGCTAAAACTGGAACACGGTCTGCAGGTAGAAGAAGTCCGCGTCCGCCGCGGAGCCGGTGTTGCGCAGATATTGCCCCGCGAAAAAATGGCTGTAGCCGCCATGCAATTTCACCCATTTGGCAAGCGGATAGGTGGCGGTAAAATCAATCTCTTGGCCCGCGAAGTTGCCGGCCCGGTCCCGCGCGGTGAGGCCGGCGCCGACGCCGCGCACCGGGGTCGTTGCGTTGGCGCGAAACCAAGCGTCACTGGTGTCGGCCAGCCAGAAGGCGTGGTAATCCGCCTGCAACACGAGCTTTTCAACGGGTGTGATATTGAATTGAAACCGGCCCTCCTGCATGTTGCGCCAGGCAAACAGATCCATGTAACCGTAGAACTTGTGATTGGTGGGAAAGAGATTCTGGAAGGAGTCGCTGTTGCCATCGCCTGGATTGCCGTCGCCCGAGGCGTAATCATATTCCAGTCCCAGACGGATTTTTTCTTTTCCTTGAAAAGTGTAGCCACCCATGACATGCGCGGCATAGGCCATGAGCCGCTTCCGGGCAGTGGTGGCATTCATCAAATTGGTGTCCACGGAGTCCGTGATGACCGAGCCCGTCTGGCCCGCCACTTCGAGGCCGTAGTCCCACGGCCCCAGTTTGCCGGGGACCGATTTTACGCGGGCGCCGAGCGTGGCGTAATCGCCCGCTTGCGTGCCCACCTGATCACCCGGTTTGTTGGTGCCCAGGTTGTAGCCCCCCACGGGAAAACCGGCGTCGTTGTCCCGCTTGTTGCGGTAAAGGACGTAGAATTCCGTCACCTGCGGCGCGAGGTAATCCATCTGGTAATACATGCCGTAGAATTTGTCGTCGGCGTCCGGCACGTCAAAGTGCTTGGTGTATTGTGACACCGGCATGACGGCGAAAGCCTCCAGATTCCAGTGCGCCTGCTGGAACCGGAATTTGAAGCCGTCAAAGACGCGGCCGATGTTGTTCCAGTCGAATGCGCCCACCAGACGCTCGTCACCATAGCTCAGTTCTTGCCGCCCCGCCGTGACTCCAAACGGACACTCCTTGAAGTTGGCGACGGTCAGATTGGCCTGGCGAAGCGCGAAATTCTGGTCGCCCTCAGAACCGAAGAATCCCGGATCATCCGGCCGGGTTGACCCAATCTCCCGCGAATCCTGGGTCTGAAAATAGGCATTACGCCATTCGTCAGGTTGATAGCGCAATCCCAGTCGAAAACGCTGGAGCAAATAGGAATCGTCCGTGATTGAAAGAGCGTTTCCCCTGCAGTCAAAATCGAAATTGTTTTCGCGGCTCTCGAATCGCAGGCGTTCCTGCGCGTCAAAGATCAACCGCCCGTCATCCAAGCGCATGGGATCGCCCGGCCGCCAACCTTTCTCCGCGGGCTGCAAATCATTGGCGATGATGGGAGTCTTGAAGTCGTCGCCGGCGGCGGGCGCGACTTTTTTGAGCGCATCATCGGCCCACGCGCCGCCGACTCCGCAGAGTGTGACTGCCGCCAGCGCCGCGATCTGGAGCATGTTTTCTGGGAAAACTCGGTTGGTTTTCATAAGTTTTTGCATGGTTCACGGTTGAAGGAATTCAAGTTGGGAAGCGCCTGCCTGTGCGTGGGCGCACGCAGACAGGTCAACCGCTGAACCGTGAACCTGGAACTGTTGAACCATGCCCTTGTTTTCACTGATTGTAACGTTCCTTGTACATTTTACGAAGGGCCTCGGCCTCCTCGGGCTTCAGGCCTTTCAACCAGACGTGCTCGTCCCACGTGAGCATCTCCTGGATTTTCTTCTCGTACTTCGCCTTGAGTTCGGGGCTTTTCTTGCCGGCCGTCTCAACCACCGACGGCAAGAACTTCATGTAGAAATGCTTGCCCACCTCATACATGCCGTGCCAGTGCGTGTAGTCCGGTCCCATCATGCTGGCCCCATGACGCGCGCGCCGGCCCTCATGATGCCACAGTTCATAGAAAACCCACTGCACTTCCTCCCCAAATGGCGACTTTGGGTTCAATATGCCATCCGCCTGCAGGTCATCCATCAATTTCTGGGCGGGACGGGCAAACTTGTCGTTGTACAAAACCACCAGATCATCGAACTGCTTGTAGAAATTGTCCACATACGTGTCGCTATGGCAATTGAAGCAGGCGCCTTTCATTTTATCCCGTCGCATCTGCCAGGTGAGAATCGAGGCCACCTTTCTCGGAATGGTTTTGTTCGCGAGTTTTTCATTTTCGACAACCTTCTCAATGGTCTGAACGGTTGCACCGATCTTTGGAAGCGTTTTGTTCTCGGGATAATCTTCCTTGTATCCATCCTCGTAAACCACAAGGTTGAGCTTGGTGCTGATGACAGGACGAAGAGTCCAACTGATTCGCTCGCCCACGTCATGATTGCTGGCGGCGGCCACTCCATCTGGTGTCTTGTAACTGCTGATATGACAGGTGGCGCACGTTGGGGCCGCGGAGTAATCCTTGCCCAAAATCCAGCTTTCTTCCTTGTCGAGGGCCATGCGATCCCGGTTGGCATGAAAGGCGATGCCGTGCTTGGACTCATTGTAAATCTCAATTTGGGGATGGTCCGGACCCATGTGACACTTGCCGCAATTTTCCGGCGCACGCGCCAGCTTGGCTTCAAAGGAATGTCGCGAGTGGCAGGCATGGCATGAGCCTTTGGATCCATCGGGATTCAGGCGTCCCATGCCGCTGTTGGGCCAGGTATCGGGATCAATGACCGGCTTCTTCTCCTTGCCCTTGCGGAGAACGGCGCCTTTTTCGTCCCGTTTGAATTTGATAATGCTGCCGTGGCACTGCCAGCAACCGTTCACCGCGTCGGCAATATTGCCGGGCATGCCCGCCACTTTTTCAGCCAGCACATTGTCAAGGCTGGCCAGGATTTCACCCGCCTTGGCATGATGGCTTCTTGAAAACTCGTCAAACTGCTGGGTATGGCATTGGGCGCAATCCTTCGGGGTGACCAGGGCCGAGACGTAAACCCCATGATGCAACCAGGCGTCGGGGTCTTCCTTTTTTGCCGTGTGACAGTCCGAACAGGAAATATCGTGCCGGGCATGCCGGGACCGCTCCCATTCCATCACCAGCGCTGGCGACTGTTTCCGGTGGCAGTTGACGCAGGCATCGGCCTTGCCGGGAGTTTTTTCGGCCGACGTGGGGGCGGCCCCACATGAAATCATGCCCGCCATCAAAAATATCAGTGGAAGGAATCCTCGCCGTCGGTCTGTTTGCATGGACGTGTTATTGGTTTTCATGTTTTTTTAGGGTCGATGATCAAATTCTGCGATCTCAGTCTATGCCAACTTGACCTCGTTCCGCTTGATCAATGTCAATTTCGGCGTGAATGAGTTTCGCCTCACCGACTCCGAGCGCCTCCTAATGATGGGACGGAGGGAGTGTCTGGAAAAATCCGCCGTCTGACGCTACAGCAGCGTAGCTGCCAGGCCTGAAATATGGGCATGGTTCAAGGTTCACGGTTCAGGGGTTCACGGACGCAGCCGCCACTACCGCCGGCGGCGGGGCCGGCAATCCCTTTAACCGCGGGCGGTTTGCGGCGGTGCGCAACGATAATCGTTTGCCGGTTGAAAATCGGCCTTTTTCGTTCACCAAACATACCGTGGACGCGGCCGCCGATTATCACGTGGTCTCGCCGCTGAACCTCATTTTGGAAGGCGGTTGGGAAGATTGGGAACGCGGCTATTTGCGAGTCAAAAGCACCGAGGAGGCGAAAGTCGGCAGTCGCGTGGTTTATCGGCCTTTCTCGAACGTCAAGATGGACGCGGGCTACCTGCACTACGACCGGTCGATGGAAGGTTATCAGACGGGCGCGACCGATGAGAATCCGGAAGCCATTGGCATGGTCAACTATGACTGGGCGGATCGCGAGCGTCACAAAGGCAGGGGCGGGTTGCACGTGAGTCCGACGGACAAGCTGAACCTGGGGTTTGCCGGGGAGGTTTTCGATGACACTTATGCGAGTGATTCGCGATTCGGGCTGAAAGATGGAGAAGGGTTCTCGAGTTCCGCCGATCTGAGCTATGCTTTCACCGAAGACATCACGTTTCATTCCGGTTATGTTTATGAGCAGGATCGCAGTCTGATGAAGTCCGGCGCCAAGGACGACACCTTCAACGCTGCCGGCGTCCTTGACGACAACTTCACGTCGGACAATTTTAATCCGTACAATTACTGGAACAGCACCATTTCGGAGACAGTCCACACCGTCAATTCGGGGGTTGAATTCAAGTTTCTCAAGCAGAAGCTGGTGTTGGACTTGTCATACATCCTCTCCTTGGCGGAGCAGGACATCGATGCCGGGAATCCGAACGGAACCGTGAAACTGGCCAATGCGACCGCGCAGACGTGGCCGCAGATCCGAAGCGTGACGCATGAAATCAAGATTTCCCTTTCAGATGGACGGCATGACGTTGCCGCCGCAGACGGGGATGTAGGCGCCGGTGATGTACGCGGCGAGATCGGAGGCCAGGAACGCCACGACGTTGGCGATGTCCTGTTCCAAGCCCCAACGTTTTAACGGCACGGCATTCAGATACCCATCGGGACGCCCCTTGGCGGGCCGATTCTCGCTGACCGTCCAGCCGGGCGCGACCTGATTGACAGTGATGCCGTGTTCGCCCACCTCCTTTGCCAGACAGCGCAACACGCCGTCCATGCCGCGCTTGCCGCTCACGTAGGCGGACTGTCCCGGCCAGCACTGCATGGCGCACTCGGTGTTGATGGCGATGACCCGTCCCCATTTCCGTGCGATCATGCCCGGCACAAATGCCTGCGCCATGAGGACGTTGTGAAGAACGCAACTTTCGAACTGGGAGCGGTAGTCCTGCGGCGATTGCTTGAGCACGCGTTCCCATTGATATTGAATCACCGCGTTGTTGACGATGATGTCCGGCGCGCCGAGACGACCGGTGACTTCGTTGCGCATCCGTTCCACGTCGGCCGGTTTCGTCACGTCGGCTGACACGGTGCATGAGCGCGGGATTTCCTTGCTCAGCACGGCGGCCCGGTCGGCGTTCTTGTGATAGTGAATCGCCACCGACGCGCCGCAACGGGCGAGGGTGCGCGCCATGACGCAGCCGAGTTCGCCGGTCGCACCGGTGACCAGCGCAATGTGATGGGAAAGATCAATGTCCATAATCGGGGAATTTTCTTTCGTTAAACTCTGAACCCTGAACCTCGAACGCTCTTACGCGCACACCGCCTGGTGGCCGCCGTCCACGATGAGGCCGATGCCGTTGATGTACGCCGCGTTGTCGGAACACAACATCGCGACCGCGTTGCCGATGTCTTCGGGCGTGCCGATCCGGCCCACCGGAACGCGTTGTTTGATGAAGGCGGCAGGTTCGGGTTTTTCCCAGTGAAATCGGGTCATATCGGTGAGGATCATGCCGGGCGCGACGGCGTTGCAGGTGATGCCGTGCGGACCAAGCGCGATGGCGAACGTTTTCATGAGCATGTGGAGACCGGCCTTCGACGCCGCGTAATCGCCCTGCGCCGCGCCGGTGACATTCACCGCCAACGAGGTGATGAAGATGATCCGTCCGCCCTTCCCGCGCCGGATCATTTCCTGCGCGACGATCTGGGTGCAGTGAAATGCGCCGGTGAGATTGACGTCCAGTGTCTTTTTGAACATCTCCTCGCTCATCTGCATGATGTCCACGAACGGGCAGATGCCGGCATTGTTGACCAGCGCGTCAACCTGACCGAAGCGGGCGATCGTCGTCCGCGTCATGTCGGCCACCTGCGTCCGCTGGGTGATGTCACACGCCAATCCCAGCGCCTCGATCTTCTGTTCCCGGGCGAGTTGGGCGGCAGATTCCTCGGCTGTTTTTCCGTTCATGTCGGCGATGACGATGTTCATGCCCCCGCGCGCGAGGCAGGCGGCAATGCCGAAGCCGATGCCGCGCGCGGCGCCGGTAATGATGGCGACTCTGTTTTTCATGTGCTGGGACGAGGATGGGGTTTCTTCAAGCAAAACGCGCGGAACACATCCAGCATGTATTCGTAATGGGCGAGCGGCATTCCGGGGAAGATGGTGTTGGAAGTGGAGAAGATGTAGCCGCCGCCCGGCGCGCCGTGGGTCAGGCAATACAACGCCGACTCGCGGATGGCCTCCTTCGGACCGTCCTGCATGAGGTTGCACTGCACATTGCCCATCAGCGCCATCCTGCCATGAGTGCGGCGCTTGACCTCGGCGATGTCCAACCCCGCCATCGGGTCCACAGACTGGAAGCACGCCGCACCCAGCGAAAGAAAATCATCCAGGACGGGCATGATATTCCCGTCGGTATGCACGAAGGGAATGACGCCCCGTTTCTTGATGTGCGCGACCTGCCGGGCCAGATGCGGCGTCACCACCTCGCGAAACCGGCGGGGTGAAATAAACGGTCCTTGATTGTAAGCGACATCGTTGACCACGTGAATGAAATCCGCCCCGGCATCGGCCAGATGGTCAAAGCTGGCGATGGCCCGTCCCGTCCTGGCCTCGGCTTCCGCGTGGATGGCTTGCGGATTCTCGGCCAGGTCGAGCGCAAACCGGTCCCAGTCCTGGATCGAGTCAATGCTCCAGACCGACCCGCCGACGATGCTGCCGATGAGAAGAGAATCGCCAAAACATTTCTTCGCAGCCCGCACTCCGTCCGGGTCGCTCCACGGCCAATAGACCGCCAGCGCGTCCCACTGATAACGCTCGACGATGCGGCCGTAAATCTCCATGCAGCAGGCGATCTTCCGGTCCTTTTCGGTTCGGGTGCAACCGGCCCAACTGTGACGGTCGGGGAACTGCAGGCCAAACGCCTCATGCTCCAGCTCGAACATGACTTCAAAATGAGGCGGACGGTCCGGTTCCTCGAACCGCAACGTCTTCAGGACGCGTTCCTTGCCGGTCATGGTTTGGTTGCTGCTCGGCGTGTTGAAAGCTGGTGGTTTGTTCGTTTCGTTTGCTGGCCGCATCCCTGGCGGCCTCGGATTGTGGCCGATGGGGATTCGATTTCCAAGAATGAAATGCCGGATAAGAATGGCAAATTGAACCTGACTTCCTCCCGCATCTTTCGAGATTCTCTCCGGGAGTCAGGGTCACCGCCGTTTTCAGGCGCCTATTCTTTCGGCTCCGTCAGATTGAGCAGGAAGCGCCACATCGGAACAACCTCGATGGAACCGCGGCCGGTGACGATCTGTTCAGCCTCGTTTTTTGCAACGATGGTCCCGTGCTTGACGCCCAATTCGGCCATGGCCTCGCTCAACACCGCCACTTCCCGTTTCCTGGCTTGAGGTTCGGCCATGGATTCGCACACCTGAACCAGAGTCGGCGAGCGCCCGCGGGATGGAACAATGAAATCAGGATTTCAAGCATCGCGTAGTCTGGTAATTATTGTTATCAGTTTAAGCTAAAACTGGAAGGAAATATGACCAGTATAAGTTGGGAAGGCAACCTAAATTCGGCGATTGTCCGCCGCCGTCGCCTCTCTGATTTGTTGCCGGGTCCGCCTCGGCGGGACACCCGCGGTCCCATGCCAACCCCGAACGCATCCCCGAACTTCTTCGGGGACTCGCGAACACATTCGGGGTTCGGGGTTGGCCTACAATCCACCATGCCCGTTCAACAACTCGGAGATGCGCCATGCTCGGCCCGCGACGGACGGGGGCGAAACGCTTCCAGACGCCGTCAGGGCAGTTCGGTCGAGCCCATCAGGTGGCGGTCGCATTCGCGGGCGGCGGCGCGGCCTTCGTTGATGGCCCAGACCACCAGGCTCTGTCCGCGGCGGCAATCGCCGGCGGCGAACACGCCGGGAATGTTCGTGGCAAAACGCCCGTATTCGGCTTTGAAATTACTGCGCTCATCGAGCGCGACGCCGATTTGTTGGGCGATGGCGTCTTCGGGGCCGAGAAAACCCATGGCCAGCAGGACCAGTTGCACAGGCAACACCTGCTCGGTGCCGGAGAGTTGTTTCGGAATGAAGCGGCCCTTGTCATCCTTGCTCCACTCAACGCGGACAGTCTCGACGGCCTTGACGCGCCCGTCCTTGTCGCCGATGAAACGTTTGGCGGTGACAAGGTATTGTCGCGGGTCGGCGCCGAAACGCGCGGCGGCCTCCTGTTGGCCGTAGTCCATCTGATAAATTTTCGGCCACTGCGGCCATGGGTTGTCATGGGCGCGCTCAAGGGGCGGTTTCGGAAGAATCTCCAACTGGACGAGGCTCCGGCAGTTGTGGCGCAGGGAAGTGCCGACGCAGTCGGTGCCGGTGTCTCCGCCCCCCATGACGATGACATCCTTGCCCTCGGCGCTGATGTACTCGCCGTTCTTGCGTTCATCAAGCAAGGCGCGGGTGTTGCGCGCGAGGAATTCCACTGCAAAATGGATGCCCTTGAGGCCGCGGCCTTCGATGGGCAGATCGCGCGGTTTGGTTGCGCCCGCGCAAATCACAACAGCGTCAAACTGTTTGAGCAATTGGTCGGCGGGATGGTTTTTCCCGATCTCGGCGTTGCAGACAAATTGGATTCCCTCCTGCTCCATGATCCTGAGACGGCGCATGAGGACGTTTTTCTTGTCGAGTTTCATGTTGGGAATGCCGTACATGAGGAGGCCGCCGGGACGGTCGGCGCGCTCAAACACGGTGACCAGATGACCCGCCTTGTTCAGTTGCGCGGCAGCGCTGAGTCCCGCTGGGCCGCTGCCGACGACGGCGACTTTTTTGCCGGTGCGCTTTTGAGGTGAGGAAGGCTGGACCCATCCCTGCTCGAATCCTTTTTCGATGATCGAGTATTCGATGTTCTTGATGGTGACGGGCGGCGCATTGATGCCGAGCACGCACGATCCCTCGCACGGGGCGGGACAAACGCGTCCTGTGAATTCGGGGAAATTATTTGTTTTGTGCAGGCGATTGAGCGATTCCCGCCACAGGCCGCGATAGACGAGGTCGTTCCATTCGGGGATCAGGTTGTTGATCGGACAACCCGACGCCATGCCCGCAAGCATCGTTCCGTTGTGGCAAAAGGGGATGCCGCAATCCATGCAGCGCGCGCCCTGCGCCCTGAGCTTTTCTTCGGACATCTGCTCATGGATTTCCAGCCAGTCCTTCACGCGCTCTGTCGGAGAGCGATCGGGCGGCAGTTCGCGGGAAATTTCAAAGAATCCGGTTGGTTTGCCCATGGTCAAAAATTTGTCCTGGCTTTTTGAGGCATGGGAGAACTCTGTTCAAGTCGTAATTCTTCTTCCAATTCTTCCAAACGGCCACCACCAGTTGGCCGATCCCACCAGCAGCATTGCGGAAGGAAAAACGAGAAGGCGAACGATCGTTGCGTCGAAGGTTGTTGCCGCCGCCATCCCAATTCCAAACTGGCGCGTCTCCAGCACCGAAACAAACGCAAATGAGAGAAAAATTGAGATCATCACTCCGGCAGCCCCCGTGACCACCCGTCCCATCAATTCGATGCCGTGGCGGACCGCCACCTTGTTGTTGTGCGAGCGGCGCCACTCCTCAGCGATCCGGCTGATGAGAAAAACCTGATAATCCATCGAAAGGCCGAAGAGCGCGCAAAAGAGGAGCAGGATGACCACCGAATTCATGCCTTGTGCGACGCCCAGTTCCGACGGCATGAGAAGACGGCCGATGCCCTTTTGAAACCACAACACCAGAAAACCATAGGCGGCGAACACGGACAGCAGATTCATTGCAATGGCCTGCAGAGGAATGAGAACCGACCGATAAAGCAAGGCGAGACAAACGAAGGTCGAGATGAGACAGAAGGCGCCTGTTCTCCAGAGATAAACGACCACCGCCTTGTCGATATCCAGCGTCGCCGCGACCACGCCTCCCACGCGGCAGAAAAACCCATCCTCCAATTTCCATTCGGCGTGCCCGATTTCCCGCACCCGTTCCACCCAATGTCGTCCTTCCAGGGACATCGGATTGCCATCGAAGGTCGCCAGGATGAGGTTGTGCCGGCCGCTCTTGGAGATGAAAAAGTTGGAGGGAATTTCGATGCCGAATCCGAGATTCTGGGCGGCGGAAAGATCGCTGGCGCCCACGGCGTCCAACGTGGAATTCATTGCCCGCAATTTTTGGATGAACGCCTGCTCGCGTTGAAGATAATCTTTTTCATCAAGGCCGTCCGGTCGTTTGATCAAGATCACCGCCGGCATCAGCCAGCCGGCGCCGAAACCGTTTTTGCACAGATTGTAGCCGCGCTTCGATTCCAGCTCGCGCGGAAGAGAGTCCGGATTCAACGACGCCGCTTCAATCTGCAGGGCGGGCCAGGCCAGGGCCGCCATCAGGGCGAGGCCGATCAGCAGGCAGATCGCGGGATGTTCCACCACGAAATGGGTCCAGCGTTTCCAGAAAGGCGGCCGGGCAGCAACAGGTTTGCTTTGCACAATGAAGCGGCCGGTGATTTTGAAGAGCGGCGGCGCCAGCACAAAAATGCATGTCAGCGCGCTCAGGATGACCACGATGCCCGCGATCCCCATGGCCCGAAACATCATGACAGGCGTGAACAGCAGTGCGGAAAAACCGATGGCGACAGTAACACCCGACCCCAGCAATGTCGGCGCAGTCAGGTGCATGGCCTCAACAATCGCTTCATCAACATGAGGGTGTCGGAGGGCGCACTCGCGGAATCGCGAGACCAGAATCAGCATGTAATCCACGCCTACGCCCAATCCGATCATCGAAAGGACGCTGGGGACATACATCGAAATCTCCATGTGTTTGCCAACCTTGCTCATGACAGCGGAACCGGTGGTCAGCACCACCAGGGCCACAACGACCGGCAACAGAGCCGCCACGGGCGCGCCAAACACCCAGATCAGCAGCAGAAAACATAGAGGAAGACCGATGCACTCGGCCTTCTTCAAAGTCGTCACCGCCTGGCGATTCAAATCATAAAAGAGCGCCGGCAAACCTGTGACGACCACGCGGTTGCCGACCGGCAGATTCAGGTCGTGAAGATTTTGCTGGATGCTGGCGGTCAGCGATTCGGCTTCCGGGTAGGAATGAACGCCGGCCTCGATCATCGCAAAATTGCGCTGCGGATGACGGGTCACTTTGATATCCACAGATGAGCCTTCCGGTAGATGCAGTCGGGAGACGCTTTCTTCGATGGTCTTCCGCCGGTTCTCGCCCTCCTTGAATGACCGAACGTCGGTTTCCACCACGGCCATGATGGCGCCGGCGCTCGATACGCCGAGAGACGTCACATCGACCCCTTCCGGCAATCCCTCCTTGCGCATGGCGTTGATCATCTCCTGGGCCTCGCTGAAGGAACGGGTGTTCACTTTGACGTGCGACACGATTTTGCGTCCCAGATGCATATCGATTACTTCCCGAACTTCCGGCACGCTGCCCACGGCCTTGAGCGCGCGTTGCCAGCTTCGTTCGAGCTGATCCACCGTGCCCAATCCCTCCTGAACAAGGATCGTCGGATAGGCGATTGCCTCTGAAAAATCGCGTTCCACCACGCGAAGCACCTGGTCGCTCTCGCTCCCCGGCAGACTGATCAGTCCTCCCCGCAATCGCTTGGACAGCTTGCCGCTCTGCCAGACCAGCACGGCAATCACAAGGCCGCAAACCAACAGCGTCGGCCAGGGGTGGCGCACCTTCCAGAGAATGAATCGGCTCCACAGACGGTGGAACCAGTGGGAGTGATGAGAACGTCTCATTATCTTTGGCGCGGCGGACGAAACGCCGCCAGGAAAGGGTTCATCCGTCGTTCCTCGCCCACCGTCGTGCTGGGACCGTGTCCGGGAAAAATCCGTGTTTCATCCGGCAAAACGAGGAGTTTGTTTGCAATGGACGACATCAATTCCTCCTTTGAACCGCCGGGCAAATCCCATCGCCCCACGCCGCCGGCAAAAAGGACATCGCCGGCGAAGAGTTTCTTCTCATCCGGAAAATGCAGACAAAGCGAGCCGGGACAGTGTCCGGGACAGAGCAACAATTCAAAATGGAACATTTCAAGACGGGACCGGACTTCCGCTTCCAAAACGCGGTCGGGTTTGCAGGGGTCAATTTTCTGAAACGGGTTGAAGGCGGCCTGAATCTCCGGATATTCGAGAAGAGGGGCGCTTTCGCGATGAATCCAGACGGGAACGCCGAGTTCCTGTTGAATGGCTGCGGCGTCCGCAATGTGGTCCCAATGGCCATGCGTGAGGAGCAGCCCCGCGACACGCGCCTTGCGCTCGCGGCATCGCGCCCCCGCCCATCCGCCCATGCCGGCGGGCGCGTCAATGAGCAAAGCGACGCGGTCGTTTTCGATCCAATAGCCATTGGTGTCCGCCATGCCGCCGCAATAGGTTTCCACATTCACTTCAGCGCCTCCCCTCTTGTCTCCCAACCGCGCAAGGTTGAGGATGCCGCGGTCTGCGGAAAATCTCTCGTGATCTCATAGGCAAAACGTCCCGCATCGGCCAATCCATCGGGAAGTTGGGGCGGCTGACAACAGGATCCCTGAAGATGCGCCCTACACCGTCATGATGTCCTTTTCCTTCAAGGCAAGCGACTTGTCGATTTCGGCAATGTATTGGTCCGTGAGTTTCTGGGTTTCTTTTTCCGCATCAGCCGCCTCATCCTCGCTGATGGCGCTTTCCTTCTTCAGTTTCTTGACGGCCTCCAGCGCGTCGCGCCGAACGTGACGGATGGCGACACGCCCGTCTTCCGCCATTTTCTTGACGAGCTTGCCAAGCTCCCGACGCCGCTCTTCGCTCAGTTCCGGAATGGGAAGACGAATGACCCGGCCTTCCACGAGCGGCGAGATGCCGAGCTTGGATTCGTGGATGGCCTTTTCGATTGCCGTGACGTTGGAGGGATCGAATGCCTGGAGAATCAGCAAACGCGGTTCGGGGGTTGTGATGCCCGCGAGTTGCTTGATGCTCATCTGGACGCCATAGGCCTCCACCATGATGTTTTCCACCAGAGCGGAGGAGGCCTTTCCGGTGCGGATCGAGGAAAACTCGTGGTGGACCACCCCTGTGGTCTTGAGCATCTTCTCCTCGGCTTCGAGCAGGATATCATCAAGCGCCATACCTCATGCGTAGCGATTCCCAGCGCATAGCGCAAGCCTCAAACAGGAATTTTGGCATGGCGCAGAGTTCAGCGGTTCAGGGGTTTCCGCAGGGGTGAAGTCGTTTGGGTCGGAGACATGAACATGACGGGGCGGATGGGTACCCACCGAGCCGGGCGCAGACCGTCGCAGCGGCCGAAGCTGATGTCGCATCCTGGTGTTTTGGGATTACGGCAGCGCGGAGAATTTCCGGTTGCTCACGGGCGAAGACCCGCATGTGCCGCTGTCGAGCGTTGGGCCGGGCATGCGTTACTCGATCACGCCGTATCTCTCGGTGCGGGCGGATTACGGGTTTCAACTGTACGACACCGGCGCCAACATGCGCTCGAACTCCCGGTGGCATATCGGCGCGGTGCTGTCGTACTGAGAATCGGCCGCCACCGGTGGGTGGCAGGCGAGATGCTGATTGTCGTTCGACGCGACGAATGGCGAGTTTGTCCTTGGCATGGGAAATCAAGCGCCAAATGTCGGACACCTAATCCGGAGTTTTACAAAACTTATGTGCCACGTGTCACAGAAAATTTGGGAGTCAGATGAGGAGGCGTGGTTGAAGTCCGGGGGCGACATTGGGTTGCTGTCGAGTGATCACTCGGAAGCGACCGCGTCGAAAATCAGCGAACATTCGCAATCAACCTATGCAGCATGCAGACGGGTAGGCATCCTTTGGCCGGCGCTGCCAGTCTGCCAATGGAAAAAAACCGGCAGAACTGCCATGCGCTCCCTCCGGATCGGGAATCAACTCTGTGATGGACAAAGGGTTATGGAGTCCGCTAACATGATTGGCTCTTGAAAAAACACCGCACATTTCGTTTGGAGAACGACGGACCGTTGACGGGTGACATCCGAAGGGAATTCAGGGGCTGGGCGAGACGGTTGCGCGACGCCATTTCCGCCATGAGATTGAGACGGAAACGCCTGCCGGGTGCGCATTGAGAGGAGGAATTATGGAACTCAAAGAGATCAAGTCCATCATTGATTTGATGACGAAAAACGGCCTGACCGAGTTCGAGCTTGAGAAAGACAACGTCAAAATCCGGATCAAGCGCGGTCCGGAAGGCTCGACCCACATCATGAATTCCGCGAGCCGGGACAATGGCGGGAATGGGTCGCCTGCCATGCCGCCGGCGTTGCCCGCGCCGGCCGCAGCGACGGCGGCGCCTGTTGTGGCGCCGCCGCATACGACCGCTGTGGAATACAAGGAGATCAAGTCGCCGATGGTGGGCACCTTTTATCGGTCTCCGTCCCCGGAAACACCGTCGTTTGTCGAGATCGGCCAATCCGTGACGGAAGACACGGTGGTCTGCATCATCGAGGCGATGAAGGTGATGAATGAGATCAAAGCGGAGGTGCGCGGTGTGATTACCGAGGTCCTGGTGGAAAACTCCAAACCGGTTGAATTTGGAAAACCGCTGTTCCGAGTCAAGACGGTTTAGGCAAGGAACCTGTGCGCGCGCGCCCATGTTTGATAAAGTCCTGATCGCCAATCGCGGCGAGATCGCCCTTCGAGTGATCCGCGCCTGCAAGGATCTCGGCATCCGCACTCTGGCGGTCTATTCCGAGGCGGATGCGGACTCCCTTCATGTCAAGCTGGCGGATGAAGCCATGTGCATCGGCGCAGCAGCGTCAAGCGAGAGTTATCTCAAGATCGATCGCATCATTTCGGCGGCGGAGGTGGGGGACGTTGATGCGATCCATCCTGGGTACGGTTTCCTGGCAGAGAACGCGCACTTTGCGGATATTTGCGAAAACTGCAACATCAAGTTCATTGGCCCGACGGCGAACGCGATCCGTTCGATGGGTGACAAGGCCAAGGCGCGCGAGTCGGCCCGGAAAGCGGGCGTCAATGTGGTTCCGGGCAGCGACGGATTGGTGGACAACGAACAGGAGGCGCTTCGCGTGGCCAAGAAGCTGGGATACCCGGTGATGATCAAGGCGATCGCCGGCGGCGGAGGCCGGGGGATGCGCGCCGCGCACAACGACGTGAGTCTGGTGAAAGGATTCTACTCGGCCAAGACCGAGGCGGAACGGACGTTCAACAACTCCGCCATCTACATCGAAAAATTCATCGAAAACCCGCATCACATCGAGATGCAGATTCTGGGCGATCAACAGGGCAGGGTTGTGCATCTTGGGGAACGCGAGTGCAGCATCCAGCGACGGCACCAGAAGCTCATCGAAGAATGCCCGTCTCCTTTTGTCACTCCCGATCTGCGGAAGAAAATGGGCAAAGCCGCCCTTCGCCTGGCGGAGTCGGTGGAGTATTCCAATGCGGGTACCATCGAGTTTTTGGTGGACAACAGGGGAAATTTTTATTTCCTGGAAATGAACACCCGGATTCAGGTGGAGCATCCCGTCACCGAAGAAGTGTACGACGTGGATTTGGTGAAGCTGCAGATCCAGATCGCCGGCGGAGAAAGGCTGCCCTTTTCGCAGGGCGATCTTCATGCGCGCGGCGCCGCCATCGAGTGCCGGATCAACGCCGAGGATCCCGACAACAACTTCATGCCGTCGCCTGGTCGGCTGGAAGGTTTTTACCTGCCGGGCGGGCGGGGTGTGCGCGTTGATTCGCACGCCTTCGCCGGCTATTCGATACCGTCTCATTACGACTCATTGATTGCCAAGGTGATTGTGTCCGGACATGATCGCGGCGAGGCGCTGCGTCGAATGAGCCGCGCTTTGGACGAATGCCGGATCGAGGGCGTGAAGACGACCATCCGTCTTCAGCAGGCGGTCCTGCGCGACCCGAATTTCCGACGGGGACACTACAACCTGGACTTTTTGGACCGGCTTTTGGGCGTCAAGTCGGAACAGACAGAGGAATAAATTTTATGAACAAGAAACGATTGGCGATGCTGACCGGAGGCGGCGACTGCCCCGGACTGAATCCCGTCATTCGGGCGGTCACACGATCCGGCATTCAGTCTGGTTATGAGATCATTGGCGTTCGTAACGGTTGGAAGGGGATGATCGAGAAGGATTTTATCGTGCTGGACCGGGGATCGGTTGCAGGCATCCTGCATCGCGGCGGCACCATCCTGGGCACCTCGCGCACCAACCCGCGGAAAATTGACGGCGCGAGTGATCGGATTTTTCAGAATTTCAAGGAATTAAACCTGGATGTGCTGATCGCCATCGGGGGCGACGACACCCTGGGAGTGGCTTACGATCTGTATCAGAGAGGGCTGGCGATGATCGGCGTGCCTAAGACCATCGATAATGATCTTTCCGGTACGGATTGCACCTTCGGTTACGACACCGCCGTCAACATCGCGATGGAAGCCATTGACCGTCTCCACAGCACGGCGGAATCGCATCATCGCGTGTTGGTGGTCGAATTGATGGGGCGGCATACAGGCTGGATCACCATCGGAGCGGGACTGTCGGGAGGGGCGGATTATGTCCTGATCCCTGAATACCCGGTTTCGATGGACGAAGTGGCGGAGACCATCAAGAAACGCCATGCGACGGGACGCACATTCAGCATTGTTGCGGTGGCGGAGGGATTCAAAGTCGAAGGAGTGGATATCATCCAGACCAAGGAACTGGATGCTTTCGGTCATCCGCGTCTGGGCGGAGTGGGAGAGATCGTGGCGCGGGAGTTGGAGAAACGGACCAATTTCGAAACACGCTCTGTGGTTCTTGGACACGTCCAGCGGGGAGGCGCGCCGACCGCCTATGATCGCATCCTCAGCACCCGCTATGGTTTGAAGGCTGTGGAACTGGCGAGAACAGGGCAGTTCGGCAAGATGGTCTCATTGCGGGGCACCGAAATCATCGCGGTGGATTTGCAGGCTGTCACCAAGAGCAAGGTGGTGCCTAGCGAGCTGTACGAAGGGGCAAAGATTTTCTTCGGTTGATCCGCCAAATTCCTGCTTGCCTGACAAGCCTTCTTATGAGAGAGTGTCGTCATGGGACCCGAAGATTTTCGCTTAAAAAAGAGGATCGAAGCCATTCTGGTGCGCAACTACGTTGTCACTCAGAAGATGAATGTGGATGTCATCAGCGGCAACGTCTATCTCGACGGCGAGTTCGAGGTGGCGGATTACCGGAAGATCGCGAGAGATGACCAGGAGGCGGATCAGATCGAGGTCCATTTCACCGAGCGTCGAACCCTGCTCGCCATCGAGCAGGAGATTCGTTCGCTTCAAGAGGTCAACGGACTTTATTTCGAGTTCAAAAACTGGGTCAAATCCGGCGGCGGTTGGGCGCCCAAAAAAGGCGGCTGATCATCCCGCCGCCTGCCCCGCCTTGGCGGTGGGGGCGGGGCCATCACATGACCCGGCGATTTTCCTTCTGTACTGCAATGCTCAAGGATCGCGTATTTTCGGCAAGATTTTCCCGATGTTGTCGCTGCGCTTCTACGAAGCGCAGGTCCGTCTGCAGACGGCGCCTCCTCCCGCCACGGCGGGACGCCGCTACATCTTTTGGTTGCGGCTACGCCGCGCTGTGACAGATGCCGACTCTTGAGGGCAAAAGCGTGGCAGTCACGGGCGGCGCCGGATTCATCGGGAGCCATCTCATTGATGCGCTCATCGAAAAACGCCCCTCCCGGCTTGCTGTTCTCGATAATTTCTTCCTGGGCAACCGCGACAACCTGCGTGACGCGATTTCCCGCCTTCCGGGCCTGGAGATCGTGGATCAGGACGTGACGGACATGGCGGCGGTCCGCCGTTTTTTTGAGGCGCGATCCGTGGACGCGGTTTTCGACCTTGCCACCATCCCGTTGCCGGCATCGCTGGAGCGGCCTCACTGGTCTTCCAAGGTAATCTGCGATCTCGCCTTGAACCTCTGCGAGTTGTGCCGCGAGGGCGCATTCCACACGCTGATCCACTGTTCATCGTCGGAGGCGTATGGCTCCGCGCAATATGTCCCGATGGAGGAAAATCATCCGTTGAAGACGGAGACCCCTTACGCCGCGGCCAAGGCGGCAGCCGCGCTGCTCGTCGAATCCTACCACCGCACTTTCGGAATCGATATGGCCATCGGCCGACCGTTCAACAATTTCGGTCCCCGGCAGAATGGGCGCGATTTTTCAGGGATCATTCCCCGGCTGATCCAACGGATATTGAGAGGAGAAACACCCGTGATTTTTGGCGACGGCCAACAAACGCGCGATTATCTGTACGCCACCGACACCGCCCGCGGGCTGATTTTGTTGTACGAAACCGATGCCGCGCGCGGTCAGACGATCAACCTGGCCAGCGGACGGGAGGTAAGCGTGCTCCAGATTGTCCGGGACGTGAGCCGGCTCATGGACTGGACCCAACCGCCGCGGTTCGATCCGCCGCGGCCGGCGGATGTCCGTCGTCATTGCGCCAGTGTGGAAAAGGCGCGCCGTCTCCTGAGCTTTTCCTCAGCCGTAAGTTGGGAGGATGGCATCGCACGAACCGTGCGCTGGTATCGCGAACATCCCGAACGATTGAAAGGATAGGAATTTTTTATTTTCGTCGCGTCTGATGGGAAGCGGGGGCCTGTTCTCCCGCCGCCAGAAAGAAACCAGACTTCGCTTCAATCACGCGTTGGTTGTGCGGTCTTTGGTCTTTTCGGAAGGCCGATGGCTGCCATCACCCACAAGGCCACGAACCCGCCCATGGCCAGGATCGAGCTGTTGAACCAGCCGATCTCGCGCGTGTTGACGGCCACAAATTGAATCGTCATCGGTTTCTTGATTTCCGTCTGCAACACCTGGGTGAAAGAGTGGCGCGCGCCGCGCGTCGGCAGATTCACCCGCAACGGCTGCACCCGCGCCACCGCCAACTCTTGAGCCTGCTGCAGCTTCGCCCATTGTTGCTCGGCCGCCTCAGCGTCGTATTTCAGCATTTTGGCGGCCTCCTTCTCTTTTGTCAGGGTGGTTTGTCCCCCGATCTTGCCCAGGTTTTCCGAGGTGTAGGCTTGTTGGGCGGCAATCAGATTGCCGCTCTGCGCCCGGTTCACGTCGCGTTCGAGCTTCATCAGATCCTTGTCGGATCTGTCGGCGTAAACTCCCTTGGACTTCGCCCGACGATAAACTTCCGTCGCCGCCTTGACATTCCCCACAGCCAGTTGCTGCTGAGCGTTCATTACCTCGGATGTCTCTTCCGCCTTTTGCGCCATCCGTTTCCCTTCCTCCTGGTGGAGGTATTCCGTGAGCGAGAAACTCCGATACAACGGATTGGTTTCGCCATCCTGTTCGTGCCTCATGCTGCCCTCGAAACGCTTGTACTCGTAATCGGGGGGCAAATAGAAATCCCATCGCGCATTCTTCAAAGGCACATCCAGCTTGGGCGAGGCAAAGCTCACCGTCCCCTTCGAACGCGGAAATTTCGCAACACCGATATAGGTCAGATTGACGGAAACGGGGGCGCCGTTGTCGCCCGAACGTTCGAGCGGCAGCAGCAACACGTTTGCGCGACGGCTGGGCCGCACGGGCTGGCCCGCCACAAACGCTGACCAGACCCGTGTGTCCGCCGGCAGTTCCACTTCGAGATGTTGGCGGCCGTTGTTGCGAACGGCCAGTGTCATTTCCGTCATTACCTGGCCGTCGTCGGCAACCACCGTGGTCCATTGCGCATTGTCCACCAACGCTTGAAGCACCGCCGCGTCCTCCAGGCGTTTTGTTTCCAGAGTCAATTTGTAGCCGGGACGCAGATACCGATACGCGAGCGCCACCGTCTCGCCGGTTGCGGAACCGGCGCCCGCCCATTCGGGCAATTCGCGCGCATCGATCTTGATCAACTCGCCGCCGGATGATTTCTCCGTCACTTGTAACGGCGCTTTTGCCAGAATGGCCAGCATACCCGTTTCGCGCTCGACGCCCAGCGCCTCCACGCCCGCGGCATCCATGACGCCGGTCCTGGATTCGCGCGGTTGCTCCCATGTGACGGTGAGCGAATAGACGCCGCGCACCTTGTTTTGAAGTTCGACGCGCCATTCATCGCCGTTTTGATCGCGTCGGCGGATGTTTGCGCCGTTCAACTCGACGTTCTTGAAGACCGAGGGCACGCGGAGTCGGAATTCCTTCACCGGTGCATTCGCAATTTCGTAACGCACCGCCGTCCGTCCGCTGACCAATGTCTCGTTCACGGTGATGACATTCACGATTTCCGCGCGCACCCATGACTCGACGTTTTCGGTTGTCACCGTCAATTTCCATGCGGAAGACGCCTGCGTTTCGTTGGCGATATACTTGAAGGCCAATCCGCCCGAGGCGGGACCTTCGGAAATCTTGTCATTGCTCTCAATCGCGGATGCCGGGATTTCCGTGAGGCCGTCCAACGAAGCAACCTTGACTGAAACGCCGTGTTCTCCCAACACCGACACGAAGCCCTTGAGTTTCTGCGCATCGAGCGGATGAATGCCGACGATGGGGAGCGTCTTCGGCAATTCCTTGACCTGCCCGCCGACTGGCAGGCGGGTGGTTTGAACAAGCTCCACCCGCAACGCATAAGCCCCCATGGTCCGTTCCTTGAGCGACACCTCCAGAATTCGCGCCTGCCCGCCACGCTCAGTCCATTGAAGAATCTGGTTGCCCGTCACCGTTTCCACGCGATAGCCGTCGGGCACCGCCAGTTTCAGCGCAAAAATTCCGGCGCGTTTGATGGTGTAATCGAAACTCGCCGAGAGACGGATTTCTTCTGCGCCAACGCGCAGGCGATTTCGCGCCACAACCTCGATCTGCGGTTGAACCGCCTCCGCCTTTGCCGTCAACTGAAAATCGCTCTTCAGAAAACGATATGCGCCGACAATCCCCTCGCCCTTTTCTTTCGTGGCGCGGCTGAATCCCGCCTTCCAGTCGCCGGGCAGGTCCGAGACATCGATGCGTTGCAAATCCTTCGATCCTTCGAGGGTGAGGCTCAATTCCTCGCCGCCGCTCACCGCCAGCAGGCCGGTCTCGCGTTTCACATCGAGCGTGTGCGGCGTTTCCACCTTCACTTGCGCGGGAAGTTTGGCGAGCGCCTGTTCGGTTTCCACCGTAAGCCGATAATCGGCTGAAACGCCCTTGAGCAGGTCCACCGTGAGAACGTCGCTGCCATTCTCCGATTTCACCTCCCAGATTCGAATCAACGCGCCATCGACCCGCAGCAGGCGCTGCCCCGACGGTAAACGCACGCGCGCCTGGCGCAGTTCGCCCTGGGTGATCTGATAATCCAGCGTCGTCCGCGTGTTCACTGCGCCGCCGCCGAAGGTTGCCAGCGTTGAGTTTTGACAAAAAACCGTCGCCGTGATTTCCGCCGCCCGTTTCATCCGGGGCGTCCAATTCATCTCAACGCGATCCGCTGCGCCGACGACGGCCTGGATGCGGGTCTGTTGATTCTCGGTGATCCGCTTGAAAGACACCGCCGTCGGAAATTCGACGTCGGCTTCAGCCTCGTCGAGAGTCATGGTGAAGCGGCTGGAAAGCGCGGGTGGGATGCCGAAGGAAAGCCGGCGTTTGCCGACGTCGCCGCCCAGGCGCGTCAGCAACTTGAGTTGCAGGAACGCGTTTCCGCGCTGCGGGAGCAGCACGCCAACGGATTTTCCTTCACGCAGCAATTTCGCGGTTCCGTTCCGCGTCACGCATTGCTGAACCGCCACGTCTTCTCCGAAAAGCATCACCGTCTGGTTGGTGGCGGCCGAGAACAACTGAATCGCAACGTCGAACTCGGCCGCCTTCTCGCGCACCGCGCCAGTGTAATCCGCCGAGACGATCGAGACGGCGTTGGTCGGAACCGCCGGCGATGTTGGGACAGGCGTGCCTTGCGCATGCGACGCCAACGTCAACCCATCAGCAAAGAAGGCTGCGAAAATCAAGATGGCGGCGGCGGAGGCGGCGCTGCCAGACGTCGGGGAAACGGACGAGGGTTTCGAGGCGTCTGACGCTGGTTTGGATTCGCTTGGCGCCGGCTTCGGAACGGTCGAAACCGACCTCGGAACATTCGGCGACAGCTTGGGCGGTTCGGTTCCGGAGGCGGGACCGCCCGATGACGGCGGCCCTCGACGCGGCCAGCGTTTCCGCACCGCCCATATCAACAGCGCAAGAACAATCACCCCCGCGGCCAGGATCAGCGCAATATGAAGAACGCGATTGGCGAGCAGGAAACTGCCGACCGAAATCACAACCAACGCCAGCCCCAACGCGATCCGGAAACTGCTCGGAAACGGATGGCGTTGTTGCCGCCAGATCAGCCAGATGCCCGTAAGCGATGCGGCCAGTTGCAAAATGGCGCGCACAATCACGAACACGCTGGTTTTTATGATGGAAACACGAATCGAGAGGGGATCGTCCTTCACGTTGAGGACCTTCGTGAAATGAAACACCTGTCCGACTTGTGGAATATCGATCTGAATCGAGCGAATCCCCGCCGCCGCGGGAAACGCGCTTCTCGCAACACCGCCGCCAGCACCTCCTACGCCCTCAACTCTTATAGAATGCGTGACACGCCCTCTTCCATCCAAGGCGCCTTGAGAAACCTCTCCAGAAGAAGGTGCGTCTGTCACGGTTTTATCGTTCAACGGCTCGGCAGGCGCCGCTGGTTTCGCCGACGCCTCGGTCCCCCCAAGCATTCCGGAGGCCGCCGCAGCGGGCGCCGCCGTTTGGGGTGCTGCGATTCGCGCTCCTCTTCTCACTGCGGACGACGAACGCAGGCGCTCATTTCCTGCCTCCTCTGCAACCTCGCGCATTTGGACGGCATCCCTTGATAAAGAACCGCCAAAGGAACCCATGTTGGATTCATCAGCATTCGCGAGAGCGTCCTTCGCAGCATCCATCTGTCTCGCTTCATTCAGGACCGTGCTGGCCTGGCTGCGCATACGGGCTCTCATGAAAGAAGGCAGGAGCATGGCTGCCAACATCGCCAACACCGCGAATGTCATAAGCACTTTCACGGCGCCGCGCCATCCGCGTTGAACCGCGCGCGTCACCAGCGCCGTGATGAGCAACGCGAGGCTCCCGCCGATGATCAGCGCCATGCCGCATTCGCGCCACACATCGCCATAAAAACCGAGAAAGACGCGCCAGGCATCGCGCAAGCTGTAAGTTGTTCCCTGGGCGACGGTCATGCTGCCGCCGAATCGTCCGACCGTATGCGTGATCGGCGCAAAAAGCTGCCATTCGGCGTAGGTGTTGGGCACATCGGTCCTGGGCGCTTCCAGTTGAATCCGACGCGGCAGCCACGATTGCAACGACTCCGCTTGCTGCGCGTATTTGATATCAACTGCGAAAAGCTGGTCGCGATTGGCCGCGCGGGGCAGCGAGACGAGCGTCCAGTCGCCGTCGCGCTCCGCCTTGACGGGTTCGGCGTTCACGTAACAACCCCATAGCTTGGCGTCACCGGGCAACCGGAATCGCTGGAACTGTTTGTCGTTGTTCTTCACCATGAATGACGCCTGGCTCAGCATCTCGCCTGAATCGGTGAGAACAGTCGTCAATTGCGTGCGGTCAGCCACCGCGTCGAGCACCGGAACCTGCTCGTGCCGGACCACGTCCAGTTCCAGCTTGTAAGCGCCGCCGGTATAACGATATGCCAAAAGGACGGGCCGCGTGATCAACGCGCGGTCGGTTGCGGCAAGTTCGGTGGGGTCAATGACGCGCAAGGGTTCGGCCACCGGTTTGGAGTCCAACTTGAGGCTAGCGGCGGTGGTGACGGCGACCGAGCCGGTCTCTCGCTCGACACCCGCCTGGGGATCAGCGGACAGGTCGATCGCATGCGCTCCGGCGGCGTCGAGCGTCGCGCGGCTGGGATCGAACTGGTAATCGTACGTCACCACCAGCGTGTACCCCCCCCATGCCTTGTCCTGCAACGCCACTGTCCACAGGTCGCCCCGCTGGTCTTTGCGCCGGATATTCGGTCCGGTGAATTCCACATTCTTCCAGTGCCCCGGTAATTTCACCTGAAATTCCCGCACGCCCTGGTTGATGATCCCGTAGCGGATCGTGGCGCTGCCGCCCACGAGGCCGTCCCCGACGGTGATCAGGTTGAAGACCTCCGCAACAAGCCGCGTCGTCAGGCGTTCGGTCGAGACGGAGAGTTTCCAATCCGCTTGATCCGCCATGTAGGCAAGCGACTCGTCGGAGCGCGCTACGAGCGTGGTCGCGGGAATCTCGCGCAATCCCGATATCTCGGCGGTCTTCACCCGGATGCCCGGCGCCGACGCGATGCCAATCTGGGCGGTTTCCTTGGAAGCGCCTGCGACCCGCAACGGCGCCAACGAAAACTGTTTGGGAAATTCCTTGTATGGCGTTTCAAGCTCCGCCTCCAGCTTGCGCGCGCCAAGCAGGCGACTGTTGAACTGTACGCGCAATTTGTCCCGTCCGGGCGGGACAACCTTCCATTCCTCGATGCCTTCGCCGCGCACGTCGGTCACGGTCAGTCCTGCTGGAAGCGGCATGTCCACGCCATAAATCCCCGCCTTCTCCACCGTCAACGTCAAGGCGTGTGAGATCAGCAGCCGGGTTTCCTCGAGGCGCGCGGTGACGCGATCCGCAACGTTCACCACCGGCTCGATCCGCTTGAGCTTCGCGGTCAAGGCGAAGGGTCGGCCGTAAAAGCGATAGGCGGCCAGGGCGCCCGCCGTCGCGTTCACCTGGCGCAAACCCGTCGTCGAATCAATCTCCGCCTGCATTTCTTCTGCCGAAAGCGTGAACGCTCCGGACTCGCGCTCGACTTCCAACGGTTGCGGTGGAACGAGCGTCGCCGTCTGGGAAACAGCGCCCGCCTGCGAAAGATCAACCGCTTGTTCGGAAAGAATCGTGAGGTTGTACGATTTCTCGACCGGTTTGATGAATTCCACCGTCACGATCTGGCGGTCGCCGTCCGGTTTCACCTGCCAGTCGCGAATTTGTTCGCCCTGGAGTTTCGTGAGCGCATGCGCAGCGGGCAACGCCACCGTGAGCCGGGGCGCGGCGGCTTGCAGGATGTCGTAGCGCAACCGGGTGTTGAACTTGACGGCGGTGGGTGTGATCTGCGCTGCGGCAGTCGTCTCAACGGTCATCAACGATTTGCGCGTCACCTCGGTTGTTTTTCCCTGCCATCGCAACGAAAGAAGACGATCCGCGCCGAGAAAGCCGCGCACCGTTGAACTCACCGTCTTTGAGTCGCCGATCTGTTTGGGCGCGGGGGGTCCCTCCAGCAGCATGCCGCTGAGCAGTTGCAGTTCTGTGTCGGACGCCGCGCCGCGAGCGGTTACGGAGGCGATGGCGGCAGCCGGTCCGGTGACCGAAATCTGGTTCCACGGTTCCGCGCGCGTGATTCTGGCAACCAATTCCAACCCCAATCGGTAGGTCCCCGGACCGGCGGCATGAAGCCGAAACTGTTTTCCCGTGTTGACGATGCGCAAACCGTCAGGGATATCCGGCGCGAGCAGCGCCACATCGCCCTCAAACAACGGCGCGGAGATTTCGTCTTCACTCATCGATTCCACCTCCACCGTCACGTCAAAACGCGCCTCGTCATCGTTTACCTGTCCGTCGTAACGGATTTCGCGAAAGACGAGATTGGTGGAGGAAACCGGAACCTTCAACGCCGCAGGCGCCGGACGGGGAGGACTCGTGCCCCGGGAGATGATCTGGAGGCCGTTCACCACGGCCACCCCATTGGCGCCTGGCGCCACATCGATGCTCACCGGTTTGTCGGCCTGCACTTCCACGTCGCGAAAAACGATGTGCTGCTGTCGTTCCTGCCAGGGCGAAACCGCTCTCCAACCCGCAGACCCCGCTGTGGCCAAAGGCCCGAAAGCGTTGGTGCCGCTCGTCAGCGTGAAGACGCTGTTTTGCTCGGCGGTGACATCCGGATCAGCGTGGCCGTAGAGATAAAAATGATAGCGGCCGGGGTCCAGCTTGCTGACCGTGATCGTGATATTGCTTCCGTTGAGAGGAAAGATGTAGCTGTCGTACATCGGATCACCCGTGGCGTTGCCCCAGACGCCCGGCGCGTTGCTGACCGCGAGAAACGCCCTGGAATGAACCCCGTCGGCGAGTTTCAGGTTTTGCAGCAACCCGTGCGAAACAAGAGGCGCGCCGGGCGCATATTTGGGATCGTAATGACGGTAGAGATTCCAGAAATCGTTGGTCCGCATCCCCGTGGCGGCAAACCCGATTTTCGAGCTATTTGTGCCGGCGCCGAAATCCACATTGATGAGCGTCTGCGCATGAAGCGAGGCGGCAATGGGGAAGATGCACGCGAACGGCCAAAAGAAGATTCGACAAAAAACAAGGTTGAGAACGCCTGCCGCTGATCCCCATATTGAAATGGGCAATTTGCGACGAATATCCGGCTTGAACCAGTCGCTTGACATAACGGTTTGTTTGTTAGACGGATTCCCCGTCCAAATGCTCCGCGCGCGCATCATCCGACTTGCGGGGCAAGATTCTCGGAATGACTGTTGAACTCAGGCGCGGCAGTGCCGCTCTTGCTGTCGCCTCGATGAACCTCCCGCATTCCATGCTTGAAGATATACACCCACCCGGACGGATCGTCGATGAAGAAATGGGACCCCTTTCGCGCGCCATCTTTGTTGATTGTTGAACGGATATATCTTTTGGGTTTGATTCGGGCGGCATTTTGTGGCTGAATTCCCGGAGATGAGACTGGAAGCGCCATTTGCCGAGGAAAAAATCCGCGCCCTGAAAGTGGGCGATTCGGTCGAAATTACCGGCGTTGTTTTCACGGCGCGCGATGCTGTGCATCAGTATCTGCACGACGGCGGTTCCCTCCCGCCGGAGGTTAGCTTGCGCGACGGCATCATTTATCACTGCGGACCGGTGGTTCTTCAGGAGAAAGGACGATGGAAGGTCACCGCAGCCGGTCCCACCACCTCCATCCGGGAGGAGCCTTATCAGCATGAAATCATCCGGAAATTCGGCGTCCGCGGCGTGATCGGCAAGGGAGGCATGGGCGACAGAACGCTGGCGGCCTGCAAGGACACGGGTTGCGTCTATCTTCACGCCGTCGGAGGCGCCGCGCAGGTGCTCGCCGATTGTATCAAGGAGGTGCTGGGCGTTTTTATGATGAAGGAGTTCGGCGCGCCGGAGGCCATCTGGAAATTTCGCGTCGAAAACTTTCCTTCCGTGGTGACGATGGACGCTCACGGCAACTCGCTTCACCGCGAGATTTTCGCCAGGAGCCAGGCGGAACTTGCGAAACTGCTCTGATTTACGAAAGGCCGACGGTTGCGCCGCTTTTTGCAACCGACTTGTGGTCTCAAGACGAACGGGTTCACCCGATGCGCAAGTGGAGGTCCTTTACGTGCAAATACGGAAAACGTTGCTGGATGGATTTCAGCATGTCCGCCTTGTGGACCATGGCGATTTGATGCAGCCATGCCGGATGCTCCACCAGAACACATAATACGCCGCGGCGAACCCCCCGCGGCCGGCAGTGCGACGCCAACGTTGGTCCAACCACATCGCGCCAATGGTCGTTGAGCGTTGTTTCCTGGAGGCGATCCTGCAAGCCAAGGCGGCGGAATGCTTTTCGGAAAGCTGCTTGCAGATCAACGGGCTCGGCAATTCCCACCGGCGGCGCATGGCCGCCGCTCCACTCACAGAGCACCTGACGCCGGAGCCGCGGATTCACAATCGTTCGAAACCTCCCCGTCTTGCGGGAGAATGGCCGTCGTGATTTCCCTATGCGCCGTCGTTGCCGATGGCTTCCACGGGACAACCCTCCATGGCCTCCTTGGCCTGCGCCTCTTCTTCGGGCGTGGAAGGTTGTTTGAAGACATAAGAATAACCGCCCTCGTCGCTGCGGGTGAAATTGCTGGGCGCGGTTTCGCGGCAAAGATCGCAATCGATGCATTGATCATCCACGTAATATTTTCCCGTAACATTTTCCTTATGTTTGTTCGCAAGGGTGGCCATGAAAATCTCCTGTTAAAGTTTCAAAGCGATGACACTACAACAGCGCCGGCGTGCTGCGCAACGAAAAATTTGCAGCCAACGCGGCCGGGGAAAGGCGCCTTGGGCCGGCAACCGGTGCGTTCCGCTTTGCGCCATCATGCCTTTTGAGCGGCCAGATAACGTTCGGCGTCAATGGCGGCCGCGCAGCCCATGCCCGCTGCGGTGATCGCCTGCCGGTAAATGCGGTCCACGCAATCGCCGCAGGCGAAGACGCCGGGGACGTTCGTTTGCGTCGTGGGATGTTTCACCTGGAGATAGCCTGTTTCATCCATCTCGATTTGTCCCTTGAAGATCAGGGTGTTTGGCGCGTGCCCGATGGCGACGAAAACGCCCGCACACGCAATCTCGGTCTTCTTGCGGGTTTTGACATTCTTCAGTTTCACACCGGTCACCTCGTCCTTCGCCACATCCAGGATGTCCTCCACCACTGAATTCCAGACGGGCTGGACCTTGGGATGCGCCAGCAGCCGTTCGGCCATGATCCTGGAAGCGCGCAACTGGTCGCGGCGATGCACAAGAAAAACCTTGGAGGCAAAGCGGGTCAGGTAAATCGCCTCCTCGCACGCCGAATCCCCTCCACCCACAACCACCAGGGGTTTGTTGCGGAACACCGGCAGCGGGCCGTCGCATGTGGCGCAGTAGGTCACGCCCTTTTTTTCCAGTTTGGACTCGCTCTCCAGGCCGAGGCGGCGATGTCCCGCCCCCACCGCAACGATCGCGGATCGGGTCTCGACGATCTCTCCGTCCACCGTAAGGCGAAACGGCTGTTCCCTTCTGCCGGAAGATGCATCGACCGAGAGATCGGCGTTCTCCACCACGCTGTTGAAGCGCGCGCGCGCACCGAAGCGCTCCGCCTGTTGCTTCATGTCCTCCATCAGTTTGTTGCCGTCCACGCCTTCGGGAAAACCGGGATAGTTTTCCACGATGCTGGTGGTGGTGAGAAGCCCGCCAGTCAATGTGCCGGTGATGACGAGCGGTTTGAGGTTGGCGCGGGCGGCATAGATGGCCGCAGTCCATCCGGCGCAGCCGGATCCGATGATGACGACATTTTCGATTTCAGTCATGGCAGGCAAGGGCATGGGTTGTCCGCCATACGCCGGGATTCGCCATTTGCCGCGGCGGACCGCGGCGGCGGATCCTGTGGCGAACGAATAACGGCGTAGGCGCCTTCATTTCGCATTTTGCATTCGCAATGCTTGGGACACGGTTTCGTGAACGATTTTTCCGCCGCAAATGTTGAGACCCGCCTTCAACTCCGGCAACTGTTCGCAGGCGGCTTCCCACCCCAGGTTTGCGAGTTTGATCGCGTAGGGCGTGGTGACATTGGTGAGCGCCTGGGTGGCGGTGCGCGCGTAAGCGCCCGGCATGTTGGTCACGCAATAGTGAATGATGCCCTCCGCCTCAAAGGTGGGCGCGGAATGCGACGTCGGCCGCGAGGTTTCCGCGCAGCCGCCCTGGTCAATTGCGATATCCACGAACACCGATCCCGGCTTCATCTTCTTCAGCATGTCGCGCCGGATCAGGCGCGGCGCGCGCGCGCCGGGAAGCAACACCGCCCCGATGAGGAGGTCCACGTCCGGCAACGATTCGAGAAGGTTCTGTTCGTTGGAGTAAAGAGTATGCGCGGCCGAGTGAAGGGTGATGTCCAGAAAGCGCATCTTTTCGAGATCCACCTCCAGGATCGTCACATCCGCGCCAAGGCCGGTCGCCATGCGCCCTGCGTTGATGCCCGCCGTGCCGCCGCCGAGCACCAGGACCTTGCCGGGGAGGACGCCGGGCACCCCGCCCAGGAGGACCCCTTTGCCGCCATTCGATTTCGAAAGAAAATAAGAGCCAACCATCACCGACATCCGACCCGCAATTTCGCTCATCGGTTCCAGCAACGGCAATCGCCGTCCGATCTGCACCGTTTCGTAAGCGAAAGCGATCACCCCGCGATTCATCAGTTCCTTTGCCAGGGCGGGTTCGGCCGCAAGATGAAGGTATGTAAAGAGGATATGCCCCTTTTTAAGCAGCGAAAACTCGGCAGCCTGCGGTTCCTTCACCTTCAGAATCATGTCGGCTTCCCCGAAGACGTCCGTCGCGCGATCCAGGATGCGCGCGCCCGCATCTGCATAGGCTGCATCCGGAAAACCGCTGCCTGCGCCGGCGTCGTGTTCAACGAAAAGCTGGTGCCCTTGATGCGCCATCATCCGCACGCCGCCGGGCGTGCAGGCAACGCGATGTTCCTTATCCTTGATTTCCTTCGGGATGCCAATCTTCATGTGCTCCTCTTTAGAAGGGATGAAACCAGCGCCGTCAAGGATACTTTCCAAGGCGGCGGGCTTCCGCGAAATAGAAATCAACGGCATCGGGGTTTGCATTGGGCGGCATGATCGGCGTCCCGGCGATGAACGCGCCGTCCCGTCCGGCGCCCTCGATCTGTAAAAGAAAGCGAAAGCGGTTTTTGCAGGGAACACTGTGCGGTTTTGCTTACAAATCAAGCGTGAAAATGGTATGCATCCGGTTCTGTTGAAATCCATCCGTGCGGCCAGGAAGGCCGCTGAACTGAATTAATTTCCGCAATGAAATCATCCTTTGCGCGTCCGTGTATTGAGCGGTTGCGGCCTTATGTGCCCGGCGAACAACCAAAAATCTCCGGCCTCATCAAGCTCAACACCAACGAGAATCCCTATCCGCCTTCGCCCAAGGTTCTGGCCGCCATCCGTCGGGAGCTGGATGAACGGCTTCGTTTGTATCCCGATCCGACCAGCGACCGGTTGCGCGCCAGGATCGCTGCGGCCTATGGCTTCCGGCTCGATCAGGTGATCGCCGGCAACGGGTCGGACGACATCCTGACCCTGTGTTTGCGCGCGTTCGTGGACGACGGCGCGTTCGTGCAATTTCCGCGTCCCACCTACTCGCTTTACCCCGTCCTGACGCAAATCCAGAACGGAAAGACGCGGGAGATTCCGTTTGACGATGATTTTGCGCTCGACCCGGCTGCGTTCGACGCTCGCGCGTCACTGACCCTGGTCGTCCATCCGAACGCGCCGACCGGGACGCCGTTGCCGCAGGATTTCCTGCGCGAACTGGCGCGGCGGTTGAAGGGGGTTCTTGTGGTGGACGAGGCCTACGCAGATTTCGCAAATGAAAACGCCCTCGCCCTGGCGCGGAAGGCGCGGAATGTCCTGGTCACGCGAAGTTTCTCCAAGTCCTTTTCGCTGGCGGGGATGCGGCTCGGATTCGCGGTCGGCGACGCCGCGCTCGTTGAAGCGCTTTTCAAGGTGAAGGATTCTTACAACCTGGATCGCCTGGCGCAAACCGCCGGAGTCGCGGCGCTCTCCGACATGCCATATCATCGCCGGTGCGTGGCGCGCGTGGTGCGCACGCGCGAGCGCCTGCGCCGCGAACTGGAGCGACGCGGATGGCGCGTGGTTCCGAGCCAGGCCAATTTCCTCCTGGTCCGTCCACCGGGGCGTCCGGCCGGACAATGGCTGGGAGCGTTGAAGATTCGTCGGATTCTGGTTCGGTGGTTCGACCAGCCGGAGACGCGCGATTTCTTGCGGATCACCATGGGAACCGACCGGCAAATGGACCGGTTTCTCTCCGTGGTGGACGACCTCGGTTGATTTGCGGACGAATCGGAACGCGCTGTGCGCGGCCGGGTGCATTTCCTGCATCTCGGCTTTTTCTTCACTCTGGTCCTGAAGTGTTCTTGTCAGTTTGAAGCGCAGCTTCGCTAGACTCGACAATGCGCTTTGGCTGAGAGCGTGTTTGGAAAGTCGGTTCCCGAAGAAAATCGGAGGGCGCTGCTTCGTCAGCGCCACGGCAAAGCCAATCAGCGCAGCCGCTCTTTCCAGTAGTCCGGATGGCGACTCATGTGCATCACCGCCAGAATCCAGACCCGTTCTGGCTCGTCACGATAAATGACCGCATAAGGAAACACATCTGAAAAATGCCTTCGCGCGGGCGGATTCCACTGCGGATATCGTTGCGGGTCACAGGCAACCGCCTCAATCAAACCGTCCACCTCGGCTGCAAAACGCTCACCCAACTCCGTCTCAATGTTGGCGTAGTGTTCAATCGCCTCCGCATATTCCGCCGCGGCCTGTGAATGAAAAGCGTAAGGCTTCACCGCGAAAGGATGCCTCGAATGCGGGTTTTCATCTCCTCGGCGGACACACCCTTTTCCTGTCCGGATTCGATCTCATTCCACCGGCGCCCCACCTCTTTTTTCCATGCCTCCTCGATTTGCGGGTCCATGGCATGATGCAGATTGAGCGTCAGACGATCCACCAATTCCGCCACTTGTTTAGGCGGCAAGTGATTGGTTTCTTCAACGATTTGATCAAGGGTCATTGACATGCCTTACCTTAACCGCTTTGCCGCCCGGTTTCAACCTCCCGTTGCGTTATTTCCTTGCGCCCGGCCGGATGACACCTCGCATGAACCTCCTGCAGTTGCCTGATGCTGACCTCGGTGTAAATGGCGGTGGTCTCCAGGCTCTCGTGACCGAGCAACGGCTGGATGTAGCGGATGTCTGCGCCCCCCTCCAGCTTATGCGTGGCGCAGGTATAGCGCAGCAAGTGACAACTGCCGCGCGCGCCGAGCGGGTCGTTGACGTCCGGCACGTTCAACAAGGCTTCGATTGGGGCGAACGTCAACGCTGTGGCCGGCAGGAGGCCCGGGCGTTGATTTCCCAGAGACGCAGGTGATTGCCCGGTTGGAGCGATGGAGTCAATGACCGGGTGAGCCGCAATCGGCCGAGTCGTCAGCGTTGTCAAGTCATTGCTCTTGACGGGGCGCGTGTCCGTGCGCAAGGTGAAAACGCTTGCGACAAAAGAAAATTTTAGTGTTTTGTTCATCCATGATGAAAAAAGAAGGCCGAGGCGGCTGTGAAAATCAACTGATCAGGAAGGAACCGTGAAACTGAAATATGCATTTATGTCGTTTTCGACACCCGCGTTGACGCTTGATGAAATGTTGAACCTGGCCAGGCGGCTTGGTTACGACGGCATCGAGCCGCGGATTGTCAGCCGGCACAAACACGGGATCGAGTGGGATGCCGATGCCGCCGCGCGCAAGCTGATCCGACGGAAGGCGGGGGATGCGGGCGTCGCGCTGTGCTGCATCGCCACCTCCTGCCGGTATGCCGACCCTGCCACCCACCGTCAGAATGTCGAAGAAACCCGCCGCGCGCTTGATCTTGCAGCAGAGGTTGGCGCGCCACGGCTGCGCGTGTTCGGCGGCGCTTTTCCAGACGACATCAGCCGGCAACAGGCCATCCAAACCGTTGCCGACGGTTTGCGCGAGGTGGCCGATCACGCTCGGGAGCGCGGCGTGACGATTTGCATGGAAACGCACGACGCCTGGACCGCTCCGGACCATGTCGCCGCCGTCATGCGGCAGGTCAATCATCCGGCAATCGCCGTCAACTGGGATTACTGGCACCCGGTGCGGCAATCGGGTTGCCCCATCGAGAAGGCGTTCGCCACGCTCAACCCGTGGATTCGACACGTCCACTTCCACGACGGCTCGGCGCGCGCCGACGAACTCGGCCAACGCGCCATCGGCGCCGGCGACCTCGATTGCAAACTGGTTCTCAAGTTGTTGAAAGGCATCTCCTACGACGGCTATCTCAGCGGCGAGTGGATCAACTGGGAACCGGGCGAGGTCCATCTGCCGCGCGAATTGGCTGCAATCCAGCGGCTTGAGGCCGAATTGGGCTGAACCGCTCTCTCACAGCCGTCTCTGCTTTTCTCATTTTCAATTGATGCCCATGAACAGACCGGACGGCCTTGACGTTTGTTTCTATGAAGCATTCGAGGAAGAGGCCGATGCCTTGCGCCGGTTTCTGCCGTCCAACACGCGTTCGGAATTCACCTGGAAGACCATCCAGGAGGCGGCCGACTTCGCCCCACCCGCCCGGTTGATCAGTATTCGCACACAGTCCGTCATTCCGCCTGCGTGGGCGGGCAATCTTGGCGGCATCCTTGCGCGAGCAACAGGTTACGACGGGCTTGTCCGCCATCGCGGAACTGCCGGCGCGAACGTTCAACTCGGATACCTGCCGCTTTATTGCGCACGCGCCGTTGCCGAACAGGCAATGCTGTTATGGATGGCGTTGCTCCGCAAGCTGCCGTTGCAAATGCAACAGTTCACAATCTTTCATCGCGATGGACTGACCGGGAGCGAATGCGAGAACAAAAATCTGCTGGTCGTTGGTGTCGGCCACATCGGTTCAGAGATTGTGAAGATCGGCCAGGGACTCGGCATGAACGTCCGCGGAGTGGACATCGTCCAGCGGCATTCTTCCGTGTTGTATGTGTCGAAGGAGGATGGGGTGCCATGGGCCGATGTGATGGTTTGCGCAATGAACCTGACGGCGGATAATATCGGCTATTTTACTGAGCGCGTCCTGCAGCATGCGAAACGCGGCGCGATCTTCGTCAATGTCGCGCGAGGCGAGATGTCGCCGCCCCCCGATCTGCTGCGGATGCTCGATGAAGGGCGCTTGGGCGGCGTCGCCCTGGATGTGTTCGATCAGGAAAACAAACTGGCGGTGGCATTGAGGGCCGGCGGGTTGCCCGACGATGTCAGCGTCCGGGCCGTCTTGGAACTGGCCAAACGTTCGAATGTGATCTGCACGCCGCACAATGCGTTCAACACGAGCGAGTCGGTTGAGCGCAAGGCGCAGCAGAGCGCGCAACAAACGGAACACTTCTTGCGCCACGGAAGGTTTCTGTGGCCAGTGCCGGGGTGATTCAACATGAGCACGAATCAGGTCGAGAACAGCCGTACGCCGGCTTTTTCGGAGAGGCAACCTTGGCGAACGTTGAAGATGACAAACAAGCGGCTGCCGTTTTATTTCTGCAACGGCGCATATCTCCGGGCGGATCACGCCACGATTTCAGTCGGCGATCTCGGCCTGATCCGCGGGTTCGGTCTTTTTGAATCGCTGCGGACTTATGGCGGAAAACCGTTTTTGCTGGCGGAACATCTCGATCGGCTTTTTCATGCGGCAAAAACCGTCGGCTTGAAGCCACCCATGCGCCGCCACGGAATCGCGCGCGTGGTGCGCCGGTTGCTCAAAAAAAACCGCTTCGCGGAATCGCTGATCCGCATCGTCATGACGGGCGGCCCGTCGTCCGCTCTTCTGCCGCTGGGGCCTCCAACATTGATCGTGATGGCCGACGAGTTTCATCCCTTTCCTCCATGGCAATATGAAAAGGGCATTTCGTTGATGACAACCCCCCTGGCGCGGATTCATCCTGAAATCAAATCCACGGTTTATTTTTCCGCGGTGGTGGCCGCCGCACAGGCTGGGCGTCGCGGCTTTACCGAAGCGGTCTATGTTGACCGAAAGGGAGCGTTGCTCGAAGGAACAACCTACAACGTCTTCGCCGTCCTGCCAGGACCGCGTTTGATCACGCCCCGGGAAGGCGTTCTGCCCGGCATCACGGCAGATTGTGTGATTGCGCTCGCCCGGAAATCAGAGCTTCCCGTCGAAAGGCGACCTCTTTCGCGCAGCATGCTGCGCCGCGCCCGTGAAATGTTCATTACATCCAGCAATCGGGAGGTCATCCCTGTCATCCGCGTGGATCGCGTGCGGATCGGAGACGGCATTCCGGGGGGCGTGACGCAGCAACTGCACGCCGCTTACAGGGCGGTCGCGCAAAACCGTTTGCCACCGTAAATCAGGCGCTCCACGAGACCGCTTTGGGCGGTTGGACGATGATTTTCTGGGTGGTGGTGCGCTTGGACTCTTCCGTCTCTGTTTCGCCGCCATGGATTTCCGCCACAAAATCTTCCAAAAGGGACATCGCCTGGGCGGAAGAGAATTTTTGGACCGGCGGCATCAACTCGATGCGCTCGACGTAGTCCCTGAAATAAACGCGCACCTTGCCCTTGGTCAGAAGTTGGCAGACAATGCCGGTGATGTGCATGTTCGTGTACCCCAGTCGCACGAGGTAGTCGCTCAATTTTTCGGACAGCATGACGTCCGTGCTGCTCGCGATCCCCATGACCAAACCGTTGTCCATATCCTGAACGCTGATTCGAATCCGGATCTCACGAGGATGCTTGGGATAGGCGATGTGCATAACAACTGTCAGTCTCTAGTAAAATCAAACGCCTCTGCAAGCAAAATTTTTCAATGTCTATAAAAAATTGCGCGCCGGACCGGAGAATTCCCGTGGCGATGTCCCCACGCCGTCTCATCACACTGAATCTTTGCTCGCATGTCGGCGGCGCAGGCGTTATCTGAATGATGATTTGTGAAAAC
>JACQHZ010000256.1 GCA_016198745.1 Verrucomicrobiota bacterium
GGCCTGGGCCGTATGGAACGCCAGCCCGCGCAAAAATGCTCCATTCATCAAGTTCAACTGCGCTGCGGTGCCGGAGAACCTCATGGAAAGCGAACTCTTCGGCCACGAGAGGGGCGCTTTCACCGGCGCCCATGCCCGGCGCGACGGACGTTTTCAACTGGCCGATGGCGGCACGCTGCTTCTGGACGAGATTTCGGAAATCCCCATCGGTCTGCAAGCCAAGCTGCTGCGGGTGCTCCAGGAATCGGAGTTCGAGCGCGTCGGCAGCAACAAGACGATCAAGGTGGATGTGCGCATCCTGGCCACCACCAATCGCAATCTGAAGATTTCCGTTGAAAAAGGCGAATTCCGGGAGGATCTTTATTATCGTTTGAACGTCTTCCCGATTCACATCCCGCCCCTGCGCGAGCGACGGGATGACGTCGAGCTGCTGTTGCGGCATTACATGCAGGTCTTTGCCGTCGCCTATGGCAAAGAAGCCCCGCCGTTGGATGCCGATTGTCTCGCGCGGTTGAAGGTCGCTTCGTGGAAGGGAAACATTCGCGAACTTCAGAACGCCACCGCCCGCGCGGTGATTCTATGGGAGCCTGGCCGCGCGTTGAAGCTCGATGATTTTGCCGTCGTGCATCCTGCATCAACCGCCGACGGCCATGCCTCCGCCGAAACCGCTCCGCAACCAGCCATTGGCGAGGGGACTGCCGCTTCGAACGTGGCCAGGCTCGAAGACATGGAGAAACACGCCATCGAAAAGGCCCTGGTTCAAACCAGCGGCAACAAGACTCATGCCGCGCGGCTGCTCGGCATCAGTGTGCGCACCCTGCGCAACAAACTTCGCGAGTATCGAATGGCGACCGCCGCCGAGGCATCGGATGCTGAAAACGAAAAGACGGCCTGAACCTACTTCGTCCTTGCCTTCCCCGGATAATTAGCGCAAGAATCATGAACACACCCCACCAACCTTTATCACGTTTCACGTGGTGATCAGATCAAGGAGAAACATTTATGAGTGAAGTCGCTAACAAAGAAAAAATCGCGGTTGCGGAGGCTTTTAACGCGCTTCTGCATGACGGCGAGGTGCTCCTGGGAGCAACCAAGGATCACTTGGGCGAAAGAGCCAAGGAGGCCCGCGAGAAATTCGAACGAGGCATGAAGGCAGCCAGGGAACGCATGGGCGAGATTCAAAAACAATCCGTCGAAGGCGCGAAGGTCGCCGCCAAGGCAACGGATCAGTTCGTCCATGATCATCCATGGCAATCAGTGGGCATCGCGTTTGCCGTTGGAGCGCTCATCGGTGTGATCATCGGGCGGCGATGATCGGATGGCGCAGAATTTCATGATGGCTTCGCAGCCGTTGTGAAAGGACCCATCGCATGTCGGAAGACGAACAAATCATCCCAAGCGCGGGAGTGTGGAACTCGGCCAAGCGGCTGCTTGAATCACTGAGCGGCCTCCTGGCGATCAAGTGCGAGTTGTTGGGCATCGAGCTTGAGGACGCCAAACGGCGAGGCATTGAGTTGCTGGCGCTGGGGCTGGCAACCCTGCTTTTCGGAGGACTGGCGGTCACGGTGCTGACTTTTGGAGTGATCGCCCTTAACATGAACCTGCCGGAAACCATTGAGACAGCCCCCTTTTTCTGGGTGGGCGCCATCTACACGTTGGCGACGGTTGCGCTGATCGCGTTGTTCCGATGGAGAGCCGGTCTTGCCGCGAAGGTTTTCGATGCCAGCATCCGCGAATTGAAAGAGGATGTCGAATGGATCAAACGCCGGATATAGACAGCATTGAGGAACGCAAACACGCCGCCCTTCAGCGTTTGGAACGCTGTCGGGAAGAAACGATGGCGTGTTGGAAGGACCTTGAATCCCGTTACACGCAAATGGAAGTGCGCTGGCAGGAAACGGTGTCTCACTATCAGCAGGTGACGACGACCATCCGCAATGCAAACCGCCGCATCATCAGTCTGACGTCGCATCCGCTCATCCCCTGGATTGTGGCCGGCGGCATCGGATACCTCATCTTCTCAGGCCGCCTCCGCCTGGTCGGCAAAACCTTGGGGCTGGCAATCCCCATGATCGTGCCGCGATTACGCGAGTTCCTGTTGCGCTACATTTGGAATTGGATGCTGAGAAGACTGCCTCTCATCGGCTCCCGTTCCTGAATCATCGTCGGCAGGATTCTTCCCCGCAACTGTCCGTTGCATTCCTGGTCGAGGCGCAAAAAATCGCTCAATATCGCCGGCGGTTCTGACGCGCTTCCTTGGCCTTTCGCTTGCGTCGGATGCTGGGCTTTTCGTAGTGCTTTTTGATCCGGGCTTCACGCAACGTCCCTTCCCGGTCCAGTTTTCGCTTGAGACGACGGAGCGCCTTGTCAACCGATTCGCCTTTTTTGAGTCGTACTTCAGACAATGGATATCACCACCCTTCGTTGCATGCAAATTTCATAAGTTGCAGGCTAACCGGTGCGCAACGCAAGGTCAACCGTGAACAAAATCCCTCGTTGCCCGGCAATGACCATTCGAATGTCATCGAAAAGAAGAGCGAACCGCTTTTTGTCATGGTCCGTTACCGGATGGAACTCGATCTTCCACCGGGGTCCGCCGTGGCCGACGCCTCCTTGCGGCGCGCTGAAATATGCGGGTTTAATACCTCACCCTCGCCAAAAACAACCCATGCGCCGGCGCGGTCTTTCCGGCCAGCCTGCGGTCACAGGATTCAAGCAACGGACGGATCGTCTCCGGCGCCCGCTTGCCCAATCCCGTTTCAACCAGTGTGCCAACGATGGTTCTCACCATTTTGTAAAGAAAACCGTCCGCTTCCACTTCAACCAGGATCTCGTCCTCCAGAGGCCGCACGACGCATCGGCGAATGTGTCGAACCATCGAAGCTCGTTCGTATCCGGGATTGACCGCGACGGACGAAAAATCATGCCGCCCCACGAAGAACCGCGCTGCTTTGCGCATCGCGCGCACATTGAGATGCGCGTGCATGAGCCAGCAGACCGTCCGGCGAAACGGATCGCCGATGGGCGTGCTGAGAATCCGATACCGATAAAGTTTCCAGCGCGCGTTGAACCGCGCGTGAAAATCAGGCGCCGCGCGCGAGATTTTCAGAACGCGGATGTCCGCCGGCAACAACGCATTCAAGGCGCGAAGCAGCGTCGCGGGATCGGGTCGCGCTCTTGGCCAGTGGAAATTCGCGACCATGCCCAGGGCGTGAACGCCGCGGTCGGTGCGGCTGGCGCCATTCACCGTGATGGGTCGTCCGCCGATTTGCCGGAGCGCATCTTCCACGCGTTGCTGGACGGAGATGCCTGCGGCTTGACGCTGCCAGCCCACATACGCGCCGCCGTCGTAGGCCAGCGTTACTTTGAGATTCAGCACGCTGCAATCCGGGATTTCTTGTAGTGAGGCCATGAAACGCGGATTTTGCGCCTCTCTCCGCCGATTCTCAACGCGCATTTTGAGCCGCGTTGGCGAAGGGCGCGCGACAACGGGCAAGAGAGACGCTTGACCATGATTCCATAACCCTGCAAACTATCCGGACAGTTGTCACGGCCTATGATTGTTGTCATCAACGCCCCGCTTCCCAAACCGCAGGAGGAACGCCTGCGCGCGCTTTCGAGCAAGATCGAGTTGATCCATGTCCCGCGGACAGGCGAGCCGCTGCCGAAATCGGCGATCCTAAATGCCGAGGTGATTTATACGGCCGCGGCGAATTTCAATCCCACAGATGCGCCTCGCTTGCGGTGGGTGCAGGTGAACACGGCTGCCGTCAATCACTTCATGAACAAGCCGGTCGCCCGCACGAGCATCCCGATTGCGAATGTTCGCGGCGCCTACACGATGGCTGTCGCAGAATGCGCCATGGGCATGCTCCTGGCGATGACACGACGGATTCCCCTCGCGTGCCGGTTCCAGGCCGAACGCCGATGGCCCGAAGATTACGCGCCTTTTGCCGGAGTGGATTTGTACGGCAAAACGATGGGAATCGTCGGCTACGGCAGCATCGGGAGGCAGATCGCGCGTCTCGCGCAGGCCATGGGCATGACGATCCTGGCATGCAAACGTCAACCGCAGATTCAGCGCGAGAATGCCTACCGTCTGCCCAACACCGGCGATCCGGAGGGAACGATTCCGAAGGCGTGGTTTGGCATCGAACAAATCCGCGACATGTTCCGCCTTTCCGATGTGGCGATGATCCTGTTGCCCCTCACCCCCGCCACGAAAGGACTCATTGGCGGCCCCGAACTCGACGCGCTGCCGGTCCACGCCCATGTCGTCAATCTTGGACGCGGTTTTGTGCTGGATGAAGCGGCTTTGGCCGAGCGGCTGCGGGCGGGCAAACTGGCGGGCGCGGCGCTCGATGTGTTCGCCAACGAACCGCTGGAGGCGGAAAGTCCGTTGTGGAATCTCCCGAATGTTCTCATCATGCCGCACATCGGCTCCTGGACCGACGCGCAAGCGATTCGCGCCTCGGAAGTTTTCATTGAAAACATGTCGCGTTATTTAAAAGGCGACCCGCTCCTCAATGTGATCGACAAGGAGCTTATGTATTGACGCGCAATGCGCGGAGAACCCAATCTCCCGATGCTCCGCCCCAGACCCGCCTCAAAATCAAAATCCCAATCCTTTTGATGGAGACACCCTAAGGACGATCCGGGAACTGTTCGAGTATGGTTTCTCAACACCCTGCCAGCGAAGTTCCGTCTCGTCTGCTTTCGACGGGGTCCGTTTTCTGGCTGCTTGCGGGCGCGGCGATCACGGCCGGACTCGTGCTGCGGCTGCAGGGAATCCCCGATCAGATCCTGATGGATGATGAGTGGCACAGCCTGTCCTATGCGACGGATTATTCACTGATTGATTTGTTCACTCACATGGGGAACGGCGCGACCTGCATTCCTCTCAACGTCTTCCAAAGGCTGATGTTGGAAACGGTTGGATGGAACGAAACCATCCTGAGGCTTCCGAGTTTATTGGGCGGCATTCTTTGCTTGTGCATCATTCCAATGTTTGTCCGATCCTTGTTCAGCGCGCGTGTTGTCAGCATGGTTTTGTGCCTTCTTGCTGTCTCGCCGTATTTGATCTTCACAAGCCGCTTTTCGCGTCCCTACAGCATCTATTTGTTATTATCCTTCGCGGCCATCCACGCCTTCTACATGTGGGCTGTTTGCGGACGCGCACCCTATCGCGCGGTTTATATTCTGTCAGGCGCGTTGGCCGTCTATTTCCACATCTTTGCCGTCATTGCAGTGGTCATTCCAGCATTCTACGCCGCCGCCATGCAGTCTCCACTGCGGCCAAAGGGAGAACCGCGATCCTCGGAATTTCGGGCGCCGGCAGGAGGAATCATTTGGGGCCTCGCGACATGCCTGGGACTGGCCGGTGTTCTCTTGTTGCCCGCCTTGATCAACTCGTCCGCGGAATTTTTCGGGAGTCGTCCGCGAACGGATCCTCCGACCCTGGTTTCTTTCGCGGGCTTTGCAAGCCTGCTCAGCGGAAGTTCAACAACCGCTGCAACCGTTCTGTTTTGTCTGTTGTGGATAATCGGCCAGGCCCGGTTGATAAGGGCAAATCGCATTCTTGGAGAAATGTTCGCGCTGACCACCCTGTCCTATCTGGCTGCAATCGTTGTGTCCGCACCGCCCAAGATGAATGTGCCCATCCAAATGGCACGGTATTGCATGCCAATTTATCCCATGGCCTTCATCTGTGTTGCAGTTGCCTTTGATTGGGGTTGGACGGCTTGCGCGCGATGGATGAGCAGGCATTTCCCCCTCGCCGGCATGGGCTTTTCCCATGCTGTCATCGCATGCGCGGCTGCAGGTCTTTTTTGGGTCGGTCCTCTGGCCCAAAACCGCGCAACGGTCAACAACTTCGCCAATCATGCAGCTTATCAAGAATCGTATCAGCCGCTGAAATGGGATCGGCCTTATCACAGCGGCGTTCTTGATTACATGTGCCTTGAAAGCAATCGGATGTCTGAATTCTATCGCATGCTAGAAAAGGAGAAGGATGATGTGAGCGTTGTGGAGTACCCAATGTTGATAGGATTTCATTTCAATATCTACTATTTCTACCAGCATTTTCACAAAAAACGGGTGGTCGCAGGCTATGTGTCGAATCTCGATCGGTCCCTCGTCCGGAACGCGGGGGATTTTGCCTATGCAAACATACCGGCTGACTTCGTCCTCTCCGGCGTCAAGGACAAGAACAAGCTCAGGTTCAGGAACATGGTGGACCTGACAAAAAAGGAAGCGCTGCTGAAGACCCAATCCCGATACCTTATCATCCACAAAAACCTCATGGCTGAGGAGATTGGCCGGTCGCTCTTCCAGAGAGCGTATATGCCGGCGATTGACCTCGAAACATGGTGCCGCAAGGAATTCGGCGAACCGGTTTTCAAGGATCAATGGCTGACGGTTTTTGGGCTTCCAACGTCTCCGAACGCGCCTCCTTGACAATGCACTGCCGTTGAACGGGATCGTTTGAGCCGGAAACAGTCTGTTCCGGGGAAAGGACTTCAGCCACCGCCCGGTACGGACCCGCATTTCAGGCGGGGTGTGGGGCGGCGTTAAACACCAACGGCCACCGATTCGATTTCGTTCTTTTTCCGCCTGCGGAGTTACATCAGCCACCCGCCACCTGCATGGCGATATGACCCCACTGGAAAAGGCGTTCGGGATGGTAGCATACCGTGCTGATGTCTTTCAGGATGAACTCCAGCGGACAACCGTTTTTCTCGCACACACTCCGAGTCGCGACCAGATCAGCCCGAACCTGGTCCGGGCTGAAGCGATCCGTCGCCAGGAGAACCGGATTGGGCTTTCGGGAGTAAACGAAATCGCCGCCGATCTCCGCCGCGCCGCGTTCCTCGTTGACCCACGGGCTCATGGAGACCTTGCGGACATTCGGGATCATGCGCACCTCGGCCATCTTGCCGTCTAGAGGATCGCAACAGCCGTAGTACACCAGCCCGAAGCGTTCACAGAGGCGGCGGGTGTAGTCCACTTCGAATTCCCTGAACATGTCGGGTGAGACGGTGGAGAGCATCTGGGCCAGGCCGAACATCCAGAGATCCTTCGTGCGGGGTTTGCCAGGGTCGTAGCCCGGAGCCGGCAGATCGTTGGTATAGGCGCCGGTGCAATGAATCAAGCTCTGGGGTTCACACAGCAGGCCCTGTTCCTCCAACTGATCGAGCAGGCCAAGGTAGCCGTCCGTCAGGCGCGTCAGCAGGCAATGCATGTAGTCGGGCTTGTCCACCAGGGAATACAACGCATTCTCGACACCCATCCACGTCGCGATGGGATCCCACAGGGACAGGTAGGGAGCTACACCCCACGGCCGCACCTCGATCAGGCCGTCGAAGATCTCGTGGGCCACCGTCAGGCGTCGTTCGGTCTCGGCCGTGTCATGACTGACCTGCGGCATGCGAATCTTCTCCAGATCCGCTTCGGTCTGAAACTGGTTCTCGTACTTGTGGCCCACGACCGAGTTGGTAGGGTCGCTTATGGCAGTCTCCTCCTGCACTCCGATCCCGAAGCCGCTGTTGTGGATCGCCTTGGGCACTCGTATGAAGGGTTCCACCACCATATCCACTGGGAAATGCTTCCATTGGTAGATCGTTTTGCGGAAGTAGTCCTCGTAGCCACGGCACTCGGCGTCGGCGCATTGCAGGGTCAGTTCATCGTCAATGTCCATTTCGTTCCAGCAGACCTGGTCTATCATCACCATGGGACGCGCCGGTTCGCGCGCGTTAAGTTTGCGCCAGAGCGCCCGCTTCTCCTCCTGCACCGCCAGCGCGGCAATGTCTGCAACGCAATCGGCCAGGTCCCGCAAAATGGCCACATCCTTCGTATTCAACATGGTTGTTCTTCGTCCTTGCCGAGCAGTGTAGGGAAGCGCGCGCGGTTTGAGAAGCCAAAAGGCGAGTGACGGAGTCTGTCTTCCCCCCATCAAACCGCCTGCCTGTGCCCCCGCTGCGGACAGACAGGCGCATGCAGTCTTCCTGCACATGGCAACGTGGAACGTGGGTACACTTTCAGCATTTTCGTACGGGCCCGGATTTCGTTCGTAAATAGTCTATTTCGACCGGCGCCCCCGCGCCTCGCCGAAGCTCGACGAAGGCGGGACACCTGCATGGATGCCAGATTCACTGGCGCGCAAGCCAAAGTTCAGCGACTGGCGCCAAGGCAGGAGGCGCTGACGCCAGTTCGCCGGAGTGCTCAATTATGTCATTTCCTTTTCGTTGTGTGAAGATTCAGATTTGAGTCTGGAATGCTTGTAGTAACACGCCACCAAAATAATCACACACCCGCATTTAAGAACCAGCAGTGAAAAAGGACGCCACCATGCACCTGTATGGGCCTCGATATAATCAGAGAAACCGAAAGCAACAAATGTCGCCGAGGCGATTCGGGAATTACCGACTTGAGAACGCTTAAATCCACGAGCTTTGATTTGTACGATCAGGGCAGCGACGATCCAAGCTACCGCTTCAACATAATTAAAAACAGAAACGTAAAAAATGGTCGTTGCTTCGTCAGGCATAACGGGAAGTTCACCGAGGGCGCCCTACACCCTTCGCCGGAGTGGATTGTGTTCGCCCAACAGGCGGAGTCCCGTTGGGATTCAAGTCCCCTGTGCGAAGACCAAACATGAACAGCAATGAACATGAAAGCACCCACAGAAGTCAAGGAGACCGGGTGGACCGGTTTTCTGGAAGATGACGATGCAAGCTGGATCAAACTGCACTGCGGCGAGGGTTCAATCCCCTCTGCCATCGTCTGACTGGAACCCGCCGGTACGGACCCGCATGGCGGGGTTGGTGCCGGATCATCCGACGAGGGGCAATCCCGTTAGGGCAACCCGATTTTGCAACCGTGGAACGCACGACAGATCAATGTCCGAAGTCGAATGTTCGATTCGGAGTCATACAAAATATGTGTGACACGTGTCACAGAAACGTTGGGAGCTGGTTGAGGAATACGATTGCCCGCCCCCTCCACACCAAACAGAATGGATCCCGAACGATTCAAAGCGCCTTACATCACCCGCGAACAGGCATGGGAGGCAGCGGAAAGAATTCGCTCGCAATTCTGGCCTTCCAATCAAGTGCCCGTCGAGGTCGAGGAAATTTTGTGGAAGGTCGGGCTTCGTCTCGAGCCCTTGCAATCGCTCAAGGAGTCGGGCGACGTGAATGCCTTGTTGCGGGGCGATCTGCAAACCATCATGGTTGATTCCGACGAATACATGGACGACCGAAAGCAGAACCGGATCCGTTTTTCAATTGCGCATGAACTCGGTCATTTTGTGCTTCATCGCAAAATTTACCAGGAGATGAGTTATGCATCCATCGAAGCATGGATTGATTTCGTTCAGCCTCTGCCGGAAGACCAATACAGCTATATCGCCCGACAGTTTTCCGCCGAACAGCTTGCGGGGTTCCCCCGATTTGGTGGACAGTGGTGAGTCTAAAATGCGACAAATCTGGGGGAAACAGGTTTAAATTCCACTATGCCAAAATGCGGATCAAACGCATCATCCTTCTGAATCCTCGCGCCCGGTCCGAAAAGGCCGCCGCTTGGATGAAGCGCCTTCAATGCCTGGCGCCGGACATCGAGGTCTGCGTGACGGAAGGTGGAGAGGCGACAACCGCACAGACGGCGGAGGCGGTCCGCAAGGGCAACGATGTGGTTGTGGCCGCAGGCGGCGACGGCACGATCAACGAAGTCATCAACGGGATTGCCGGCACCGGTGCCGCGCTGGGAATCCTCCCCATGGGATCGGTGAATGTCCTGGCCCGGCAACTCGGAATCCCCCTGGAAATCCGCCGGGCATGGGACCTGATCGAACTGGGGCATGCGCGCGCGGTGGACCTGATCCGGGTCGAGCACCGGGGCGATCCGCAGCCCCGCACCCGGTATTTCGTCCAGGTCGCGGGCGCCGGTGTGGATGCGCACATTGTTCAGCGCGTGACGTGGCGCCAAAAAAGACGATGGGGACCGTGGAGTTATCTGATCGAGACGTTGAAGGCGGTCGGCCAAACCTTTCCCCGCGTTCGTGTCCAAATGGATGACGCCGATCCAGTGGAAGGCGCGTTTGTTCTCATGGGCAACGGCTCGTTTTATGGAGGTCCTGTTCCCGTCTTCCATCGCGCCTCGATGAGCGACGGGCTTGTGGATGTCTGCGTCTTCGACTCCGCGCGGGTTCCGGATTTGTTGCGTTATGGGTTGGCCGTGATTCGAGGCCGCCAGTCGTGCACGCGGGGGATGGTTTATCGTCAGGCAAAGGCCGTTGAAATCACGGCAAGCGGGGAAGTCCCGATCGAGATGGACGGAGAATTCGCGGGTTATCTGCCCGCGCAAATCACGGTTGTTCCGGCCGCGCTCAGGGTTCTTGTTCCGGCGCCACCATCAAGGCCTGACGACTGAACGAAAGGCGGGGCATGGGCTTACAGCAGACTCTGCGATGGATGCGCGCGCCTCAGCCGGATGCTAATTCTTTTCAGAGACGTCCCATAAGTTTGAAAAAA
>JACQHZ010000257.1 GCA_016198745.1 Verrucomicrobiota bacterium
CCGGACACCGTCGTGGCCGGCATCGGCAACCGGGTGAAGGCCGCGCGTCTGTTGGCGGATGGTCGGCGCATCCGCTTCCGGCAGGACGGCCACCGCGTGTTCCTTGCCGGCCTGCCGCGCCGCGCGCCCGACCCGCTGCTCACGGTGCTGGCCCTCGATCTGGCCGGCAAGCCGCGCGGCGCGCCGAACCCGCTGCTCGGCAGCAAAACAAAATACACCTGAGCTTGGCGCAATGAATCCGCTTGATATTTATTCGCTCTGCTTTGATCGAGCGATGAGGGGGATATGAAGACTGCGATACTGGGAGCCGGCGCAATGGGAGGCACCGTCATTGAACAACACCGCTCAAAACAGGCTGCCGAATGGCAGCGCCCAAAGGTCCGGCCCAAGGAAGCGCGCCTCTTTGCCGGCGTACAGCAGGAACGCACGGACGGGTTGGTTCTTGCGCGCAAACTCATGCTGGAAAGAGCGCAAACCCTGCAAATCACCGGTGGCAATCGTGGCGGCAGACTTGATCTCGCACCCCACTAGCGCGCCATGCTCTCCAAGAATAAAGTCGACTTCGGCCTTGGCCTTGCTCCGCCAGAAATAGATGTGTCGGTCAGAGGCCAGGGACTTCCAGCTTTGCAGGACCTGGAAAATGGACTGTTCGAGCCAGAACCCCGCATCGGGACGATGCCGAAGGGTTTCCTCATCCCGGATGCCCGCCAACCAGGCGCCCAAACCGCTGTCGGTCCACATCAGTTTTCGCCCTTTGATCAGGCCCGTGGTGGGGTTGCGTGTGTAATTGGTCAAGCGAACAATCTGGTAGCCGGTTTCGAGCAGGTTGAGGTAGCGGTGGCAGGTCGGTTGTGGCAAGCCCGCGTCACGGGCCAGCTCCGATTCGTTCAACAACCGGCCCACGCGCAACGCCGCCATGCGCATCAATCGCTGAAAATCAACCAGATTGGATACCTCGCTCAGGTTCCGCAGGTCCCGTTCCAAGTACGTCTGGGTATAACCGCTGAACCAGAGTTGCCGGCTTTCGGCGTCCTTCAAAGCTTGGACGGGCGGGTATCCCCCGTACAGCAGCGGTTGGGACCAGTCATGCTGACTTGCAGGCCAGTCCCGCGCCTCAAATGTTGGTTCAAACCAGCGCGAGATCAGTTGCGCCACGTTGTGATTACGCCATTCTGCCGAGCAAAACGGCGGCAGTTCGAGGTAGACGGCCCGGCCCGCAAGGGTTTCCGAAACGGACTTCATCAAAGCCAGGTTGGCGGAACCAGTGAGCAGAATCGCGCCGGGCGTCCGCTCCGCATCCACCCGGCGCTTGACGGCCAGCAGGAGCTTGGGCTCGCGCTGAACCTCATCCAGTGTGACCGGAATTTCCGCCAGCAGCGAGTCCGGATCCCGGCGGGCCTGATCGAGCACATCGATTTGATCCAGAGTGAAATACCGCCGTCCCTCCAAACCGGCCAGCCTGCGCGCCAGCGTGGTCTTGCCCGTCTGTCGCGCGCCTGTGACGACGACCACGGGCATGACTTGCAGCGCCCTTTGAAGAAAAGGCGCAATCCATCGAGAATGAATTCTATTCATAGTTTGAATAGAAACTATTTAAGACAGTTTGGCCAGCCTCAATTTTGCGGGGCGCATCTCCGGTTGATTATCCGTTCGAACAAAGCTGACCGGACATTTCCACCTTCATCACTCCAACCATGAAAACACCCCTCGACAAAGCCTTCATCTCCTTTCGGATCGGAACACCCCAGTGGATGCCGCCGAAGCGGTTCCAGGAACTTCTGCAGTTGTTTGAGAAATACCGGGGAATCACGGATGAACTCGCCCTGTTCAGCTCCATCACCCACGCGCCGCTGTCCCTTCCGGACGCCGGCGAACGCGCCAAGCTGGTGCATACCCGGATGGCTGCGGCCCGGCGTTTGGGTTGCCGCGCGGGCATCAACGTCCTCGCCACCATTGGACAAACCGAAGAAAACCTCGCGCACTCGCTGTCAGGCAATTTCACCCCGTTGACCGACAGCCAGGGGAAGCTCGCCGGCGGGGCGTTCTGTCCCAACGACGAACGGGTGCGGGATTATGTGCGCCAACTGTACCAACTGATGGCCGGGGCAGAGCCGGATTTCATCTGGATTGACGATGACATCCGGCTCTTTGGCCATGCGCCGGTGATCGAGACCTGTTTCTGCGATAACTGCCTGGATCTGTTTCGGCAGGAATGCGGCCGGCGTTACACGCGCGACGCATTGCGGGTCGCTTTCACGGAGGGAACGAATGAACAGAAACTCACCGTGCGCCGGGCTTGGCTGCAGCATAACCGCAACACCATCGCGAAGTTGCTCCAACTGATCGAGGAGACCGTGCATGCCTTGAAACCCGGCCTGCCCCTTGGTTTCATGAGCGGCGAACGATATTACGAAGGGTACGACTTTGATCGCTGGGCGAAAACGCTCGCCGGCCCCGGCAAAGCGCCTGTTTTATGGCGACCGGGCGGCTCGTTTTATCAGGATGATTGCCTGCGCGACCTATTGGGCAAATCCCACGCGGTGGGCCGGCAGGCTTCCCTGCTCCCGGAATGCGTTGTGTCGATCCAGTCCGAGATCGAGAATTTCCCATACCAACGCCTGCAAAAGTCGAAGCACGCAACGACACTCGAAGCAGCCGCGCATATCGCGGCCGGTTCCACCGGGGCGGCCTTCAATGTGCTCTCGCTCGATGACGAGCCACTCGACGAGTACGAGCCGCTGCTGGAACAAATCCATCAGGCGCGTCCGTTCCTTGACTTACTCGCGCGGGAGTTGGGCCGCATCCCGCCCAGAGGCATCCACACCGGCTGGCACAAGGACAGTTTTGCCGTGACCAATCTCGACCAAGGCAGTTGGTTCGACCCCGAGTTCTGGCGCATGATGGGTGAATATGCGAAGGAAGTCTTCGAACTGGGACTTCCGGTGGCCTATGCCCCGGCCGGCGCGCTCGTGACCCTGCTAACCGGCGCTGCGCCGCTGGCCATGGGCAAGGCGGAACTGCTCAAGGTGCTCTCCACCGGTGCGTACCTGGATGCCCAGGCATTGCAGCGCTTGAACCAAATGGGGTATGGACACCTGACCGGTTTCGAAATCGAGTGCTGGCTCCCTGCCGACACCCTCGAAGAATTCACCGGCGATCCCCTTAACGGCGCATTCGCGGGCCGACAGAGGGATGGGCGTCAAGCATTCTGGAAGTGTCCCGCCGCGATACTCAAACCGCAGTCTGCTTCTGTCCGCACCTTGGCCCGTGCGGTCAACTATGCGGGCGCGGAAACCGGCGCCTGTTGCATGGGACTGTTTGAAAACGAACTGAGCGGACGGATCTGCGTGGCCGGCTACTACCCATGGCTGTTTCTCCAGAACCTTTCCAAGTCGTCCCAAATCAAAACCGTGATGCGCTGGCTGGCCAAGGACACGCTGCCGGTTTATGTGGAGTCCTTCCACAAGATCAACCTGTGGGTGCGGGAACCGGAACCGGGCAGGTTGGCGGTTGTGATCTTGAACTCATGTTTGGACCCCGCCGAAAATGTCGCGTTGATGCTGCGCACCAACGTTGAGGAGGTTAACGTGTTTGACATGCAGTGCGGTGAGACCCGGGTTTGTTGCACGGGACGCAACGGCACATACGGATGCTTCGTGTTGCCGTCCATCAGTCCGTGGAACATGCGCTTGGTGGTGGGCGGTGCGCCGTGCGGCTTCTTCTTCCCAAACCACTCTTCGTAAGCCTGTTTTGGAAGATGCGTCCCAGACCACTCTTGAACCGCAGACCCGCTTGTGTTTTGGAGACCCTTCGGCTAGGATGTTGGGGTGAAATCCTTGGAGGAACTAATCGAACCCGAATGGCTTGATTGGTACTCGTTAAGCCCGATCGAACGTTGGCATGAAAGTCAAAGGCTCTGGGATCGCTACCTTGAAATTGGAGGATCGCTTGATCCGGAACCCGATACACAAAGTCCTTTCGACGCTTTATTCGAATCAGACAACCAGTCTCCTGATGGGGGGACAAGCGTGCATTTTCTACGGCGGAGCCGAGTTTAGCCGGGACATTGATCTCCTCGTCCCGGCAACGACCGACAACCTCAAGCGCCTGGAAACGGCCCTCGCCGACCTGCAGGCCGAGTGCATCGCCCTGCCGCCTTTTGAACAGGATTTCCTTGAACGGGGCCACGCCGTTCATTTCCGTTGTCATCACCCGGAGGCCGAACGAATCCGGGTGGATGTCATGGCGCAACTGCGCGACATGGATGGATTCTCCGCGCTTTGGGAACGAAGGACGCCGGTGCAAGAAAGCGACGGCACGGTTTACCACCTTCTCGCTCTGCCGGACCTCATCCACGCCAAGAAGACCCAGCGCGACAAAGATTGGTTGATGATCCGCCGTCTGGTCGAGGCCCATTTTCGGGCCAAGCGGGACGCGCCTGAGACAGCGGATGTTCAGTTCTGGCTGCGGGAAATGCGGACTCCTGAAATCCTCATTCAGGTTGCCCGGGATTTTTGCGCCGACGCCGTAACCGTCGCCGCGAAACGGCCGCTGTTGGTCCATGCCCGGGCCGGCGATGAAACCGCGCTGGCCGCGGCGCTGCGGCAGGAACAGGAGCGTTATCAAGAAGAGGACCGGCGGTACTGGAAACCACGACTGGCCGAAATTGAAACGCTGCGCCGCCAACGCTTACGCGCCCGTATTGGCTGCTAGCCCGTTATTAGATCGAGACGTCGCTGTCGGGCGGCGTGGAACACGCAAGGAACAGTTCCACCATGCTTGCTTCTTTCCTTCAATGCGAACAAACTTGGTTCCATGGCGGCGAGCGAAATGAATCCTGAAAAGATTCCGGATCCTTCCTGGTTGACCGACCTGCGCGAGGTGTGTCATCCGCTGGGCGAGTCGCGCCCGATCTGGGTGCGGCACGGAATGGCGCGCACCGGACCTCAGCCGCCCCACCCGACCGTTCCGCACCCCGAACGGCATCCCTACTGTGAGTTCAATCTGCTGCTGGCGGGTCCGACCATCCAATTTGTGCGTGGCGAACAACGAAAGCGCCAGAGTGGCGACCTGATGTTGCTTGGACCGGGCGTGCCGCACTACGCGATGCTTCTGCGCTATCCCTACGAGTTCATAACGGTCCATTTCCTGCCCAGTTTGCTGTTTGCGATGGGGCCGCAAGGAGACGGCCCGATCATTCTGCGCCGGTTCACCGCCCGTCAGTCGCTGCGCGAACGGCTCGCGCGCCCGCCGCCGGCTTTGCGACGACAGATGAACGAAAGTTTTGCAAGAATGATCGCTGAATTCAATCGGCCCCAATTTGGCAGCGAATCAAAGCTGCGCGCCGTGTTGGCGGATGCGCTCGTGGAACTGCTCCGTTGGGAACGACGATCCGGCCGGGTCATTCGCGGCGAAGAAAACGTCGTCCACTGGCGGCCGGTTGAGCGCGCGCTTCATTATTTGCAGGAACATTACGCGGAAACGGTTTATGGCCGACAGGTCGCGGCGGCCGCCGGGGTAAGCGAATCGCGGTTGGAAGTCGTGTTTCGCGAAGCGATGGGCATTCCCTGGGTGCGCTTTCTGCAAAACTACCGCATCCACCGCGCCGCGGCCTTGCTCAGTGAACCCGGCGGCAACGTGACGGAAACCGCCCTGGCCGTCGGCTTTGAAAACCTGGGGCATTTCATCACGACGTTTCGCGCTTTCAAGGGAGTCTCGCCATTGGAATATCGAAAATCGGTGACTAGGCAACGGAAAAACGAAATAAATTGAGGAAAAACCGGAAGCGCGCGACCCGGGGCAAGCGTAGATTGGTGGTAACTACAGGTTCACGGTTCACGGTTCAACGGTTCAAGGGTTGGGCAAATATGAATAACCCAAGAACCCAGTTTCCGGAGGCGCCCATCAGCAAACAGTTATTAGTGACCAGTGTCCCACCAATGAACGATTCACGATTTACCAGAAGACTAACCCCGAAAGCTTTCGGGGATGACGCGGATAACCCCGCTTTCGCGAGGACAGGTTTATCCGTGAAATCCGTGGAATCCGCGGTCAAAATTCAGCATACAGTATTTCCACTCCGCAATCCCCCTTCGCCAAGGCTACGGGGGACAGGTCGGCAATCGGCATTCGGCATTCAGCGTTCACCCTCATCGAGCTGCTCGTGGTCGTCGCCATCATCTCGATCCTGGCGGCGTTGTTGATGCCGGCGCTCAAAGCCGCGCGCGAAACAGCCCGGTCGGCGCAATGCATGAACAATCTCAAGCAACTTGGCGCAGGTCTTCATCTGTATGCGGACGATAACGACGGGTATCCGATTTCCTACCAGGTTGGCGGTGTGGGCTATTGGCATAGCTATCTGGCGCCTTATCTTGGCTATGAATTTTTTGGACTGGGCAATCCGACGGGGCGGTATGGCGTCGGCAACACGGTCTATAAGTGCCCGTCTTACAAAGCACAACCGCCGCCGGGTGGGTGGGACGAATACGCTTCTGTGTATTGCGGCAACCTACCGGTTTTCTGGGGAGGCGGATATCCGAAGCGAAGACTCAGCAGTTTCGCCAGGCCACAAAGTCTGATCGCCATCCTTGAGAATGGACCAAACAATGGGTATTTCGCGGGGCTTCATCCCGGCTGGGCGGCGGATAAGACCTCCGGCAATGTCAGCTACCGTCACAAAGGAGCGATAAACCTCCTCTTTTTAGATGGCCACGTGGAAACGTTCACCAAGTCCCCAATACCCGCCGAGTTGCGCGATCAAGAATGAATAATTATTCAGATGAGATGCTTGCAAAATGGTGTAGAGGCGCTTCTGCCTGTCCCCCTTGTGGGGATGAGCGCCGTCTATCCCCCCGTCTGAGGGGGGACAAGTCGGAAGACCCCGACACAAAGTGTCGGGGCTACATTTCGCGGCGGAGTTTTGCAAGAGGCTCACATTATTGGAAACTCGCGACTTTGTTGCTGGCGGCTTTTTTTGCCGGCGGAATCCAGGCTGCAAACGAAACGCCGCCGGCCAAGGCGGAGACCCCTCCAGCGAAAGCCGAGGCTGCATCCGCAAAAAATCCGGCGGTGCTGATCGTCAACGGGCGGGAATACAACCCCGCGAACAAGGGGGATTTCACGTGGTTCCAGGAACTCAATAAACACGGGTTTCAGCTCGACGTTCATTTCAACGGCGCCCGGCCGCTGAACTGGGAGCTGATCCAGAAGTACAACTGCCTGGTGATCGTTGATCTGCCTCCGGACGAAAAGGAGGCCAAAGGCAAGGGCGGCCCGCCGTTTCGGAAGGAACTGCTGGAACTGCTGGACCGCTACCTCAAAGAAGGCGGCGGCGTTTTCATCATGCCCGATTTCCAGGGCTACGCGGAGACGCTGAAGTGGATGAAGCGGATGGACTCGTGCCTGGAGCGGTGGGGCGCCCGGATGCCGGCGGACCGGTTGCAGGACCTGGCCTCGGAGACCCGGCATCCGCGCAGTGGGGCCGATTTCATCTTCACGGACAAAATCGCCACCTCGCCGGTCAGCGAGGGAGTCAAGGGGATTTGGTTTCCCAGCAGCCGCGAGGACAACTGGGCGTTTCACGCCTTCGGCAGCCCCATCGAGGTGTCGCCGGAGTGGACGGTGGTGGCGCGCGGCGCCGACAGCAGCAGCACCAAGCCGATGGTGGAAGTGGGCGCATCGACAGAGCACAACCTGCTGGCCACGATGTTTCACCGTCCCGACCAGAACAAGCCGCCGGCGCTGTACGCGATCCGGGAAGTCGGCGGAGGACGCGCGGCCCTCACCGTGCTCTGGCCGATCTTCACTTTGCATGGCGGCACGACATGGGTCCACGACGGGGTGGTGCTGAACAAGGGACTGCGGGGGCGTCCCAGCAATTTCGGCAAGCTCTTCGAAAACACGCTGTGCTGGCTGTCCGAACCCAGTCTGAAAAGCGGAAAGCTCGGCGGTTACCAGCAGGATCCCCTGGTCCTGTTGCACCCGAACCTGCGCCAGAAACCCGACGAATACTTTTCGCAGTTCGACACCTATCAGAATCCGACGCCGCCGGGCAAGGTGTTCCGGGGCCTGGTCGGCGCCCGCACCGCTTATTCGAGCGGCAAGGGGACGGTGGCCGATTATGCGGCGGCCGCCAAACGGGCGGGGCTGGACTTCATCATCTTTCTCGAAGATTTCAGCGCGCTCACCGAAGAAAAATTGCGCAAGCTCGAAGCGGACTGCAAGCGCCTCGCGACCGACGAGATCCTGCTGATCCCCGGTTACGCCATTGACAATAACATTGGCAATCACATGTTCTTTTACGGGTTCGACCACAAATGGCCGACGCCCACGCAGTTGGACGGTCCCAAGAAGGATCAGTTGCGGACACAATGCAAGGACAAGGACGGCAACCTCACCTACACGGACGAAGACGCCAAGAATATGCTCTGGCACTACACCGGAACCCAGGGGGGCCGGAACATCGGTTACTACGATTTCACCGGCCAGCCCGGTGTGCCCGTCCGCAACCTGCGGCTCTACGGCATTCTTGGCGTGATGACCTATCGCAACGGCAAGTTGATCGAGGATCTCACGCCCGACTACCTGGACTACGTCATGGACGGCAATCCGCCCTTGGCCTGCGCGATGGACATCGTCCAGTCTCCGGCGGAACTGGAGGCATCGGTCAAGGCGAATCATTATCTGACGCATGTGGCGGCCGGCTCGTTGAAGGATGTGGTCGCGGCCATCCCTTACGGCCACCAGTACGGCCGCGCCAACGTGAATCCCTCCAACGGCCCGCAAATCAAATCATGGGCGGGCACCGAACGCGTGATGACCTTTGCGGGCGAACCGTTCGTCACCAAACGTTACCGCGTGCGCCCGCAAGCGTGGATAACCTCCGACGTCGGGTTGAAGGAAATCCGGATTTACTGCGACACGAAACTCTACCGGCGCATTCTGCTGAACGGCGTCAAGGAGTTCAACCAGACTTTCGAGTGGGCGTACGACCGGCAACGCATTCTGGTTCTCGAAGCAATTGATGTGGAGGGAAAACGCGCGCTCAGCGCCGGGCATGAGATCTGGTGCGACGCCCATTTCAACACTTGGTGTGGCGACCGGCAAAATGGCGAGATTTGGCATGGTCCCTTCGCTCTGCCGGGACCGCGCCCACCCCTATTTTCCCCGGGACCCACTTGGGATGGCGGCGGCAGCGAGTCGTTCATTGGGTTGCAACTTTGGGGCGGTCCATTCGTCAAGACCAAAGCTGGCGAAACCGAAGGTTGGTCCCGGCCGTACGGCGGCCGCGGTATGGAAGGAAACGTTTATCCGGCCTGTTTCGACGATTCGGTGGGAAATATTGCGGGAATCGCGGATCATGAATACGCTCCCGGTATCGTGGCCAACGCTTATCACACGCTGGGTCCGCGTGTCCCAGCCCCGCTCATGACCTATACCACGCGGCGCACTCAGTACATTCACCGGATCGCCGGCCCAAATCTCGATTGGCATGCCATGTGGCCCGAACGGGCGGGCGGCAACATGGCCATGATGGAGGGAACAATGACCCTCAAGAAGGATGCCACCGTCGAAGTGCTTGACGTAGGATCAATAACCCCCATCGGGTTCGCCAAGGATTCCCCCAATGTCCCCATCTGGGCCATTCGCGCGGACAACGGACGAACTCCCGTTTGCGGGACAATGGCTTCCTTCTTTGGGCCGGGCGGCGTTCCGAAAGGGTTGGGGGTGGAGAACCAATATGGGTTTGACATCAAGCCGGGCGGATATGTGGGCCTGTTCGCGACCGAGTTGGGCAACACCTCCATCGTGTTCAATCTGGGGGAAACTCCCTTGCGTTTCTCGCCGTCTGGTTATCCAACTCTTTTCCTGCCGGCCCCCGAAAAGCCCAGCAAGGCCGGCGACACCTTCGCATGGAAGCACCTGGTCGTGTACGACAGCATGACGCAACCGGCGCGCAATCTCCATCGCATCGAGCGCATCCGCGAGTACCTCGGTCTGGATGGCAAGCATGACAGTGGGCTGAAGGTGAAGCGCGGGAAGCTGCTCAAGCACTTCGGCCTGGTTGACCTCGCGCCGGAAAACGGCGTGGTGGAATTTGAACTGCCCGCGCCCACCTTCGAGTTGGACATCCCGCTGGGGCTGCGCTTCATCGGGTTCAATCCGAATTGGGCGGTCGGCCAGTTCCAGATCAAGGGTTATTCGCCCGGTTTCTACAGCCCGGGCGCCAACGTCTATCGGAACCTGGCCACCGATGACCGCGACATGGTTCACTTGGCGGTGTACACGACCAACACGCCCATGACTCACTGCATCGTGGGTCATCCCGTTCAGTGCGACGCCAAAGAGTTGATCATTGAGTTCACCAAGGTGTCCGATCATACGCCCAAATACCGCGTGGCCATCAACAACCCGACCGACAAACCCATCAAGACGACCTTGAAAAAATGCATGGACCTGCCGGGCTTCGATTTTCCCGACACACCCGTGGAAGCCGCCGCGGGCGCCTATCAGATCGTGAAGGAGAAATAGAGTGATTACTTGGGTTCATTACTTGGGTTCAGGGTTCAGGGGTTGGGGAGCACATGCGCCCCCGCGTGTTCTGTTGGGCGCCCCCGCCCAACAGCTTCCCTCGACTCCCGGAAAAATCGGCGTGGGCGCCAATTTCCACACGCGAGGGCGCGGGCGCTCCCCAACCGTGAATCTGAGTTCCGTTAACCGTGAACCGTTGAACCGTGAATTTGAGTAGTTACAACCATGAACAAATTACCACTCATTGGAGCCTCTTGCAAAACTCCGGCACGAGATGTAGCTGCCCCGAATGCTTTCGGGGCAGGTTCCCGACCTGCCCACCACCTGGCAGGCGGGTGGACGGCGCTTCACAGAAGCGCCGCTACAAAGTTTTGCAAGCGGATCATTGCATTATCGATTGTATTATCGCTCGGCATGGCCCACTTGGGACTGGCCCAAACGGATGAAAATCTCATCAGGAACGGGGATTTTGAAGACGACATCACGGGCTGGGTGTTCGCCAACTTTACCAAGAGGTTTCCCGATGCGCTGGCCTGGGAAGAAAAAGACACGGAGGGGAAATCGCGCGGCGCCCTGAAAGTCACGATGCCTGCTCCGGAAGCGCTGGAGGAGAAGTCCCCGTGGCAAACCGGCGCCGTCTGCACGTTGCTCGGCAAGTTGGACCCGGAAACCGAAGTCATCAAGATCAAGTTTGCGGCGAAGAGTCTTGATGAGTCGCCCTTTCTGTTCATCACGCGCCTGCACGGCGGCGGCGGCGGTCAATCGGTGGAACTCGAACCCGGCTGGAAAAAGTTCGAGGTCATCATCTCCACCGCCCATGCGGATAACGCCCTCGTTTTTACGTTGATTGGGAAACCGTTTGCCGGCGCCGGCCCGGGCGCCGGCCCGGGCGCCAGCCCCGTGGCGGAAGGCGCGTTTCTCCTGGACAATGTGGAAGTGACCACCGCGAAGAAAAAATAAACTGAACCGACAATCCAACAATCCGGGCATGCTTCAAAGTTCACGATTGGATTTCTCCCAGCTCAAAACCAAGAACCTCCTCAACCGTGAACCTGAAACCGTGAACCACGCCACAATCCACACCTTCACGCTGCGCGATTGCATCCATCATTCCTGGACGCGCGAACTGGTGACCTACGAAATCGAACTGCCGCCGGAGAACGCCGCGCAAGCCATTCTCGCCGATTCGAAGGAGAACATTGTGCCGGTGCAGATTCAGCCTTCCGCCGGCGGACGCTGCTCGGTGTCGTTCGTGGTCGATCTTCTGCCCGCTGATGGCGAGGCGATCTATGCGCTCCAGCGCGGGATGCCCTCCAGCGCCCCGTTGATTGTTCGCGCGGCGGACAGTCTGATTCTCGATGGAGGAACCGTCGCCGCGCGCGTGCCCGCCGCAGGCGCAAAAAACTTTTCGTCTCCCGTTCCTTTACGCGATCTTCCGGCGCCGTTGCTGGCAGTGCGCGGGCGTTCAGGAACCTGGATCGGCGCGGGCGCGATGAAGGGTGAAGCCCTGGCGACCGCCGCGCGCTGTCGGATTGTGGCGGATGGCCCGATTTTTGCCGAAGTCGAAATCGAGTATTTGTTCCACGGCGGAAAGTATGCCGCCCGGGTGCGGGTTGTGCGCGGAAGTGAAGCGGTACAAATCCGAGAGGAGTTTGAGATGGCGAAGGACGCGGCAAACGGCGTGTTTTTTTCCTTTTCGCTGACAGAAGGACTGCGACCGGATCGGGTGGCCGCCGATGTGAATCAGGTGGTTGCGGGCCGGAGCCGCGCTGACGCCAGAAAGAACCGTTTGGGGTTGGATTGTCGCCTCGAATTCGGCGAACCCTGCCGCGAAATGTCCATCCTCGGTTATCTCAACTGGTGGCCGGAGACCGCGCAACGGGCAACCTTCTATCGCGCGGAAGCGCGCGGAGGAGACGCCGTCTCGGTGCTGCCCACGCGAATCGGCTGGTGGCGCAATCCCATGGGGATGTATGTTATGACCGCCCGGACGAACCGGGTTTCCATTGATCTGCCGTTGCGCATCGAGCAGGAATGGGCGCGGGACGGCGTGGAGATGGATGGCGCGTTTTATACCGGCAGCCTTGAGGAGGGTTGGCCGCGCCAGGCGGGTCGCCGGGCCTGGATTCTCCATTGCACGACCATCGAGGCGGCGTTGCCGGCTTCCGGCCCATCCAGCGTCCTCGAAACGGTGGTCAAGGAATGCAGCCTTCCGCTGGACAAGGTGAAGGATTGGATTTTGGACTGGCCGCAGGACCCGGGCGTGACGCACCCGCGGCTTTTCATCGAACCGGGCCAACTGGAGGAAATCCGCGCGCGTCTGAAAAAGAGCGCGCGAGCGATACAACATCTCACCCATGATTGCAACCGGCCGGCTGCTTATGTGATCACGCAGGATCCGACCATCGCGCATGAATTGTTGTGGAGCGACACCTATCTTCCGGACCGTCATTGGGACCCGTTTGCGGCCATGGGTGTGATCCGGAGCCTGCGGCAGTACGTGGCCGGACTCATGGAAGGGGGGTATCTCGCCATGCCGGCCCCGAACAACTGGCGGCCCACAACGGAATTGCTCAAGTTTGATGCCGCGATGAGCATCCCGGACCTGTCCGACGCAGAACGCGCCGAACTGCGGCAGATGATGGCGTTTGTGGTGAACATGGTGGCCGATGAAGACTGGCATCCGACCAAGGCCGGTTTTCATCGCGGAAACGTCAACATGCCGCCCCGACAGGAACATCACCTGGGAATGGCCAGCTGGGTGTTTGCCGACCATCCGTTGGCGCCGGTATGGCGACGCCGGGGCGAGGCAGAAGCAAAGCGCATGATCGAGACGATGGTGCGCGAGGGCGGCGCGTGGCGTGAGAATCCGCATTATCACTATCTCGTGGGCTTGCCCGCGCTTTTTCAGTCGGCGGTGCAACTTCATTATGCAAACGGTTTCGATCTTTTTTCCCATCCCAAACTCAAGGCAAACTTCGAGTACCTGATGGCCATCACCACGCCGCCCGATCCGCGTTTCGGCATCCGCGTCGTCGCGCCTTTTGGCACGGCCTCCTGGGGTGGCTGTTCGCAATTTGGATGGGCGGCCAATCTGACCAGAAAAAGCGATCCCCCTTTCTCGCGCCGGATGCAATGGATGTGGCGCGAACAGGGGCGTCCCGGCGAAGGCGATCTGGTGATTGATCCCGACTTGCCGACGGAGACGCCGGCGCTGAGGAGCGCCTCTTTTCCGGGGTTCGGCGTCGTGCTCCGCTGCGGGTTTCCGTCGAAGGAGGAGACGTGGGTGGCATTCCGGATGGGCGAAAACGTTGAACACTACAATTTCGGCGATCAGGGCAGCTTCATGATGTACGCGAAAGGCGCGCCGCTGGTCCTGAGTTTCGGGTCCGCATACACTCCGCAACTTCGTGGCGCCTGGTTTCACAACCGCGTCAGCATCGGACACGAGGAGGTGCGTGACGGGCTGATGGGCGGCACCGAATTTTTCAGCCAAAATGGCGATCCGGAATACGCCGGACGAATCACGCATTTCGTCCGCCTGCCAACGGCCGATTACACGGCGGGGCGTCATGTCTCCCGGCGACAAGGGCTGGCGCCGGAGAGGTTGGATGTTCTCATGCCGTCCAACGTGGATTTTCCGGCGCGCGAAATTCCGCCGCACACATGGACGCGCCAGATGTTGCTGGTGAAATCGCTGACGGATGCGGGCGATGACGATCCGTGCGGACCAACCTATCTGACGATCAACGACACCATCGAATCGCCTGATCCGCTCGGAACCGAATGGAACTTGTGGTTGATGGCGGATTCGTTGGAATTGGAAACCAATCCTGCGCGCGGTCGAGGTCGTTTTGGCGTTGCGCTCGATCTCTTCATGGCCACGCCCCTGCAACCGCGGTGGACAACCCGCGAATTCAGCCACACCTTTTTGTATCCCGGCGATATGCGGCGCGCATGGCGGGAAAGAAACGGTGATGCGCCTTACATCGAGACGCTCCGAAACCTTCGTCTTTCCCAGCCGCCGGGGCGAGCCTATGTCGCGGTGTTGTATCCGCGGAAGACGGATGAACCGCCGGCGCAATTTCGGGCGCTGGCCGATGGCCTGGGCGCGGAAGTCGTTCACCCGCGGGGAAAGGACGCCGTTTTCATCGGCTTACAGCCGTTGAATTGGGCGGAAGCGGATTGGGAATTCCGCGGCACCGCGGGCGTGATTCGTCAGGAGCGAACGTCCTTGTCGCTGACGCTCGCGGCCGCCGGCGAAATTCGCGCAAGCGGAATCATTTTGCGGTCCGCGGTTCCGGCAAGCTTGCGCGTCACGGGGCGAATGGCCGCGTTGGTTGTGGATGGTCCCGTTCAGGCGGCGCAACTTACTTTACCCGAAGGCATCCGACTGCAATCGCGAACGGCAACGGAGTTCCACCCATGAAATCATCCGCTACGACACGATCGGGCTGGTTTCCGGAGCCGCGGTGGATTTCGTTCTGACTTGGAGGGATGTAGGACAAAAATATTCGGACTAATGGCGCTGCGCGTGCGGCCCGGTCTGCGACCTCGCCCATCCCGCGCCCGCAGTCGTGCTTCCGTTTGACGCCTGCAAGACGGAGTTTGGTTTCGAGGTCCGATGACGTTCAAGATTGATCGGGAAACTGTCTCGTTCGCAGCCCACATGAACGCCTTTTGGAACTTGCTCGACGCCATGTGACGGCGTCATGGATGGACCATTTGTACTCCGTTTTTTCCGGCTCGCCCCCCGTTCCAGCGTGACAGAAACTTCGGATAATCCACGTAACCGCTCAGGTCATTCCTTTTTTTGTTGTCATTCCCGCGAAAGCGGGAATCCACTTTCCGCTTCCCATTCCCCGCTTTCGCGGGAATGACCTGAGTTCACGAAAGCTCTTGACGAAAAGTGTTAGGAGTGTTAGTAGTGTTCGCAGTGTATATGAAATCTCCCTTCTCCCAGCTGGAACTGGACGAATTGCAGTTGCCTCAGCGCCAAATCGAGAAGTTTGTGCGCGGCTTGATTGTCGCCGGAAAGATCGCTCCCAGCATGCGAATCCCTTCCACGCGCGAGCTGGCCGAAACCTGGGGAATGCCCCTGCCGACGGTTCACGCCGCCCTTGCCGCCTTGAACAAGGACGGGCTGTTGGTGCGGCAGCACGGGCGGGGAACCTTCGTCCGCCGGCGCGAGGAGCGGTTGACGTGGGTTGGGATTTACTATCCCGAGAAACTTTTCGTGGAGGGTGGATCGCAGTTTGTTCGCTCCGTGCACTCTCAGTTGAAGCGGGTGCTGGATGAGTTGAAAATTCAAACCAACGTCTGGCTCGATCCGCGCGGCGATGAGGAACAAGGGAAACCGTGGCCTGTGTTGGTGAGCGCGGCCCAGCGGCGGAAAATTCAAGCGCTGATTCTGCCGCAGACGGACTGGCCTCATCTTCGTTGGACGAACAAGCTCCCCATTCCAGTCGCCTCTTTCTCCACTGCAAATCTTCCCAATACCGTGCACTTGGATTTGCCGCGGTTCGCTGAGTTGAGCCTGCGGCGTCTGGCCGAGCAAGGCTGCCGTTCCGTCGGCTTGATCGCGCCGATTTGCCCGGACTCGTTTGAGCCGGGCGGGAATCCGCACGACTATTTTCTATTCATCAAGTATTTTCTGAGGATCGCGGGCGAGCTTGGATTGAAAATCAGAAACAAATGGATGCGCCTTACAAAGCACGAGCATGAGATGCGCGGACAATCGTACGTCACCTACGGCTATCGCCAATTTCACAACTTGTGGCAACAGGTCGAGCGCCCCTCGGGTTTGGTGGTTTCGGACGACGTGACAGCGCAGGGGGCGGTCATGGCGATCCTGGAGAAGCAAGTGAATGTCCCCGGAGAATTGAAGCTGGTGTTCGACAAGAACGAGAATATCAACCTGCCCTGTCCGGTGCCCGTGAGTCACCTCGTGGCCAGCGAACGCGAGATCGCTCAAGCCCTTATCAAGCAAGTCCAGAGGCAATTTCGCGGCGAACGTTGCGAGCCGCTCGTCATCGGCCATCGCTTCGCCGACAAACGGGAAACTTCATGAGACTCCAGCTATCCAATCACGTCGCCGTCGAACTCCTTTGCCGCAAACGCGAGTTCCTGGGTCTCGGCGCGATTTCGGTTGGCGCGGTGAAACTCCGTAACCCGGAGCGCCCGTTCCTCATTCGCGCCAACACCCCGGAGGGAGTCCTGTATGCGCGATTTCAGATTGCCGGCATCCGCAAACGACCCGACCGGGTTGAAATCGAGTTGCGCGCCGAAGGTTTGCCGTGGGGACGAACCGAACACCACGACGAGTATAACCAACAGATGATCGCGGTGGGACACAACTTCGCGCCGGTCGCGGAAAAGCTGATGCTTGTGATCGCGCCCGCCCGTCTGGAATTGGGAGGCCGGGAATGGGTCGGCTTCAGCTACGCGTTCGAGTTCGCCAGCCGCGCGCGGAAGATTCATCGGCTTTGGACCGAGGCGACGTGGGAGATCGGCGGCAGCATTACCGGTAACACCGTGCTGCATCAGGGCCACTGCAACAGGCCGGTCTATCGTGGCGCGAAGAACACCCTCTTCACCACGCACTGCCTCAAGACGCTGCGCCAGTACGGCTCGCCGCAGGGGTCGTCGTTTCAGCTCGCGCCGCGCGGCGGACTGCTGCAGACGTTCGATTTCCAGTACGCGAAACAGGGGGCGCTGTTCCAATTCTGGCCGCGGATGGAGAGCATCGTCAGCCTGATTGAGTCGCCACCGGGCAGTACGCGGCTCCATGTGATTGACGAGTATCGTTTCAAATTGTCGCATCGGGCGCGAACCGCGCCGAAGTGGGTGCTGTTCGCGTCGGGATCTTTGGACGAACACGAGGCCCGCGATTTGTGGTGGGCAGCGCATGAACACGTCAATGGCGGCATCCGCGCTCGATTCGGAGTTCAACCCACCGTCGTGGCGTCCGAGGTGGGTCTCAAGTACGAAACGCGCATGTGTGACGGCAAGTTGCGGATGACCATCGCGGGCAAAGAGGCGGACAGCGCCGAGGCGCCGTATTCGATTGCCGACCGGCTGTTGCCGCGCCTCGCCGAACAGGGCATCCGGCGATTTTTCCCCGAGGTGATGTCCGAGAGCGACGTAACCCAGCTCGGCCTGCGCCGCAAGCTCGACGGTGGGGTGCATGGCGACCTGCATTGCGCGAGCGTGTGCGCCACGCATCGGTTTCTGCCGTCGGAATTCTGGGGCGGGTTGAAGGCGTGGCGATATATGTACGACAAGGCGCACGCGCTGGGCATCGAGTTGGGCGCTTGGTTTGCTCCGCATTTCTCCCCGCGCAGCCCGATTTATCAGCAACACCCGGAGTATCGGATGATCGAGCACAACAGCCAGCCGGCAGGCGGCGGGTACAGCTTCCAGACATTGGTAACCGCCGACTGGAACACAGGCATCTACGATTGGGTGCTCGCCGATCTCCGTCGCTGGAAGCGGGAAGGCGGGCTGGATTATTTGTTCACGGACTCGTGGCCGAACCTCGGACTGCTTCCCATGAATTACGCGGCGAACATGCGCGCCAACTTTGTCGCGCTCGGCAGACTGTACCGCGACATCCAGAAACTCGGCATCAAAATCCTCAGCTTCGAAGGCATCAGCCCGTTCGGCGTCACCCGAATCGGCCTTGCCGATTTACGCGGGGACCGCATCGGGCAGGATCGCGCGGTCGCGGGGCAGAACGACTTCGGTTGGTGGATCGGAAACGAAGACATGGCCTTCGGCATGTGCCTGGCGGTCCGTGCCCGCAACCGCGCGCAGCAAGAACTGCGGCAAACGCAGTTCCGAGCCATGGCCAATCGCGCGTACATCCTCTGGGACGATCAGCATGGTCTCGACCATCGCCTGCCCAATTGGTGGGCGCGCCACAATCGTCTTTTCAATCAAGCGCTGCCGTTCATGACCGGCCGGCGTCAGGTCCTGCCCGACGGCGCCGGCGTTTGTTGGGAATCCAGCCACGGCCGGCTTGTCTGGACGTTCCGCGACTGGACTTTTGATCGCCACGCTCGACGCGTCGAGCGACTGGACGGAGAAAGTTTTATCCCGATGAATCCGCGTAACCCCCGCGCCTTGCCCGCTTGGGGAGTCTATCGCCTTTTCGCAGACTACGCTGCGAAAAACTGGCAAGGAACTAATCAGAGGAGATAATGCCGATGGAAAATGAACTCAAGAACATGTGGCACAGCCCCGAAAGCCTTCGGGGCTGTGCTCCATTCCAAACCACAGGCGAGGGCGCCTGTGCCACATCGTCCCCCGTGAATCGTGAAACGTGCCTGCCACCCACCAGGTATGGTCGCGTGAAACGCAATTCGACCAGCTTTACGCTGGTCGAATTGCTGGTGGTCATCGCCATCATCTCGATCCTGGCCGCCCTGTTGTTGCCCGCCTTGTCCCGGACCCGCGAGTTGGGGCGGCGTACGATCTGCATGAACAACCTGCGTCAAGTCGGAATCGCGGTCCAGATGTATGCCAACGACAACGACGACCAGCTGCCGTACGACTACGCCAGCTCGCGTCATCGCGACTGGCAGCCTTTTTTCCAATCGCTCGCGAGGCATCTGAATCTCTCCTGGAGTGACGTCTACAACTTCCAACATGGCATGAACTACTGTCCGAACGACCGTTTGAGCGGTCCCACAAACGGGTACATCAGCTCCTACTACTGGCATGGCAAGTTTTCCGAACTGGGCGGACGGGCTTGCCCTCGGCTCTCGGCGTTTGCCACTTCCAGCCACTCGCAAATCATCTACCTCTGGGACGCGGACTACTGGCACGGTTACCATGGTTCGGACGATGCTTCGCCACGGAACGGGCTTTTCCTCGATGGCAGCGTGCGGTTCACGCCGATTGGCGCTGCCTACAACGCCAGTACGCCCTTGATCCCATGGTAGCCGGAGAAAGCCTTATGCTCGCCGCCCAACTATGTTCGCGCGTCTCAACCGCTGTATCTGCCTTGGCCTTTCTGCTGGTGCTCTTCCCAAACCATGTCGTTGCGGGCGGTGGAAAACCGTTGCTCCTTGACAAGGAGACGGAGGTGGTCCTCTACACGCGGCCCCAAGCCTCGCCGCCGGAACGATATGCCGCGGAGGAGTTCGCCCGCTACTTGGGCCAGATCACCGGTGCCCGCATCGCACTGGCGAAACCGCCCCTGCCAAACGTCGCGGACGGCAAAACCGCCATCCTGATTGGCGCGTTCTGCCACGACGACTTCAGCCGTCTGGCGGCGGGTTGCGGCGTGGCGCTGCCTGCCCCGGAGATCGTCGCCAATCCCGATGCCTTCCTGGTCTCGGTTGGCGAGCGGCTCATTTGCTTGGCGGGCGGCTCGGGTCGGGCCACGTTGTACGCCGTCTACGATTTTCTGGAGCAGGAGTGCCAGGCCGGATTCTTTCGCATCGCCGAGCAGGTGCCGAAAACGAACCGGTTGAGCCTGGCCGCGCATGATCGCGTGAGGAAACCGCGCTTCCCCTTCCGCATGTATTCGACCGATTCCGGCACGCCGGTCCATTATTCCAACTGGGCCAATACCAAGGAAGACTGGCGCTGGAACGTCGATTACCGCATCAAGAAAAAGCTGAACCCGTTCCTGGCGCCCTACGGACTGTACCCGCTTGATGAAGTGATGGCCGAGCTCGGGGTGGATGTCAAGTGGACGGACACACCCGCTAGGGAGATGGCCGACACTATCGTAGGGCAACTGCGCCGGTGCGGCGGCACGCTGGTAGTCCAACTCAGCGAAGGCTCGGTGGATCCCAAGTTTGTGGAGAAGTATCCCCAGGCCAGGTACATCAAGAGCACGTGGGTGGGTTCCTACGAAGGCAGATACCTGCACCCCGACGACCCGCTGTTTGAACGCTACGTTTCCCTGTTTGTCAGACAATTCCTGAAGTGCGCGGCCGGCGTGGAGGTTTTCACGTTCGCCCCCTACCAGGAAAAGGTGTTCGGCGCCAGTCAGGCGGAGCGCCGCCAAATCGTAACCGCCCTGGCCCGGCGCATGGGGGAGATCCTGCTCCGCGAAGCGCCTCAGGCGCGTGTGTCTTTTGACAGTTGGGCCTTTCACAACCGCGAGTACTGGGATCCGGACACGGTGGCAGCCTTTTTCAAAGCCATCCCCAGCCAGGCGAAACTGTTGATCATCGACTTTGCCTCGAACACGTCGCCGTTCTACCGGGAAACGAACTACTTCTGGGGCCAGGACTGGCTATACGGCTGGTACTACCAGGATGGCCCCGGCAACTTCATGCATGGCGACATGACGGGTTTCATCACGGATGTCCAACAGATCAGCGCCACGGAAGGGTGTCGCTGCGCGGGCATCTTCATGCTGCCGGAGGTGACCGACTCCAACGAAGTCATGGTGGAACTCGGCGCCCGGCTCGCCTGGAATCCTGATCTCACGCGGCAGGCTTTTCTGGACAGCTATGTCCTGCGCCGCTACGGACAGGCCTCCTTCAAGCGCATGCGCGCGGCGTGGGAACTGCTCGCCGACAGCGTTTACAGCCGGCTCGGCAGCCGCAGCCCTTGCGAGTTGCACGGGCGGACCTGGGCGCCGTACTATACCGCGGAACCCAAGTACCATTTTACCCTCGGCACACGCGACATTGGCGGACGCACCATCGACTTTGCGGGCTATGTGGAGGAAATGGAGAAACGCTTGCCCGTGTTGAGCGCGCTCCAGCAGTCCCTCCGCTTGGCCTTGCGGGAACAGGAACGCCAGCGCGATTCGCGGCTGTATCAGCAGGATTTGTTCGAGTGCCTCCGCCAGTTGCTGGTCGATCTGTTCAACCAGAACCTCATGCGCGCCGAGATGGCCTACGCCAGCGGGGATACGCGGGGCTTCGAACGCTTCGTCAAGGCCACCGGATGGTGTCTTGAGGCCCAAGTGCGCCTGCACGAGGCGGTGCGCAGTTGGCCGGAATTTGCCTTTGCGGCCCTGCTGGCCAAGGGCCAAAACTCGGCTTACCGCACCCGGACCTTCGACGACGTGGTGCGCTGGATGGCGGGGCTGAAGGACGGCAAGATTGAGAAGACCATGTCGGACTACTGGCGCATGGACCGGTTCGAATCGCTGAAATACTATTACCAGCCACGGGTCCAGGCCTACCTGGAATTCCTCAAACGCGAAATGGGCAAAGGCAATCGCGTCCTGCCTTCACCGGAGAAACCGGACAGCCTGTCCATCCGCGACAGCTTCTATTTCGGCAACAGCATTGGTTATCCCTCGTGGGAGCTGAAAGGCGACCTGGCGGAACTCTACGCTAACATTGGGTTGCGGTTCGCCCGCCAGCAGGGGTGGCAGCTCGAGCTTGTGAGCGAACTCTACGCGGACAACCCGGTGCCGGCCATCGTCAAGATCCTGGCCGAACTCGAAGACCGGGGCATCGTCGCGATAGCCACGGAAATGGCGATGGTCGCGCGGTACCAGCATGAGGCGCCGCCGGCGGTTGACACCGCAAAGTAGGCGCAGGACAATCCCTGTCGATGCAACCCCCTGGACCAGTCAGCGCGGGCGGCTTCTTCCTGCCCAACGGCCTCTGCCCGACGAATACTACGCCTTCACCGGCGGTGAGCTTGCCCTGACCGTGGAACGCAACGGCGGGATCAACACAATCAGCGTCCTGGACATCCTTTGCCATGATGGCAAGCTCTACCCGGATCGCTGTCCGACAAAGTGTCCGGCCACGACTCCTTGATTTTGGGTAACTACTCAGGTCATCCATTCCTTTGCTGTCATTCCCGCGAAAGCGGGAATCCAGCGGTTGCGCGGAGCCATTCCGCATGAACTGGATTCCCGCTTTCGCGGGAATGACCTGAGTAGTTACGATTTTGGCGCCTTTTCCGTCGTCGAAGCGCGGAATCTTCCCGGTTATGACAATGCAAATTCAGATTCCTATTTCCTTGCGCACATCGGTTGCCCGGCCAGGGCAATGCAGAAATCAAGGAGTTGATTTCAATCCTGCGCTGCGCGTCATTTGACGGCCCCCTGACCTTCAAGCCGGCGCAAAACCTGCATTCGTTCGCCGCGCATGCGGAAGCATTCTGGAAGCTGCTGGATATAATGTGAGATTTTTCGCGCGGAGTTTTGCATCCATACAAACGGTCGCTACGGCTTGGGGGACAATGCCTCCAGATCGGCCAAGTCTTTCTGGCGTCCGCTTGCCTGCTTGTTCTTGAGCAGTTGGGGCAAATCAATGAACGGGATTTTTAAATCCTCCATCTCCACTTCCTTACGGTTCTTGTAGCACTCTTCAAAAGAAACCCCATCGATGTCGTTCAAAATCTCAAGCCGCATGGGCTCCCGTCCCAAGCGGACGATCTTCCCCTTGCGGAGAAAAAGCTCCGTCGTGACTTCGGGAAGATCGAAGCCGAACTCCCGCACAACTCGCGCCAACCGTTCCGCGTTGGCGATGGATAGCTCAACCAGAATATCGAGATCTCCCGTGTAACGGACGTAACCATGAAACGCGACCGCGTATCCCCCGATGACCACGTACCTAATCCCTTGGACGTTCAGCAACTTCAAAAAATCCTGGAAGTCGCGCGGAAGCGGGATCATATGCATGGGCAATTTGACGCAGAAGCTCGACTCCTTCAAGTCGTTTCATCGGCGTCTGCTCAAGCCAGAACGAGACTTCGGATGAGTTGGCATGCAAGTCGACCACGGAAAGGACGTTCCTTTCGACGCGGGCGGAGGCTGGCAGTGGAGAAACCATACCACCTGGATGTTGCGCCAGGTTTCCACCGAAGTCAAGCCGCCGATGGAGCTTTGTCAGTTGGGGAGGGTGGAGCGATTGAGATCGCGCGCGGTGTGGTAGCAGGCGATGATGTTCTCGACCGGGGTGTCGGGCTGGATGACGTTGGAAGGCATCAGCACCAGACCGCCGTTGCGGCCGCATTCGCGCACCAGGGTTTCAACTTCGCGCTTCACGTCGGCGACCGAGCCAAAGGGGAGCGTGCGCTGGAGACTGATGCAGCCGTGCAGGGTGATGCGATGCCCCCAGCGCTTCTTGATTTCCAGGGGATCCATGCATTCGGGCTGGATCGGATTGATCACGTCGAACCCGATGTCAACCAGATCGTCCATCAGATCGGTCAGTTTGCCGTCGCTATGGAAGAAGAAATGCAGATCCTTGTTCACCGCGCGGCCGGCGGCAATGAGCTTGGCAAAGCGCGGTTTGTCCGCCCTGCGCAACGCGGCACCCCCCATGATGATCCGGTCCTGCATGGCAACATCACCGACGATATTGATCATGTCCACCCCGGCGCGCGCCATGCGGACGCACATATCGGCCGCCAGCGCGAACAGCGGATCATAGATCGCTTCGAGCACTTCGAATGTCAGTCCCTTTTGTCGCTTGACGTTGGTTGAAGGAAGAATCAAGGGGACTGACCCGGAAACGAAATCCGATGGACGAGATGTTTCCTGAGAGTGCATCGGTCACGGCCTTCGGTTTTTTCACCGGTGATGAGTTCATCGAGCCGGAATGCCCCCCGGACGGGCAGCCGAACATCTTTGAACGTGAAGCAGAACATCTGTTTGTTTTTTGCGTTGCGCCAGAGAACACCCTGCGCATCGGGCAACAGGGTGCGCTTTTCCATGAGCAGCTGGGTCTGGTTGTAGGCCTTCTGCATCCGGGCGAATTCATCGCCGAGCTTGAAAATGCAGGTTAGAATTGGAATCTTTTTTGTGTTGATATAGAATCTTAAATAGATTATTTTAGAATCATGAAAACCACGTTGGATATTCCAGAAAAGGAGTTGCAGGATGTGATCTCCTTCACGCAAGCCAGGACCAAGCGCGAGGCCATTGTCACCGCCGTGGCGGATTTTAACCGCCGCAGACGGATGGCAGCTCTGGTGAAACACCTGGGCACATGCAAGAACATGATGACCGAGGAGGAACTGAGGCGGATGCGGGAGGAAAAATAAGGGCGCATGAAACTGATTGACACTTCCTCATGGATTCACAGTTTGCGATCCGGTGGCGATGCCCAAGTGAGCCAACGGGTCGCGGACCTGCTGCTTTCAGGCGAGGCCTGTTGGTGCGCGGTTGTGCGCGTCGAACTGTGGAACGGAGCCAAAGGCGCCCACGAAAAACGTGTCCTGCGCGATTTGGAGGCGCGCTTGCCCGAACTGGGGATGACCGCGGAGGTTTGGGAAATTGCCTGTGAACTTGCCAGACAGGCGCGTCTCAAGGGGTTGACCGTCCCCACCGCTGATTTGTTGATCGCGGCGTGTGCTCGTCACCACGATGTCGCCGTCGAGGCTGCCGACAGTCATTATCAACATCTCAGCCAGTTGTAAGAGCGCGGTTTTGTGGCGGGTGAATCCGGATCGAGCCCTGCAATGACAGGCCAGCCTCTCGCTTTGCAGAGCGCGACAATCTCCACGGCGCGCGCCTCAGATTGCACGCATCAGGTGGACGCGATGCTTCTTGAGAACGCATCGGTCACGGCCTTCGGTTTTTTCACCGGTGATGAGTTCATCGAGCCGGAATGTTCCCCGGACGGGCAGCCGAATATCCTTGAACGTGAAGCAGACCATCGGTTGGTTTTTTGCGTTGTGCCAGAGGACACCCTGCGCATCAGGCAGCAGGGTGCGCTTCTCCATGAGCAGCCGGGTCTGGTTGTAGGCCTTCTGCATCCGGGCGAATTCGTCGCCAAGCTTGAGGATGCCCCTCAAGCTGGAGGTGACCTCCGGTTCCCGGCGAGTGCCGCCGATGCACAAAGGCGCCTGATTCGCCAGCAAGCGGAAGTAGTCCTGGTTCGACAACCGGCCGTCCAGGAGCACTTCCAATCCGATGGTGCGGCAGGTGCGATAAAGGGAGTACTCCCGGTTGCGAAACCAATGGTAGTTGCACTCGCCCATGGCGCGGTCGTCGGTTGAGCCAAGGCCGCCGTGCTGGATCACGAACGGGCCGCCACCCTCGCCCGCGTATTCCATGCCCAGTCCCTGGAAGTAACGGATCAGTTCCAGCAACCGGCGATGCTGCGGCCGGCGCAACGGATCGGCGCTGTTGATCTTCATGCTGCCGATGTTCGGAAAGGAGTCATGGAAGATGGCCGATACCCCCGCCTGGCGAATCAGGCGCGTCCAGCGCTCCTTGACATAGGCAAAGGCGCCGTCCTGATTGAGGTCGAGCGCGCGGATGAATCCCGATGCCGCCGCATACTCGCCGAGATGGGGATCATGAATGACCCACTCGGGATGTTTCCGCAGAATCGGCGAACACGGGTGCAGGCCGCATTCAAGCCATAGTTCGAACAGAATGCCGTGCTCGCGGCATTTGCGCCCGAGATAGCGCAGGGACTGGATGCCGCCAAAGTGGTTGGAGATCACGTAGTCGAGGATGGTAAAGTTGAAAAAACGATCGGCGGGATTCTCGGTGAACAGGCTCTTGAAAAGTCCGCCCTCGAAGTACTTCTCGAACCCCATCTTTTTCATCGCGGGAATGACGATGTCGGCAATGTCGTAGTACCAGCGTTGCGCATTCTTTGGGTAGATGTGATGGCCAAAAACGTGGTCGCACTCCCCATCGAGCCACGAGTGGTGTTCGGTGCGCGGAAAATCTTCCCGAATGCCGTACTGCTTCTGGTAGCGGTGATAGACGAAATCGCGGCAGGCCGTCCAGCGGTTGCGAAACTCGTGGTCGGCATGACGTGTCGTCGGGTGAAAAAGAACGAACTTGGCGGGGACCCGGATATGGTTGGTCAGCGCGAACGAGTGCAGGTCGCAGTGGTGGATCACCGATTGTCCCGATTCCTTGAACACCGAGCCTTTGATGTGTTCGAGCCGATCAGAGAACATCACCAACGATCCGCCTGACGCGTCGAGGAAATCGAAGCATTGCATGCTGGAAAAGCGCGGCGTGAAACAATACGAGAGAAAGGTGTTTTCATCGCGATTGTTGCGGATACGGGCGTTGGCGACCCAGGTGTGGAATGAACTGTCGAGCGTGCAACGGTGTTCGGGTTCGCAACACTGGCTTTGCGAGACGATGATGTTGCCGGTGGCGTGCCCGCCAATTTCCCATGTGGCGCGATCGAGAAGTTGATGGAACCGCGCGTCCTTGAGGCGGACGACGTACTGGTACGAGAACCCCGCGTATTCCGTCCCATCGATATCAAGCACGGCGGGTTTCAGGAGAATTTCCAGCGTGCCGTGCCGTCCGCCCGTCGCCCAGGCGGGCACCCGTTCGTAATGATAATCAATCCGATTGCCCGCGTAGAATCCGGGTTCGCCGAGGGCGTCAAGCTGGAGAATCAGGCCGCCGCCAGCCGCGTGGACGCGTCGGAGGCGCAGGCGGTTGAAAAGGAATCCCTCGGGCGTCTCGAGACAGGGCCGCAGCGGAACGTCCCGACCGCGCATAACGGCCCCCCGAATGAAGATCTGTCCGAGGCCGAGGAATTCCTCGCCAAGCAGGAGCAACTCGATCCGTGTATGGGAACCGATGGTGATGTTTTTGGTGGTAAAGCGGGATTTCATGGTCGTTGGGTTAAATGAAGGCTGCGTCCTTATTTCCCGGGCGGTTTGATCTCCACACTGACATCGTCGAGGAGAAACTCGCCATCTACGCCGATGTTGGTGGCGTTCTTGTTCGGCACCGTGCAAAATACAATGTCCTTACCCTCCACTTGCATAGCGATTTCAACGTCGTACTCCTCCCACGAAGGCGTCATCTCGACCACCCCACACTTGCCGCCACCCCACGCGCGGGTCACGTTTAGGAACTTTGAACCCGAAACCCACTTGGCGGAGAACACGATCTTAAGGATGGCATCTTTGGGAAACTCCTTCACCAGAGTGGTGATCATGCCGCTATTGTGGAAACTTACCGGTTGGTCTTCGAACTGAAGGTTGGCGCGCAGACACCCCCTGGTGTTGCCGGCGCCCTCCTCGGCTTCCCACGATACAAACGTTTTAACTTTTTTTTGCCCGGTCGCTTCGGTGGTGAAACATCCGACCCAGCCAGCGGTGTCCGCTTCAAAGCTCCCGTTGCTCACGGCATTTTCCGCGTGCGCCGGCTCAGGGCGCGTCAGTGCGGCAACGCAAATTACGAGTAAGATTGAGTTTTTCATGCTATTCCTTTCTGGTTCTGGCTGTCATCCGGGCGTCGAGGCCGGTTGTCAGCGGAAAGTGGTTATGGTTCGGGGCGTCTCTGCACGTTCACATTTTCATTTAGCCTCCAGCGTTACTTTCGAATCGCCTTGCTCCACGGCAAAACGCGCGAAATCCTCCTTTCCAAAGGAAACGTGAATCGCGGCCGCCTCCTGGTCATTCACGAGGACCTTGGGCGCGCCCCAGGCTTTCGGCCACCATCCAATCGCTTCGCACGGTTTGTCGGCGCGAACGGTCAACAGGATCTTGCGCTTGGCCTCATCCACGCTCCCTTCGACCGAGCAGTCGAGGTTGGACGGAAGCACAAACTGGGTGTCCTGCCCATAGGCGCTCACGATCGCGCCGGGCGTCTGCGTCACGGCGGCCGCGCGCACCAGGAGATAGGGCAACTCGCCCACATCCACCGTAATCTTCTCCGTGTTCTCCTGGAGGGAGCTCCGACATTCGATGTTTGGGCACAACCGGTCCCAGTTGACCGGCGGTGGATCCGGTTGACGGACGATGCTGCTCAGAGGGCGGACCGGAAAGATCCACGTGAAGGTGCGCTTACCCGGCGCGAGGCCAAGGAGCTTGCGCGACGCGGAAAGCGGACCGGGCCAGGGCTTCTGGCGATGGTTCAGGCAGGTGAAAATATGCGCGGTGCCCATGCGAAAGGCATAGGCCTCGACGTCCGAATCCTCCCGCCACCAGCACGGACGCAGACCCGCGTCCACGATTTGGGAACCGCCGAGTTCCATCGTGGCGCGATGATACATATCAACGGAACGGCTGACAGCCAGCCACTGGGGTTTGCCGCCCGGCGGAGTGCAAGCCTTGAGCTGGTCGCCGTAGCTCGAGTTGGACGCGCTTTGAGCCCGCATGCCCATAAGCAGGGAATAGTTCGTAACTTCACGCCCGTTATCTTTGGCGGGATCGCTCCAGATGTCTGACCAGGCAAAGACGTAGGAGGCAACGCCGGGCGGCTCGTAGAGCTTCATCATCATCATCGGATCGCTGAAAAGATTGCGCCACCGGCCCTTGAGGAATCCGGCGGCCGTATAGCAGTCGGGAGCCGAGATGCCCTCGAAGATGCAGGCGTCCACGTACGGCGCCCCCGCGCCGGAATTGACCCATATGGCCACGCCGCGCTTGGCGCAGACCTCGTGGACCCGGCGGTAGAACTCCATGATATCGGTCACTTGGAGCACTCGCCCCTTGCCCTTCCAGTCGGCCATTACAGAATGACAGGTGACGTCGAAATAGACGAAGCCTTGCCGGTAGTAGTCCACTTGGCGCTCGATGGCCTTGACGGTGTAGTCGATCCATTCCGGCGACCAATCGGTATAATAAGTGGTGGCGCCCCAGCCGCCGTCCAAGGTTCGCCCCCGTTTATCCACCACGTACCAGCCGGCCTTGGCCGGTGGCGTACCGGGACTCACGGCGTTGGGGAGGGAATAGAACCCGTGCTTGCTGTACTGGGGGATGTTCAGAGCGTTCAGCCCGGCCATGCCTTGGCGAATATGCTCAGCCGGAATCTCTTCCTTAAAACGGTCGGTGTTCGGTTCGCGGAAATGAGCCTTCTCGCCGTCCGCCGCCGGCCATTCCCCCCAATTGTCGCCTGCCTGCATCTGGAGCCCGAAGACCTTCTCATTCGGCCGCATCAGTTGCTTGTACGTCTCAAGCATCAACGCTAGATCCGGATGCAACGATCCCTGGCTAAGCGCGTTCCACCCGACATACGCATTGGTAAGACCGCGGGTCTTCGACACCCACGGGCAGATGACGTATTCGGCATGAAGTTCTTTCCATTCCGGCAGTTGCTGATAAAGCGAGTGGAAAGTAAAATGATCGCCTTCGTACGGCAGATACGCCATTTCGCAGTCGAAAGGTTTCGGCGTGAGGAAGCATGCCAGCCACGACATCTCCCAGCCCCACGACATCCACCGGCTCATCTGGACGCTCTTGGGCGGATAGGCGTATCGCCCTTGGATCCGCAGCAGGAATTGCCCGACGCCCAGGCCGCTCGCCAGGTCGCTCGCGCAGAACTGGCTGCACCCGTCGGTGGATTGCCCCATGAATCCGGGTTCGTCGAGTGGCGCCGTGATGTCTTTGGTCTTCTTGACCGAATCCGGGATGATCGCCGGATGCGTCAGCCGCTGAAAATAGGCCTTTTCAAGGAAGGCGGGATCGAAATAGGTCCGGGACGACACCTTAAACAGCGTCTTCTCCGACGGATTCGCCGATACGGACAGGCGCTTGGACAGGATGGTCGTTCCCTCCTTCGCCAAGACTTCAGAGGGCAAGCCCGTCTTCAGCCAGTATTCTTTGGTCAAGGTTACGCCGGGCAGATCCGGGTTTTCGCAGCGCAAGATCCATTTCCCGCCATCCTCGCGGGCATTCTTGACCGTGTCGTCGAATTCATCCGCCTCGTTTTCATCCGAGAGTGTTTCCGTCCGGTAATGATCCGCGCTGGAAATCACACAGCGGCGACCGGTGGCTCGATCCCATAGCCCCGCCACGGTTCCGTTCTTGCCATCCACGGCAAAGGTGGCGCGGTCCGTCACGAAATAGGCGAGACCTCCTTTCTTCGAGAATCCCATCGGCAGGTCCGGCGCAGGCAACGCGGCTCCGGAGGGAACGGCCTGAACGACCTTGGCCATCAGTTGATCCACCCCTCTGCCGATCTCGATCAGCGCGCATCGGCGCTGGTCCACCGCCTTCAAATCGGCGGCCTTTCCGGAGAAACTCTTAATCGCATCCGCCAATTTCCGCGTCTCCGCGCGCAGCACATCGTCCACTTGGCGGGACGCCATTTGCCGGCCGGCGCGATCCACGCACCGGCGGCATACTCCCAATCGCTTTTCGATCAGTGCGCGCGACTCCTGGAGGTAGCGCGTATTCAAACCCATTTCTTCCTTCTCCGCGCTTTTCCCATTCGGTTCGCCCTCGAAACGGAACGCCCCGAAGGAACGCACGTCGTGGAATCCGCCTCCCACGGGGCTCCACGAGCAGGCTTCGCCGCCACCGGCCATCCGATCCCGCGCCACGTTCCAGCCCCAAACCGCTCCCTTGGAGGGTTTTTCTCCGAAGTCCGCCAATGGCATGCGCATCACCGCGCTCCATTCCTTCGCGCCCCGCGCCGTCCGCGCCATCCAGGTCCCATCCCATTTTGCGTCCATGCCTTCGCCGTCATAGCGTCCTCCCGCCGTATTGAACACCATCTGGTAGTAGGGCTTGTTTCGGCGCAGCGGATCGATGAAAACTTCGACGGCGTCGTCCGAAAAGACCGGCCCATCCTTCCCTTTCTGTTCCGCTTTGAGGTTGGCCACGTTTGGCTCCGCGCAGACGACCGCCAGGTAAAGCGCATCGTCGTCGTAGCAGATCGCGTATCGGGTGGGTACCGCCGCAAAGGCGGTGCCGCCTTCCCGCAGGTTGAGGAATCCACCGATCCACGGAATTTGTTTCCAGATTTCATCTTCCATCCGTCCGTCCAAGGACGGCGGGGTTGCCGTCCGGTAGCAGGGGATCGTGGCCCATGGCGCTTTCGCCGGTGTCTCGGCAACTGCGGCGCCCTTTGCCGGGGTCGGATAGGGCGTCGTGGGGACCGCCATCTGATCGACCGCGAGATTCTGAATTCGCAATTCATCAATCAGCACCCGGCTTCCCAGGTTTTCCCGGCTGCCCACCCACAGCGCGCCCTCGGCAGGCGGGAGCGTGATCGCGGGTTCCCAATCCTTCTTGGCCACCAGTTTGCCGTCGGCGAAGATGCGCGTGGTGGTTTGCGTCCAGGACACGGCGACGTGATGCCACTCGTCCTTTTTCCAGGGCGGGTCCACTTCGCGTTTCCCCACCGGCCCGACTCCCGCGAGAAGGGGATGGGCGGTTTTTCCGTCGTACAAGTCGAAAGCCAGAGAGGCCGTGTTGGTTGGCGTGTGATTATAGGCATAGACCTGGATGTGTCCGCCGCCGGCCAACTCGATCCAAATCAAGGTCGGGTTGGCTTCGGCGTCCTTGGACTTCAAACTTTCCGAGGTCCACTCCCACGCGGTCTTCACGAAGAAATCAATCGTTCCCTGGCGGGAATCCACGTTGCCCTTGACCGGGAACTTGACGCACGCCTGGGGCTGCACCCGGTATCCGAAATCGGCCGCGCCGGACGGGGCGCCCGGAAAATACCCGGAGTCCCCGCCCCGCGCGCCGGTCGAGTAGTTCGATGCCGAGACCAGCCCGCTGGCGGCATAGTCGGCGTCCAGGTTCTTGTCAAAATGCGCGAGAAACAGGACTTCCGCGTTTACCTCGGCCGAGAAAAAGAGGAGGAATACTGCAATCAAACGGGTGAGGAATGATTTGGGTGTCATTGGAAACATGGATTTCATTTTGTTCCTTATCTCGCCAACCAGAAACCTGAAACCGAAGTTCGAGGGTAAACTTCGGTTTTCGGGTTCAAGCCGGCATCCGTGAATTGCGCGGCGTTCATTGCAGCGGCCCTTCAGGAACGAGTCGCGTACTGACATCCCACCCGATGGCAAAGTTTTGATCTACCGCAGCCACGGCCATTGTCATCGCCTGGTAATTGATCGCTTGAACATGTCCATCCGCGAAAAGGACGTTGAGGAAACCATTGTGGATGGGATAGGTTTGGGCGGGGAGGGATACTCCCCACATAAATGTATTGAACGCGGTTCCGGGCATACTCTCTATCAGCCACATGGTTCTCGAAGGCTGGCGAAGCGTGCCTATCTTCACCCGGGCGTAGGGGTAGGGGGGGGGGCCATCGTCAATGTCTATGTTGAGGTTTTGACTGTAGGAACTTGGATAGTAACTTCCAATCATGCCATACCATCCCGGCGTGACGGGGTGAGGCACCGTGAGATCCAGGTCAACCCAGGTGGGACAGTAGAATGGCAATGCTTTGCGTACGGAGGCCGTGCCGGTCATGGTGTTGGCCGGGTTGAACCAGCTGGAGTTGGTCCAGGAGGAGTTGAAATAGGGCGCCAGCACGCATGGCCATTGGCTCCAACCCCCAACAGCATTAGCTGCCGAACTCTGGAATATGAAAGCGTCGTCGTTGTCACCCGCCCATGCCATCATGGCCAGGTTCAGTTGACGCAGCGTGTTCATACACTGGATCGCCTTGGCCTGTTCGCGCGCCCGCTTGAGGGCCGGCAAAAGAAGCGAGGCGAGGATTGAAATAAGGGCGATGACCACCAAAAGTTCAATAAGGGTGAATGAGGATTGCCGAATGCCGATTGCCGAATGAAGCCGGAGAGCGGATTGAAGATGTGGCACAGCCGCCCCCGGCTGTGATTTTCCCTTTGGGCACAGCCGGGGGCGGCCGTGCCACATGTAAAGTGTGAATCGTGAATCGTTCATGATTGCTTTCGGGTTGGGTTGTTGGGCATGTCGCAAAAAGACGGATGGCCGGCTCGTCTTCGAGCCCCGGGTCCGTCTTTTAAAGGTTGTCGAGCATACGTGGCTTTCACCCATTCACGGAACCGCGCGCGGCGCGGCGCGAGATCAAAGTTTCGCATGGGGTTGTCGCGCAAGAGCATTCGGCCCACCTCGGCGGCGTAGTCCTCGGTAAAACGCCCTTCTTCGATTTTTTCACACAACACCCGCGCGATCTCGCGGCGAGCAATGACGGCGTGGCCGTAGCTGCCTTCGACATAGAAATAGTCGCCTCCAAAACCGTGGATCTTGCTGGCGGGAACACAATCCAACATGACAGACAACGCATGCCGCGCTGCCTTGGGATTGATCACCCAGTTGCAGCAGAAGTTCACCGTCACGTTGGGGAATGTTTTTACGATGGAGACGACTTCTTCCCAGTACGGGTAAGAAATGTGATAGATGTCGAACATGGTCCGGTTATATTTCAGAAAGAGGTTCGTCAGAAGAGAAGCGCGGGCGTTGCCGACGACGTTGCCGTTGCCTTCTTGGTGGCCACAGTGAACTTTCATCCGCAGTCCGTGCTCGCCGCACTTGCGGCAGAGGCAGTGGAGGACGAAATCTTCCAGCGCTTGCAGCTCGCGTCGGCCGGGGCGGTCGTTGAACGCAAGGAGACGAAGGAATGTTTTTTCCGCCTGATGCTTCGGGACGTCCTCAAAGTAGAGCGGGCGATCGTAGCCGCGCGGGATCTTGTAGGCGCACGCAATCGAAGCGTAGCGTTCGAAGATGACGTCGATGGCCCGCAGGTAATCGTCCAGAGAGAGAATGGCGAGGTTCGTCTCCTCGGCCAGGCGCGCGATCGGAAACTCGGTAAACTGATCGTGCATGTCGATGATGAACTCCTCGGACTCGGCGCACGGACGGAACACCAGCGCGGCGCCGAAGGGGTTGTTCATGCAGAAATCAATATTGGCCTTGTCGAAGACTTTGCGCGTGATGCCAGGGCGCACCTCGCGCTGCATGGCTTCGGTGAGTTTGTCGACCGTGTCCTCGGAAAAGTCGTCCACGTCGTACAGGTCGCGGATGGCGATGCGAATCGCTTCGAAATAAACCGAGTTGCGAACGAACTTGTACCATGGCGCCATGAGTTTCCACCGTTCCTTGGGCGACAGACCCGCGCGTCCGTCCGCGACGCGACGCATGTCCTCGGGCGGCATGCCCGCGCTGATGAGGTCGCTGCTGGTGAAAATCTGAAAAAGCCGTCCGATGGTCACTTCCTCTGTAAGCGGAAGTTGTTCGATGGACTGCAAGTGCTCATGCGTGTCCACCATCTTGATTTCGCACAACACCCGATGCACGCGGCGGTAGAGTTCGGTGTTCCAAGTCGCTTTCATGATGTTTGCCTACCAATTAGTAGGAGAGCGGAATTGACGCATCACACGAGTAGCCGTTGTCCAGGTTGTACTCGATGGGCGAGGAAGAAAGCGAATTGACCCAGTCCATCGCGATGGCGTTCATTTGGTCGCAGTTCTGGGACCGAACGTGCCCGTCGAAATAGAGAAAATTGCTGTTTCCGAGATGCGGGCCGCGGGCGAATCGGCGGTACCCCCCCAGCGTGAAGGAATACTGAAACGAGAAGATATGGGGAAAGCCGTCGTAAGCCTGGTTCGGCACGATGTCCGCAACCGCCAGGGTCCACGCGGGATTCTTCACCTGGGAGAATTTGCGAAGCGGTATGGCGTCCGTGCCCACTATCATGGCGGAATTGACCCCATATCCCGCCGCCAACGCCCCCCAACCGGGCATCCAGGAGAAACCGTCCCAGTCGTTCTGAAGAAAGGAGGGACAATGCAGTGGCAGGCTTTGCCGGCGTTGCGCGATCTGCCACTGGGATATGGTCCAGTTGGAAACCGTCGTCGTCGTGAGCACGGTCCGGACGGTAAAAGACGGCGCAAGTTGGGTGTTGCCGGGGACAATGTCCCGTTGGTTGAAATAGTGCGCGGCCAGCTCCTCGTTCCACCGCCACCAACTTCCAGTCTGATTGAGCGCGATCACCGCGTCATCGTTGTCGGCGGCGTACTGGATAAGGGCGATTCCGATCTGCCGCAGGTTATTGATGCAAGCGGCTGATCGCGCGCCTTCCCGCGCGTTTTTCAGCGCCGGCGTCAGCAACGCGGCGAGGATGGAGATAATCGCGATGACCACCAAAAGCTCGATCAGGGTGAAGGCGTGGAGGGATGGAATGATGGAATGATGGAATGATGGAATGATGGAATGGTTTCCATCCGTTTGCATCGTGAATCGTGAATCGTTCATGGTGAAATTCTGGTTAGGGAAAAATCACCCTGGGAAGGGTGATCACTGATCACTGATAACTGATGACTGATAATTCCGTCATCGTTCCCTCCTCAGGACTGACGCGCTTGTTGCCGGGACCTTGGCCGGGGCGGAAACCGGCGCAACCGACTCGCGTTCGATCAATTCGCACGGCAGTTTGATATTCACCAGTTTGTTTCCCACGCCCAGCTTTGCCCGTTCGGAACAGAGCTTCAGCATTTGCTCCACCGCCGTGCGCACCAACTGATCGAACGGCTGACGAACCACCGTTTGCGGCGGTGTGAGATACTTGAACACAGGCAGGTTCTCCATCGTGACCACGGAAATATCGTCGGGAATGGAAAGCTTCAAAATGTGCGTCAGAATATGGATCGCCTCGAAACCGTAATCCTCGCTGAAATTCACGATCGCGGTCACGCCCTGTTTGACCACCCGATTGAGCGGCGCGTAAAGTGTGTCGCCCTGCGCGTAGCAGACGAACTGGGGATCAAACGCAACGCCGGCTTTGGCCAAGCTCGCGCGATAGCCCGCCAGCCGTTGCCGGCTGCCCCAGTTCGTCGGGCCGTTCTCCAGGAATGCGATCCGCAGATGCCCGCGAGCAAGCAGATGCTCCGTCGCGAGCGCGCCCTGCTGATAATGATCGCTCACAACGCTATGGATGCCTTGGTCGAGCATCGGCTGGTTGATGGTGAGGAGAGGGAGCTTCGGAATTTTGGTCAGCACGGCGAATCGTTCATCAAAGATGATGCCGATCACGCCCTCGACGTGCGCCACGAACGCCAGTTGCAAATCCTCCAGCTCGATCAACTCCATTGTGTAGTCACGCTTCGCCAACTCCTTCATCATCATGGCGACCAGAGCCGCGCTCGCGCCGAACAGCATGGCAGGATTGAAATCCACAACCACGCCGATGGCGTGGCGTTGGACTTTCGGAGCGAACCCAAGCTCGCGACACGCAACCAAGACTTTCTCGCCCATGGCCGGCGCCACCTTGGGGTTGCGGTTAATGACGCGCGACACGGTGGCGAGCGAGACATTGGCGTGAAGCGCCACGTCCACAATCGTCGCGTCGCGCGGCGCGGTTCGGCTCGTCTGTTTACGCGTTCTCATGCGAGGTTCTCCTTCTGTGATTTATATGGGCGCAAGTATGGCAGAAAATAATTTTCCGTCAATGTAAATTTTTACATTGCAATGAAAATCGAGATGGGTTAGGAATGACCGCCATGAACGAGTTCCAAATGGACGCGCAAGGTTACTTCCTGCGCAACGGTCAGCGCTTCTGGCCCGTCGGCTGCAACTACACCAGCGCCTCCTGCGGGGCGAGAATCTGGCAAACATGGCCCGAAGCGGAGATTCGCGCCGATCTCGCGGGCATGAAGCGGTTCGGGTTCAATACGCTGCGCTTCTTCATTCTCTGGGAGGATTTTGAGCCGGAGCCGGGCCGGTACGATCCGCGCGTCGAGCGACGTTTGCAGCAGTTCTGCCAATGGTGCGGCGAATGCGGCATCTGCCCCCACCCTTCTCTGTTCGTCGGCTGGATGAGCGGCGGCATTTTCTGGCCGCCGTGGAAGGGCCGACGGAATCTTTTCGAGAACGCCGAGGTGATCGAACGCTCACTCGCCTTCGCCCAGCGGTGTTGTGTGCTGCTGAAAGGCTGCGACAACTTGCTGGCGATCGACGTTGGCAACGAAATGTCCTGTCTGCCCGACGCACACGAAGCGCATCCCGATGCCGTCCGCGATTGGTGCATCGAGTTGTTGCGTCGCGTGAAGACGGAGATTCCCGGTGTGCTCGTTGTTCCTGGAAACGAGCAGATGATGATTTTCAAGGATCAGGGCTTCCGACTCACCGATCCGGTCGGGTGGGATTTTTACAGCGCACACGGCTATCCCGTTCCGTCGTGGAACGAGTGCTGGATGCCCGGGCTGCGCTCTCCCGAAACGCAGCGGCGGTTGCCGTTCTACGTGAAATTTCTCCGTGCGTTCGGCCCGGTGATGCTGCAGGAATTCGGCACGATCGCGACGTTCGGCGCCGAGGAGCAACGGGCCTATCTGAAAGGGATGCTGGAACGCGCCTGGCGGGCGGGCGCAAACGGATTCCTCCTCTGGTGTTGGAAAGATATTCATGCCTCGGGACATCCCTACGACAAAGGCGGAATCGAACGCACGCTTGGGTTGGTGGATGAAACCGGCGGGGTGAAGCCCGGACTGGAACCGTTCATCGAGTTTGCGCGTGAACTCACCAGCGGCGTCCGCGCTGCTCCGGTGGTCAATCCAGCCGGGACCGTACACCTGCTCTTGCCGCAGGAATGGTACGTCCGCGACAACCAGCGAAATCCAGGCAACGAACCGGCCGGGCAGTGCGAGCAGTACGCCGGCGCCGATTCAATTCTCGACGAACTCGGCTGCCAGGCCGTTATCGTTCGCAAGCTGGACCGCAACCACCGCGCGCCCGCGATCATCCCCGGCGCGGCGTTGCGCGACGACGAGATCGCGGCGCTGATTCCCGAGGTCAAGAACGGGCAAAAGCTTCTCTGGTGGGCGCCGAACTTTTACTGCTGGGGACCCGCCTGCCGTGAGCTGGCGGGCGCGGAGATTGTGGATTTCTTCCCCGACCACGTGGCGCGCTTTTGCTGGCGGGATCGTGAGTGGAGCTTGCCTGGTTTTCCGGGCCGGACGATGCCGGTGGTTCGGCCGGTGGGTTCAGCCGCGGTCGAAATTCAAGACCGCGACGGCCGACCATTGCTCTTGCGTCACAAGCTGGGCAAGGGCGAAATCTGGACCCTGCTTCCATTGTGCGCCACCTCCGCCCACCCGGGCCATGCCGGTGAGCGCGCCTTCGCAACCGAACTGGTGCGGCTGCATTTAAGTTGACTAAAAATTAAAATCGCAGCCAGAAAAGCTTTTCGACGGAGAGACGGAGGAGACTCTGACACAACGCCTCTGATCGCACCGGGCAGAGGGGCAAAAAAGCACCGAGATGCAGGTGCTACAGTCGCGTCAGGCAAATCCTTCCTGCCGATAAAATGCCCAAGCGCGCTCCACGCTCTCACGAAAAGAATGGCGTGGCGACCAACTCAGTTCTTCTTGCGCTCTTCGACTGGAGTAACATTTGTAGGCGAATACACCGTTGATTATCTCGGGAGTCAAAAAACGACTGCTGCATATCCAGCCTGCCGCACGGGCGGCGCCGGCCATCGGCATGCGCATCCAACCAGGAACAGGAATGGTTATGGGCCGATTCCCCACCACACGGCCCACGATGTCGAAGATTTGAGCGAAGGTGAGATTCTCGCCGCCGAGGATGTACCTGCGGCCGGATTGACCGCGCTCGCCTGCTGCCAGGATGCCTTCCCCAACATCATCAACATCCACCACGTTGCTGCCCCCGGGCGGGACGGGCAGAATGCGTGATCGGGCGACCTTGAGCACCAGGGTTCCAGAGTTGAGCGTCCGGTCGCCCGGGCCAAAAACGGTGGTTGGATTGACGACCGTGGCCATCTGCTCGCCGGCAACCATCACGGCTGCTCTTTCGGCCGCCAGTTTGCTCTCCAGGTAGGGATTGTCCGTCAGTTCATCTGCCAACAGAGAGTCTTCATCGAGCACGTGGTGTTTCGCGTGCGAGAGTCCCACGGTGCAAGCGCTGCTCACGACGACGGTGCGCGCGACATTCCAGCGACGCGCCGCCGACAGCATATTGACCGTGCCGTCCCGATTGACACGCAGGAGTTCTTCTCTTCGCCGCGGGTCGAAGGTGATCAGGGCGGCCAGATGATAAAGCCGATCACAACCCAAACCGGATTCCCGCAGCGAATCGGGTTCCAGGATGTCGCCGAGAACCGTCTGGACGCCGTCGGGCAGACCGTGCCGATTGTTTCTGACAAGGGCAATCACCGTTGCGCCATCTTTGCGCAACTTTTCAACAAGCCGCCTTCCGATGAAGCCTGTGGCGCCGGTGACATAAGCTTTCACTTGGCCTTCTCTCCTTCCTGAGGTGGAAAAACGCAATCCCAACGCAAAGGCAACTTGTCCGCTCCGAAAGTCTTGCTCAGGTATTCCTCAATGAATTCCTCATCCGTGGAGGCCAGGCACTTTTGATGGTAAACGGCAAAGTAAGGATTCTGAAGAGCGCGATCACGGATGACGTTGACGGGTTCTTCAAGCACGTTGCCGAAGGTGATGTGCAAGAACGGGCATGGCAACACATCGCCGTAGGGCGTCAGATACAGGATTTCCTTGACGGCCCCGCAACCGTGGCCGCCGAAGTTGGCTTGAAAGTCTGTCCTGAGATAACGGGAACGTCGGGTCCATTCATCAAGGTATGTCAAATCTTCCGGCGTGAGAAGCATCTGACGATGACTCGACCAGCGCCCGGCAGGCACCGGCAGGATAAAGTAAAGCAGAACCTTCAGGTCCTGGGCCAGACGAATGAGCGCGGTGATGCCTTCGCTTCTCACAGTCTGGCGCGTTACCACGGTGCCGAGCGTCACTCTCAGTCCCTCCTTGAGCGCGAGTCTTATCCCCGCCATGGTCTTCTCGAAAGAGCCTGAAACGCCGCGAAAGCGGTCGTGCTCCTCGGCAATGGCGCTGTCCAGGCTGATGGTCAGGATGTCCACCCCAAATCGTTTCAAGTTGGCGATGCGTTCCGGAGTCAAAAGCGTGCCATTGGTCGTAACCGAAATCACATTGCGCGGCGGTTGGCACGCGGTGATGATGTCTCCAAGTTCCCGGAAGAGAAGCGGTTCCCCACCCTGGAACGAAAAATTCACGGCCCCAAGGCTCATGCACTCCCTTGCCACACGGGCATAATCGGCGACGGTCATCCGACGGCGTCCGGGTTGCTGAAGAGCGGTGGCAAAACAATGTTGACAACGCAAATTACACGCAAAATCGAGCGAGAAATCCACGTAGCGCAATGGCGGCCGACCGAAGACATAAGTCCTGGCCACCGCGCCAACCAGCCGTCCGAAAAGAAACGGCTTGCGCGGGTTGAATGCATACCTGGCGTTCAACAGGAATTCTTTCAACTTGCTCATGGTGGTTGCCGGCGGAGGAACGTTACTTCATGTTGATGCGGGCGTACGAACTCCGCTGCTGGAAAAACGGATAGCTCAGACCGGTCGCCAGCAGAATCAGCATGGTGAGGAAATAGCCGGCAATCATGGTCAGGAGCGAATGCGGCTGAGGGTTGTCGGGAAGCTTGACATGAGCAAAGATGCGGCTGGTGATGAGAAAGCAAACAAACATGCTGACGGCCGCAAGCCCCACGATGTCCCACCGGAAGAGAGTCAGAAGCGCTCCGGCAAGCAACACCCAGAACAGCAGGGCGGACGGCAGGATCAATTGCTGGCCGGTGCGGGTGAGCATCATCAACTTGCACAGGTGCCCCATCTCGGGCAAACGGTAGATAAAACGCAACGATTCGCGCAGGAAGGCGTTGCTCTTGCGAAATTTGTGCGGCAGAAACTCCGAGTAGCTGTGGGGCGCGCGTGTTTCCAGGGCGGAGGCATGGCGCGAATAGACAGTGCGAAACCCCATCGTGTTTGCCAGAAAGGCCACATAGATATCGTCGGCCACGACATTGTCAGGGAACGCTGTCAGCAAGGCGCGGCGAAACGCATAACACTGGGCGATGACAATGGAACAACAACCTGCGTCGCTCTCAAGAAACCGCCCCCGATTCTGCGTTGACCAGTAGTAGTCCTCGATGGGCAGGGATTGCGCCGGCCGGCAATAGGCGCCGGCCACCCACACATCCGCCGAAAGGGCGAACTCGGCTGCCAGCCACTTCAGCGCATCCGGCGCAAGCCGCGCATCTGCATCCGTGTTGACGATGATCTCGCCTTTTGTTTGGACCAGTGCGTGGTTCAGTTGTTGAATCTTGCCGGCAGTCGGACATTTCAAGACGCGGATGGGCTCGTCCGGATGGATGGCTGCTGCAAGCAGCTCCAGGGTGCGGTCGGCGCTTCCGCCGTCCGTGAACAGGACCTCCAGGGAGTTGCGGGGATAATCGAGCTTCCGAAGGTCTTCGAGCTTGGCGATGATCTGATCTTCTTCATTGAAACATGGCACAAGCACCGAGATCGTTGGCCAGACCGTTGGGAAGACAGGCGCTCCTTTGCGCCGAAACAACCCGATGAACCAGACGAACAGCAGGTAGCCGAACAACAGCCAGCAAATGACCAGGGTCATCGCAAAAAACAGGAATTCAAGAAGCCACATAAGCGGAAAGGTTCATAGGCGGTTGCGTTGTTTCGATCAAGATTTCTTCCGTGTCCCCATTGGCCCTCTCTTGCCGGGTCACGGCGATGGTGCCAATCGAGGTCTATTGGAAAAATTTGTTGCATCATCAACAATTGTGTGATAAACAATCAAACAGAATGAAAAATGAACCGGGTTATGATTGCGTGATCCAGACCTTGCGGACGGCGAACGCGCCTTTGCGCGAGAGACGCCGGTTCCTCCTCTCCTTCGGAATCACCGGGGCGCAGTTCATATTGACCCGGATTGAGACATGAACCAATCTCACTTGCAAAGGCTTCTTTGGGGCGAATTTTCAGGCAAACGGATTTTGCGTTCGGCCCTGTTAATTTATGCTTGTGTCGCGCTTTATGGCCTTTTCTTTTCGGACCACATGATCTTCCAACCCCAACCATCCAGCTACAAGGACACCAAGGAAATTTTGAAGCTGACCACCAGCGATCATCTCCGGATTTCCGCAATGCACCTGCCAAACCCCCAAGCCGTTTATACGATTCTTTACAGCCACGGGAACGCCGAGGATTTGGGGGATGTGCGGCCTGTCCTCGATGAAATGACCGGCATGGGTTTTGCCATCTTTGTTTATGACTACCACGGCTATGGGACCAGTCAGGGGAAACCCTCGGAAAAGAACGCTTATCGCGACATTGACGCCGCCTATGATTATTTGACGCAAAAGTCAGGCGTGCCGCCTGATCGCATCATCGCCTTTGGACGCTCGGTCGGCAGCGGTCCCGCGGTTGATCTGGCCTCTCGAAAACCGGTGGCGGGACTGATTCTGGAAAGCCCGTTCCTCACGGCGTTCCGGGTGGTGACGCATTTCCCGATTTTCCCATTCGACAAGTTTCGCAACAACGCGAAATTGCCCGGGGTGCATTGCCCGGTGCTGGTCATCCACGGGAAAAACGATCGAACCATTTCACCTTATCATGGGCGGAAACTTTACGAACTTGCCAACCAACCCAAACGCTTTCTGTGGATGGAAAAGGCGAATCACGACAACGTGCCGTTTGTGAACCCGGAACTCTACGCGAATACCTTGCGCGAATTTGCCGGATTGGTTCGCGAAAGTCAGGAAAAACCAATCCCGAGGTCTAACCTGCATTTTTCACAAGGTGAA
>JACQHZ010000258.1 GCA_016198745.1 Verrucomicrobiota bacterium
CACCGAACAATTCGTCTCGTCGGCAGTGGTACACGCCCATCCATCCCCCGTCGATAAAAGGCAACGCCGGACGCATCGCCGTGTAAGTCGTCAACGATGGTGAGCCGACCACCCTTCCCAGGGTGGTCTCTCCCTCGAGTGGCATATCCATGATCTCCCACGAACCTGTTGAGTGAGTGATCATCCGGTCGGCGTTCACCTCGAAGATGAAATTGCTCGTCGGACAGGGGCGGATGCAGGGTTTGGCGACGGCTTCGAGCGGCTGATCCCAGAACGATTTTCCGAGCGTGCCGATTTCGCGGTACGGACGCGGCGCGGGCCAGAGCCGCACGGGCAGCGTGCTCTCCTCTTCCACATCGCAAACCTCGTCGTCGGGTCGGAGCTTGATGCGCATCCGGTAGGTGTAGCCGCCCTCGAAGGTGTAGAGAACCTCCGCAGTCGTCCAGAGTTCGCCCTGCTCGATGAGGCGGGTCGTGATGGAACGAACGGCAAACGGACTCTCCAGCCGTCCGCGCCCAAGCCACGGGCCTTCGCCGCGGCGCACGGCAACAATCGGGCCTGGCAAACAATTTGAAATTTGACCCGCCTGCCTGACCCCGCCTGCCAAGCTGCGGGCAAGGGCGGGCAGAGATTTCAGATTTGACCCGCCTGCCTGGCCCCGCCTGCCAAGCTGCGGGCAGGGGCGGGCAGGGATTTCACTTTGCGTTGCCGGCAGCTTGAGCGAGAGAATGCCGTTGGAAAAAACCGAATATGAGTCGTGTCGTGTCAGGTGAAGGCCGGTCCGCAATTGTTGCTGCGCTTCTGTGAAGCGCAGACCGTCTGTTTCCCGAAGGCTCCGGCGCTTCACAGAAGCGCCGCTACATTCTAATTCGTACACCCGCTCCTCATCGGGCCGAAGGTTCTCGACAAGAATTGCGAGGTGGTCATCCCACCGTTGGCACGGCGTTCGCACGCCGTCGCACGAAACATGGATCGTCTTATTGCGCGTCTCGATCGGCAACGGATACGAAACGATCTCGCGCGGCCAGTGTTTCCCCAGCGTTTCTTGCAGTGTGAGCGTGTATCGTCCCGCGCCCACCCGCTTGAGATGTTGCGGACGCACCCATTGATCATTCAATCCTTTGTCGATAAACATCATCGTATCCTTTTCATGCTCTTAATCCATGGGCCATCGTTCCACTTTGTGGGTGCAGCCGTGGGCGACCAACTTTTCCAACCGGTCGATTCGCCGCAGCGCGCGGTTACAATCGGCCTTTCTTCTTGCGGCGGCGAGAAGCTTCTGCGCCTGACGAAGCGTGTTCAAGCTGATCCAGCGGCAATCACCCGCAAAGTCCTGGAAGATGTAGCCGGCGAGGCCGCGTTTCGCCTCGGTGCGGTGCGCGGCCCGCATGAAATCGAGGAAATCGAGGACGCGCGGTCCCGCGTCTCCGAACACGTGCGTGGTCCAGGTTGCTTCCAGGCCAGGCAGGTCGTGGCTGGGATTCCAGAGCAAGTGCGCGAGGCAATAGAAATCGAGCGCCCAGCGGCAGTCTTCTCCAAAGAGGTTGTGGGTAAATCCCGACCACGCGTACACGCCGCCCACGCCGAGTTCGCGGTAAAGCTGCAAGTCGTCGCGCATGATCGCGCGATACGGAATGAACGGAACCGACCAGCCATAGTAGTCGAACACGCCCAGCTGCTGCGGCGCGAGTTGGCGGGTCCAGGGCTTGATGGGTTTCCGGAAGAAGCCGTTGCGCGCGTCGCGCAGCGGATAGTGAAAGTTGCGTTCGAGCGGACAGTACCAGCAGTGCGTGTTCGACGCTGGACGAATCTTCCGCGGCGGCTTGATCAACTCGAAGTAGGCGATGATGCCCAACCGCTTGTCGGGAAACTCGCGCCCGAGCGCGTTGGCGACGCGATTCCAAAACTGCAGGTAACCGTCGGACGGATTCAGCCTGCGCGAGGGATTGTTCATCGGAATATCATCGGGCCAGAGACCAACGATCTTCAGTTCGGGATTACGGCGGACGTAATCGAGGTAACGGCGAATCACGATCTCTTGCACTTCGGGCGTCTCCACCCGCGTCTGCCAGCGCCCGCGCGGGCCGCATTCGAGCGCCGGCAAATACCAGTCGGGATGATGGCGCTGGTAGGTCGCGGGCCCCCAATCGGCAAAGTCGTGGTTCTCGTCGGGCGGACAAAAATAATGCAGCGAATGGTGCGTGACCTCGAGGTCGAATCCGCGATCAAGCAGCGCGTCGAGCACGGGTCGCTTGTGCTTCTCCCACAGGTCGAAACGGTAGTAGTCAATGTAGAAATTGTGATGGTTCAGCCGCCGCTTGGCCATCCAATCAATCTGCGGAATGAAAAGGTCGGGATCGAGGAAGTGAAGCCTCGCCTGCTTCTGCGGCACGACGAGGCTGCGGAAAATGTTGCGCAGCGCGAAGGCGGCGGTTTCGGTTCGACGCATCGGCGGCACGGCGACCGTCCTGAGTTTTGGGACAAACTCGAGGCCTGGCTCGACGAATCGGCAGCCCAAACTCTCGAGCAAATCATACACCGCGTACAACACGCTGCGGCTATTGCGGCCGCCGAGAAGCAGTTGCCGTCCGCGCGTTTGAATGGTGTAGCCGTCAACCGCCTTGTCCTTCGCCGGCATGTCTCCCGCCACCAGCAGGATCGCTGGTTCCGCGACAGGCGGGCCTTGTTCGCCCATCTCTTTCAAGAGCGGCGGCGCGCCCCCAATTGCGCCGAGGTAGCGGCGCAACTCGCGCGCGGCGAACCGCATGACCCGGTCGCTGTGTTTCGGCAGGGCGATTTCCACAAGTGCGCGGCCATCTTGTATCAAGATCATTTATTTGGATGGATGTTGGATGACGACCGATTGGCCCGGTGGCACCTCGACCTGCTGCTTCAAGGCGCTGAGCGGTTTGAACTTGGCCGCCCCCCGGAGGGTGGCGGTCACCGGCTTTTCCGTCGGATTGTGCGCGTCCACTTCCCACTGGCTGCCCGCGCAAACCGCCGTGAGAATCAAATCCTTCGAATCACACATCACGATGTTGCCCGCGTAAATCTCCTCCGACTCCTTGCCGGCATCCCAGGTGGCATAGGCCTTCTGTTCGGTTTCGATCACCCCCATCGGCAGGAAACTGCCATCGGCAACGTTGGCGATGGCCGCGCTCCATTTTGGGTTCACCGGATGCACACAGATCGGAAGACGGACCGGCAGAGCCGCCTTCGCGATCGTGGCGGCAAAGCCGTTGTCCTTGGTCTCGCCCTCCAGCAGATAGACCGCGGAAAGGATCTGTCCCTGGGTGGCGGCGGGCGCATAGGCCGGCTTGCCGTTGAAACCCATCTTCGCCACGAACTCACGCCACTCGCGGTCGGATGATTCCGCGCCCAAAATTCCACGGCCCGCCAGAAAGCGGTAGCGAATCTCCTGTCCTTTCCTTACCTTTTGTCCGCCCATGGCGAGGCCGAATTGGGCGTAAATTTGTGGACGCGCCATTGCGGCAGAAACGGTGTGCCCCGGGTCCAGCATCAGCACCGCACCGGCCCCCCATAGACATGGCAACAACGCCACATAGCCGCCTTGCGCAATCGGTCCAGTAATCAGGGGTGAACTGTCTTTACTCGTCAGGCCGGCTAAGCGGCCACCGGTCCCCGCTCCTTCAATGGAAAAGGCCGGGGTGTTCAAGTCCGTGCTGGCGTTCATCATCTGGTGAAGCAAAGGGTTGACTTCCTGGCCTGGATCCAGGTCGCCGTCCCGCAGGAACGTGAGCGTTCCTTCAACCAGCGTGAACCCCGGATCACGGTACCGCTTGGCAAAATCCAGCCAGCGCACACTGACCGTGACATCCTTGGGTTCCTGGACCGGTTCGGTTGACTCCCATACGCCGGCAAACTGATTGGTGTACCAGCCGATCAAGTCACTCTGTTGAATGATGACGTCGCGGCTGGACAACGGGTGCGCCATGCGGCTGGCAAAGGTCCCTTCCGGAAACTTCTCGCCCTTGAAAATGACGCGCGGATTGCTTTGGTGTACCACAGGACGCAGCCCGCCATCGACATAGGGCGCGGCGTATTTGCTGGTAAGATCGCAGTATCCGGGAAAGAAACCAAACATTGTGGTCTTGCGTTGGTAGGGCGCCACCGGCCCATTGATGAACACCCGCCCGGAATCCGTGCGCAACACTGAGAAGTCAATCGTGTTCCCGCGATCACCGCACATCCGGTGGACGTTCAATTGGTCGCATTGCCAGAACAACGGGCCTGAAACCGCCGTGTTGCCATTGGCATCTTCAACCGAAACCATCAGGTGCCGCTGGCGATCATGAAGGAGATGGACCGTCCGGCCAAACTCTTTGGCGCCGGCCGCATCAAACCGCCGGAGGAGGTGGGGACCATCCAGCAAGCGCACGCTCTTGAGCCCAGCTTCGGAAACCGTCTTAAAGCACACCGCGAGCCGTTCGGTGCCCGGCACCGGTTCCCAGCGTCCCTGGGTTGTACGGGTCAGGTTGAATCCGCGCCAGTCGGTAATCGCGGGTCCCGTGCTCGCAGAGAAGAGGTTGCCGTTATTGTCATTGCGTGTAAACGCAAGGCGCAGTTCGTCCTGGTTGGGAACCAACACGCCCGTGCGATGTGCGGACGAGGCGGCAACTTTGGACGGCGCGTTGATCAGATCGACGGTAATGGGGGCCAGCACGTCCTCGATCTCCTGACGATCCAGATAGGCATCGGTGGCGTCATCCAAGAGCTTGCCGTTTTCAAAGGTCTTAACCGCCATGGTTCCGTAAATCCCATACGTCCAGTAGGGACGCGGATTGTGTCCCACGTCAATGGGCGCATTCAACGGACAATTGCTGTCAAACCACCACATCGGACCGATGATCCGTTTGCCATCCACACTGAGCCTCGCCTTCAGCGGGAAAGCAAAATCGCCGGCCGCCACCCAGCGCGCGTTCAATTGATCGCGGTAGAGAAATCCCGGAATGGCCACGACACTCTGGGTGGAGGCCTCGCGACAGGTTTTTTTGAACGCCTCCCATTTTTCGGCATTCAACCGGGTAAAATCCTCGGTAAAAGCAATAAACTGCAGGCCGGCTTTCTCCGCCGCCGCCACATATTCGGCGACCGAACCGGACCCGCCCCCGGCTTGGGTGCGGGCGCCAATCAGGCCGTGGAAAGGCGCGGGACCTGCGGCGCCTGGATCAAATTGGGGCCAGTCAATCGGTGGAGTCTGCAAATCCGGATTAACGGCATGGGTCGCCGGCTTTTCCACGTAGCCGCCCGGAGTTCCGGCTTTTGCCGCGGGTTCAGCCGCCCACCGGTAGATCCGCTCTTGGAGCTTGCCGTAGTCGCTGCCGATATTGCCATCACCGACATCCATCACCACGTTTCCATAACCGGCAAAGCGCGCCCCAAAAACGGCGACCTGCGGCGTGATTCCAATCACCGCGATCCGCCCTTTGCCATGGTCCCGAACGGCAATCAGAGGGGGCGCTGAATCATGGGAACCCTTCTTATCAACAAAAAAATCTGGAACGCCACCCACGATTGTATTGCCGGGAACACTGCGCGCGGTCGCCTCGCCACAAACCAACGGGGTCCATGCTTTTGAGAGTTTGAACGTGCAAGTGGTTGGTCCATGGTAACCGTCCGAGAGATAATAGATTCGCTTAAGCCCCTCCGTGAGCGGATGTTTGGTCAGATTGGCAGTCCAGGAATACTCGTGGGCGAAAAGTTGCTTGTAGTGATACTGCCGTTCGGAATCCCACACCTGTTCGTAGAGAGTAGTGGCGCCCCACGGTTCCATCATCTTGTTCATGGGGGCCATGCCAAGGAGCTGTCCCTGGAAAAAGCACACGCCATAAACCACCACGCCGCCGCCATTTTTCACGTATTCATCAATGACGGGATTGAACTGTTTAAACAGATCCGGATGCACTTGCCAGGCCATCTGCTGGCCCGGTTTCAGCAGCGGATCGGTCAGCGGGAATTCCGGAAAGATCAGCGCGTTGTATTGCTTCATCTTGTCCGGCGTGAGGTTCTGGATGCCCATGTTGTCGATCAGGAAACCCGCCCTGCGCAACTCCGCCACCAGCGGCACATCCTCCTGCTCGCCGTTGCACCACTCGGTGACAAAGCAGAAACTGGGTTTGGCGGCAGGTTCGGCCGCATTCAAAGCGAGTGATGATCCCAATGTCAATCCCATCAGTAAGCAGTTGGAATATTTTTTCATAGAGCCTGAGATTTTATTTTTCATGTTGATTCAAATTGTTTCCGAACCCGGTCATGGAAATAACGGAAGTCATCCAAGGCGATATCCGGAGGAACGCCATGTGTGATCAAAACCAAAGTATTCGAAAAGACCCCGTAGCTGGGACGATCCGGGTGATCGCAGGTCAGAGTGCGAATGAAACGCTCCCGTTCATTCATGCGGACCTCCTTTCAAAGGCTGGCTGTCGGTAGTGCATCACTGGGAAAATGGGGCTTGAACAGAGATCATGGCTCGCCGTAAACACCCCACTGATTGAATCCCCAGAACACGGGATTTTCCGTTGCCGTCGCTATGTATCTCTTCCGGAACTCAATGTGACCGTCAACAAAAAGGAAGTTGTTGCCCTTGGAGTGTCGCCAGGTCCAGTAAAGATCCTGGTTCACCAGACTACCAAACCCGCTGCCATAGTAGTACTGGGGGCTGGGACTGTTATCGGTCACCATCCAGGTTGCGCCCGGCTGGCTGATTTCCCCGAGCTTGTGGTTGCTCACTCCATGCCAATTCCCCGACGTTGGGCCGCTTCCGTTGATGGCATAAGAGCCGCCTCCCCAGTTATCCTTGTCCAACGGACAATATAAAATGGTTTGTTTGATGCGCAGCACGGCTTCCGCAGTCGGAATATCGAAGATACTCCACTTGGGCCCCGCGTAACCCCGCAAGACCAGATTGTCGACCCAAAAGTAAGGGATAGGCGAGCCGCTGTAATAATCGGGGATATACTCCCCATGATCTTCAGCGTACAGAGAGATCCCCACGCCAATCTGCTTCAAGTTATGGAGGCACTTGATCGTTTTTGCCGATTCCTGAGCTTTCCTGAGAGCGGGCATCAATAAGGCCGCCAGGATCGAAATGATGGCGATGACCACGAGCAACTCAATTAAGGTAAATGCCGAGTGCCGAGTGCCGAGTGTCGAATGCGGAGATATGAATCCTGAACTCCGAACTCTGAACCCTGAACCCCGAACCTTGAATTCTGCTTTCTTCATTTTGTCTCCGACTTTCTGATTACTGGTTACTGGTCACTGACTTCTGATTCCTGTCTTTCATTCGGCAATCGGTATTCGGCAATCTCTCCTCCACCCACCGGAAAGAAATTTTAACCTGGCGCGGGGAAACGGTTTCTTTTCTCGCCAATTTCATCAGCATGGCCCCCATCGCCTCGGCTTGTTCGTCCGGATCAAATTCCATTCTTGCCGCGGGAAAAAACGGACAGGTGATCATCCCCTTGTTGGCCGTCGCCACCACTTTGAGCCGGTCGGGAACGGCGATGCGCAGCTCCAGAATCGCCGTGACCACGTCCTGAAAAAGCACGTCGTCGGCCACCAGCAGTCCATCGGGTTTCTCCTTGCGGCTTGTCCAGATTTCCCGGAACTCTTCGTAACCCGCGCCCGGCAACGTTGGATGCAGATCGCCTTTAATCCATTCATCCCGAACCTGCGCCCCAAATTGTCCAAGGGTCGTTTTGAAAACCGCGTAGGAAAGGTCGTTGGCTTGGTTGTATCCGCGCGGGTCCATCCAGCCCAGCCAGGCAATTCTCCGGCAACCGCGTTCCAACAAATACCGGGTTCCCTCCCGCACGGCCTCTGCGCGGTCGTTTCCCACCGCAAAACCTGAGCGAACAGCGCCCGGCTGGTTCCACACCACGGGCACCTGTCCGCGGGCGATCCGTTGGGTCGCTTCCGACCCCCAAGGTCCCTGGACCACTCCAATGGCGCTGATTCGATGCAGGGAAAGGTCTTTCAGAAACTCATCATAGGCCGCATCTCCCTGCGGTTCGCCTTCGCCGGATGCGCCACAAATCGAGTAGGTTTTCGCTTCCAGTCCCTGTTGAACCAGAAACGAATGCAGTCGGTTGGCAATTCGAGACGAGAAGGCTGGACGCGGGTACAGAGGATCGACCCGCAACCATACGGCAACATGTTGGCAACCGACTCGATCCGCAACGTACGTGCCGCTCCCGTGGCGTCGCTCGATCACCCCTTCCCGTTCGAGAATGGTCAGCGCGGTCACCATCGTATTCAGGCTGACCTCGAAACGCTTCGCCAGTTCCGCCATCGAGGGAAGGCGGTTGCCCGGCCGACGGCGGGCAACGATCCGCCGGCGGATCAATTCCGCAAGTTTTTCGGGCTTCGTGGAGCGCGTCATAGGTTTTTGGAAAGTCTTTGAAAGACTATACCGGAGTCTTTGAAAGAGTCAATGAAGAATTATCGTAACTGCGCAGGTCGATAGGCGTGAGGAATGGCCCACAGATTTCACACCCGCCTGCCGATCTGCGGGCAGGGATTTGCACCGATTCAGAAAAGGCGTTCATTGGAATTGGGCGGCCCAACTCCAATGAACGCCTTGACGCTCCTGGATTTACGAAGCGGTTTACCAAGAGGCGTTGGCCTCCGATGGAATCAACCAGCGAAGGCTTTCATGGGGATCGGGCGCAGCCCGATTCCCATGAAAGCCTTCTGAATCTGTGAAAATCTGTGAAAATCTGTGGGCAAAATCTTCTGGGCTGCCTTTCGACAAGCTCAGAGCCTGTCCCCTCCTCGCGGAAGCGGGGATGGACTGGGGGACAGTCCCGAGCCGCATCGAGGGGCGGCCAGCAGATCCTACACCTGAGTAGTTACGAATTATCCAGGCCGAAGAATTCGCGATAGGCGTTCACCACGGCATGGTAATTCGCCGCCTTCACATCCTCGTGAACGGAATGGCTGGCGTGCAGGATGTGGCCACCGGGGCTTTTCTGTCCAAACTTCAGGCATGCGATGACCGCCTTGCGAACTTCCGCCTCCGTCCCGTGGCACAGAGTATGGCGCGCATCGATGTTGCCGATGATGCAGATTCTCCGGTCAATGCCTTCGGCAATCAGCCGCTCGAACGTCATGCCCGCCGCCTGATCCACTTCCTTGTAGCCGTCAACATCCGAGTTGAAAAAGAAATCGTCCTTGATCGGCCAGTGATTGCCGTCCGAAGTGTACACCGCCAGCGCGCCGGCGTCGTGAATCACCTTCACGTGTTCCTGGATCACCGGCAGGATGAACTCCCGGTAAGATGCCGGTGAAATGAATGGTCCTTTGTCGCAACTCACGTCCCCGCCCATGGCAATGACCGTGTGGCCCTGGGCGACCAGTTCCCGGGTCCGTTTGAAAGCCGGCCATTTCTGCATTTCCAGCCAGCGCCGGTAAAGGTCCTTCTCGGCCAGCATCCACATCAACATGAACGGCGGATAAAAGGCCGCCCCGGTGCCCGCGCCGATCTCGCCCATGTAAACCCATTCCATCCCCTCCGCCTCGGCCAGCGCGCGAACGCGGCGATAGACGGGGTCCGGTTCCGAAGGGGTGTTGGGGGCATTTCCATCCCACTGCTCAATCTTCGCGATCAGATCTGCCTCCTTCACGCGCTGTGAATCACTGTCCCTCTCCCCAGCGTGGGCCAGTTCGACCAGTTGGGTGCGGTCGTTGAAGACGTACGCCACCCCCTTCAACGTCCAGACCTTCGGACCGGTCTTTACCGGGCGGGCGTAGTTGCGCGGGGGCGCGCCGTTGAGCCGCACCATGTCCACCCCAAAAAATTTATTCACCTTGAACGCGGCCTGCGCCAGCGCCTCGACCAGTTCCTCCCAGGCAATTCCATCCGCCAGGGCATCCCAGCACATGGCCTGGTCGGTGCCCACCGTGCGCCCGCAAAGGTCCCAGTGAATCGGATGGTACGAGCAAAAAATCTCGAAAAGCGGAGTGCGGTCCGGCCATTCGTGCGCAAACGCCCTGGCGACACGGGTTTTCGATCCACCGGTTTGGGGTTTCGGGTTGGTTCGGGCGTTCATCGAATCAATTGCCAGTCAATCTTTGCGCCGTTGCCGGCTGGGGTTCCGAAAGCGACCTTGAAACCGCTCACGGTTTTTTCAACGACGGCGTCCGGCGTCATCCAGTTCGGCTGGACGTTGAGCGAATACTGATTGTCAGGTTCGGGTTGCTCAAATTTTATCGTTAATTCCCTGGCGTCCTTCGGCACGGCGACGTTGATGCCGCGCAGGTTGTTGGCGGCGGTCGCCGTGGCGGAGAGACCGCGCGCGCCCTTCACCGTCGGCACGGCCAGGTCGCTGCCGCGGATTGTCAGGTCGCCCGTCTTGGGGTCCACCGTCAGCGAGGTCTCGCCGTTTTCGTGCCGCCACTTGATGGGTTGCTCGCGTTGGTTGGGTTGCTCGAACGCAATCGCCGCTTCCGTGACATCGGCGCCGAACCGAACGCCCGCGCCCACAACGCAGCCGATATTCAGCCCCGTGCCAAAGAACGGTTTGCCGTCTTTGCGCCGCGCCAGGTCGTCGCGATTATGGCCGCCGCCGCCCAGACCGATGCCCGTGTTCGTCTGGACGCGCCCGTAGTTGGTCAACTCCAGCGCCGAGTGTTCGAGGGTGTCGGGCACGTTGTTAAACATGCGCACACGGATCGGCACGGGGATGGCGGGGTCGGCGCCGATGGCCTGCTCGATGGCGTCGCCGGCGGCAAAATCGAACTTCGTGCCGCGATCGCCGTTGGGAACAACGCGAATGATGCGCGGACTGGACGGCGGCGCCACGCCGCTGTTCGTGTCTTGCCACGCATCGCCCACGTCGTAGGCATACGCGCCCGGCGCAATGATGTACTTCAACGGCCGCGCGTGGCCGTCCCAGGTGTAGTTGTCCGCGTTGTAGAGGTTCGGCGCGCCGGCGTCCACCGCGGCCCAGCGGATGCGCTCGATCTTGATTCGACACGTGCCGTCGGCGTTTTTCTTGAACTGCTTGATCAAATACCAGCGATAGATCGGCCGCAGGAGCGCGCCATGATAATCTGCGCCCGTCACCTTGTCCGTCGGCGCCAGGCGCTCGCCTTCGTCCGCCACCGCAAAAAAACGGCCCACCACTTCCGGCGTCCAGCCGCAGTCCGCCGAGCCTTCGATGCAACCGCCCAAATAATTGATCCCGCCGTCGTGCAGGCTCGGATACGCTTTCCCTTTGTAGATGTAATTGAACTTCTTGAGCCGATGGCCATCCCAGGTCGTGATGCTGGGCGCCGGTTGTCCCTCCTTTTGGTAAGTCAGCGCAAACGGTTTCAGATCAATCCCGTCGCGGATGAAGGTCTTCACATCGTACTTGGGGTTGTGGATGATATGGCCGCCCCAGTCTTCAGGCGGCACGATCGCAACCGCGCCCGACGCGAACCACTTGTTGGAGTTCATGTTGATGATCGCGCGCGAGGCCGCCAGCTTGTGGACGTTGCATGCGCCCGGCGCGAACACAAGCGCGTCCCGGCGCCAATCCACCGCCTCGACCTTGCTGTGGAACGGATCGGCATCATGCATCACCTCGGCATTCAGCACCACGCCGCGTTCATCGCCCAGGCCCGAAAACACGTCGCCCTGGTAAACGTAGCCGCCGCTGATGAGAAACGAGTCGCCGTGCGCGTACTGATGGCGGGTGACCTGCAGTTCCATCGTCTGGTTGTCGCAATTGGCGGTGCTGTCAATGGTCAGGCTGCCGGTGACATGTTTGTTGTAAAGAATCGCGCCTTCGGGATGATCGTGTTCGAGGTCCGCGACCAGGTAGTTGAGCTTCTTTTCCGCGTCCCAGCCGATGGATTTGACCCAGAACTGATCGTAAGGTTGCGCGTAAGAAAACCGTTGGCCGGTCAGGTTCAGGTATTGCCCGACGAAAATGCCGCGGATGGTCGGCACATAGATGCGGCGATCCTTGCCTTTCGCGACGGCGGCGCCGGCGAGTTGCATATACGACGACGCGCCGCGCACCACCGCGTTGCGCATCCCTCGCATCTCGTGATTGCCCTGAAACGGCAGACCGTGTCCATCCATGTTGATCAAGCGGTAATCATACGCGCCGTACCAACCCGTGGGGGAAATTTTGCCCACCGTGGGAAGCTGGCGCGTTTCGTAGCCCTTGCGGCGATCCACGATTGTCACCGTCGGGCCGCTCTCGCGATCTTTCTGGTAGGTGTTCTGAGCCTCGAACGGCGCTGTCACCGAGGCCGGGATCACGAGCAGGCCGCCGCCATTGGCAATGATCCATTGGCAGGCGGCATCCAGCGTCTTCTGCGCCGCGGCCGCGGTGGATGTTTCGCCAAAGGCGGTGAGGACATACTCGCCGGTTCTGGAAATTTCCGGCGCGCCCTGAATCAACAGGAGCGGACCGAATGCAAACAGGATCCCGAACAGATGGAAGAATTTCATGGTGAACCTTTCAAGGGTTGAACCGCCCGGCTTCATGCCGAGGGTGATTGGGTTGATAACCATTGGATGATTCTGCTTAACAGGGGGGCATAATCCCGCCACTGGTAGAAGAAAACCTCGCCTTCGGCCGGCGCGCCAAGATAAGCGCCGGTAAACACCGCCACTCTTCCTTTGCCGTACTGCCCGAGCACCAATAAGGGGATTCCATCGCACTCAAGGAGAATCTCTGCGCCGGGTTTGGGCGCGGTTTTGTGGCAGTAGTGCAACACCGGTTTTTCATCCCATTTCAAGCCGTTGGTGATGGGTGAAACCTTGGCAACCTTCGCAACCGCGCCGTTTGTTTTTACGAGGTCCCACGGCCCTTGCGTTGTCACCGGCATCGCCGGTTCGAACGCGCAACCGGTCGCCTCGCCTTTGCCAAAAGAGAAAGGACCGCCAAAGACCAGGAGTCCCCCGCCATGCTCCACAAATTGCCGCAGCGTTCTTCTGCCCATGAGGCCGTTCAAGGCCGAAACCGGCACGTCCGCCAGGACGATGACCTGAACACCCTTCAAGCCCTCCAGTTTCTTTGGAAAAGGCTGATCCAGAACCATCCCGGTCTGGATCTTTGCCAGATACGAATCCTTGAGCGTCAGCTTCATGGTTTGAAGCAGCGCATCGGCTGGAAAGTACGTTTGATGGCCCAGACCTTTCAAGACGAGCACGGTGTCTGCGCCTCGCGCCGAAGTGGGGACGCTTGCCCCGGTGACGACACAAAAGACGGCCGCCATGACGATTGCTCGATGGATGTTGCTTGGCATTGCCTTTTTTATGTTATTCCCCCAACCAAATGGCGGCTTGTTCCTTGTCGGTGGCAAAGGTTGCCAAGTGGATGACCGTGGTCTTGTCAAACGAGAGGTCGGTTGCGCCCAGGTATTGCACGAAGAATTCCAGGATGCCTTCCTCCGGTCGCACAAACCGCACGGCAAAATCCTGGTAAACGCCGGGCTTCTTAAAATCGGTGGCCAACAACGTCTTTCCGCTGGATAAACCATAATTGAGGCTGCCGTGACCGGTCACGCCCAACGACGCGACCGGTTCTTTCCTGGTATTGTCTTTCACTTTGAGACGAAAAACGGCCAGACACTCGCCGACCGGTTGTTCGCTGGTATATTGCCCCCAGGTGAGAAGGGAATTCTTGTTGGCTTTACCCACTTCCGCGACAATCGCTTGCCCCTGCGCCGCCTCTCTGTCCGCGACGAACTTCAAGCCGGAGCATAACATGCGGGACAGATACTCCCACTTCGGCGCATCCGCGGGGATGGACCCTTTCGATAACTTCATCCATCGCACCTGATCAATGAAAAGAGATGTTGCCGGTCCCTTATAATCTTGTCCCACGTTGACGCCGTACTTCAGGAAGGCGCTGGCGGCGCCTTCGGGCGCGGTCGCGGTAAAGGTGGAGGCGCGATAATCGGGCACCGGACCGTAAGGCAGGTTGCTGAGAGTGCGGCCCAACTCTTTTTCCTCCGGGTCCTGCCAGACAATCCAACAACCAGCGGCGCAACCGTCGTAATTGCCGCCCTTGGCGCTCATCCCGTCGGCGCGATACCAGAAAGTGAGGAGGTAATCCTCACCCGCGGTTACCGCAAAAGGCTGAGATGTTACGGTTGCGTTTCCCACGACCGGCATGGAAATTTTGAGCGCCCGGTTCCCCGTCAGCGCGTCCGTTACGAGACTGAAGCTCTCGCCCTCCGAGGCCTCCGTCTCCCATCCCGGCGGAGACGCGCCGGCCTCCTCGAAGTCGCCATTGCAGATCAGGTTCCGGGTTTCCACGGCGGCGCACATCCATGACGCGCGGAAAACCAGCAGGACCGCGACCGCAATCGTCCCGGCGAAAAGAGTCTTTGGTTCACTAACCACCTTCATAAGTTGTAACTATTCAGTTCATTCCCGCGAAAGCGGGAATCCAGCGATTGTGCGGAACCGTACCAGGCGAACTGGATTCCCGCTTTCGCGGGAATGACAGCGAACGAAGGGATGACCTGAATAGTTACCATAAATTATTATCGGTTCAACCCAAAATCCTTAAGGACGTAAGCCAACACCTCCTGCCACGGTTGCGTGTCGCAGAAGTTATATTTTCCCAAAGGCGTTCCGGTAACGCAACAGACGTTGCCGCCGCCATATTTCCAAACCACAAGCAAAGGCGAGGCATCGCAAGTCATCAGCGCCTTCGCATCCGGTTTGGCCCTGACCTGATGAAGATATTCTGGCCGGAGCGCCCTGATCGCGTCTGGTTTCATGATTGCCTGCGGGAAGGCGGCCTTCACCTCGTTCCCGGCGGGGCGCAGGTCAAACGGTCCCTGGCTGCGCACGGGCAAGAGGTCGTCCATCGCCGTTGCCGCGTAATTGCCGTTTCCGTATGCGAAAGGGCCGCCAAGGACCAGGAGGTTTCCTCCCCGCTCACAGTAGTCTTTCAACATCTCTATCGCCGCGTCACCCAGGCAGACGGCGCTCAGGTCGCCAAGGATAACGAGGTCATAACTCATCAGCGCGTCGTAGTCATACGGGAAAAAATCCAGTTGCTGGCCAAACACGCCATGATAGACGTAACCTTCTTTGACTTTAACCGCCGGACTCAGCTTCTTGATGGCAGACTCTACCTTGTAAGCCGGCGACAAAAAGCCTTTCAGGAACAAAACCTGCGGTTGGTCTTTCACAATGCGGACAATTTTATCGGGCTTAATGAGGGTCTTGGTTTTTCTCGGACTTTTGATGGAATAAAAGGGAGAGCCGTCCGTGGGATTCGTGTTCGCGATCAACGCGCCTGGATACCACAACTCGGCGCTCTCTGAAAATGCATCGCCGTTCGCGGCTATGCCCTTGAATGCCAGCCGGATCACAGCCGGCGCCCGCTTGCCGGTGTCATAAGGCAGGGCGGCGTGGATGGTCTGCGGTTCAAAGGCAAGGTTGGCGATGCGTTGCCACGGCGCGCTTGCCGGCTCTGGATTGCTCAGCAACGTTTCCAGGGCAACCTGGACTTCAACGGATTTCAACGGGCTGGCGGCGGCCAGATACGTCTGGGTCACATCGAGGCGGCCCTGAGCCTTGTCTTCTTTGAATGTAACGCCCACCAGAAGCCTTTCAGAAGCATAACTCACCGACTCCAACTTCGAGACGGGCGCAAGAGAGACCTCGGTTTGCCAGCTCTTGCCCGGCGGAATCGCCACCGCGTCGTATTGCCATTCGATCGTGGATGCGACAGTGCAGTTATACAGAAACCAGAGATCATTGTAATCCATGAAACCGACCAACCCGGTCAGGCTCTTCTCATCAATGGCCGCCGTCCATCCGGCTTGCGGCTCGCGAACGAAACCGGCGTCCGGCGGGTTGGCATCATCAGAAGAATCCTGGCTGATGCCGCGTTTGCCGGGCCGAAAGTATCGATCGCCTTGCTTATCGCCGCCGAGCCAGCAGATGTTCTGCAGCCAGTAGCCGAGATGCTTGCCTTCGGAAGATTGGTTGGTCAGACGGACGCTCACTTTCACGATTCGGTCGTTCTCTTTCAAGGTGATCGTCTTCTCCAACAGAATCCCCGCCACCTGCGGGATGCCCTTGTCTTGAGAAAGACAACTGAACTTCACCGAGATTTCGGCGGGACCGTTGGCAAGGACTTGATAATCGTATTTCGCTTCCCAGAACTGACCGGGCCAATACTCCTGCCAGAAGTGATCGACCAACAAACCCTGCTGCGTTTTGTTTTGAATGATCTCGGTCGCGCCCCAAGGCGCGAACCGGAAGCTCTCCACCCGGGCGCCGCGATTCGGGTTCACCTGCAGGCGAAGCTGATCATTCTCCATGACGATGCGTTCTTTCCCGTCTCCGGCGGGCGCGACTTTTACCGAGGCGGCAAAAGCCGGGAGAAAAGAAAACAGGAATACGAACAGGGAAAATCCCCGAAGTCGGCTGCAAACTTTCATGTTGAGTTGGAAATAATGTAACTCATTCAAACACCACCATGCTCCAGTAATGAAGTTTGGCCACGGTGACGGAGACCCGGCCGCCTTTGGCAACGATGGGCAGCGTCTCCGCGCGCAACACCGGCTCGGCGGAGAGCAGCCATGCGCGCGAAAGGTTCTCCCCCTTATCCGGCCTGAGGATCACGGTGATCTTGTTTTTGGGAGGCGGCGCTTGATTGGTCGGGTTCGTATAGATGCGCTCCTGAACCGGGGGATTGACGAGGTGGATGATGTACTGGCGCTTGCCATTGGGCGCCTGCCGTACACAAACCAGTTCCTTCCACCAGACGGGACCGGGACTTTGCAATTCGATTTTCTTCTCCGGTTGCGCCAATGGCTTGACGCGCTCAATATCCCAGATTAAGGCCGAGTAACGGGTGACAAACTGCGCATAGTTGCCCAATGGCAGGTCATCGGAACGGTATTGATAGCTGTACGGATGCGCGCGGCCCGCGTAGGTGAAGATGTTCAGGTAGAGATGATCCACGGGATGCTGAGAATCCAGACCGATGAGCAAATGATGTCCGCCCAGTCCCCGCACGATGTCGCCGACTCCATGGTAGTAGGTCATGTAATCCTGCCAGCGGTTTCTGGGGTCCTGCGGCGACCAACAACTGCGGGGGACTTCTTCCATCAGGAGTTGGCCCTTGCGACAGGTTTCATCCCAACCCGCCGGGCATCGGTCGCGGAACTGGTAATCGCAGTTGTCGCCCACTACAAAATGGGGACCGAGCGCTTTCCAAAGGCGGTCCCGCATGTGCGCCCAGGCGCGCGCTTCAAGTTCATCTTTTTTCTTCGAGCTGTTTTCGTCGATCTTGTGGCCGTAAAAATCGTAGCCGCCCGCGCCATAGATGCTGTTGTCAAACCGAACGCCATCCCATCCAAACATCTTTTGGGCTTTGATGATCTGATCCACTTGGGCATCCACGGCGTCCAAGGTCGCAATGTTCACGTTTAAGGTGAGGGCATAAGGCGAGAGCTGCAGTTTCCAGGGCGTTTCCGTGCCCATCGTGCTTCCGACCTCAAGTTTCTTCTGGTAATAGCTGCTGACGCTAAGCTGTCCCCCCTTGTCATACACAAACCACTCCGGATGCTTCCGGTAAACCTCGTCGCCGCCGTATCCGCACGAAAAAGGATTGACGTAAGCGGTGGCGCGCATGCCGCGGCGATGCAGCCATTCAATCGCCAACTGGAGATGCCGTTTGCGCGTGGTGTAACCGCCGGTGCCGCTGTACCAGCAGTCTTGGTCCGGCGCCAGACAGAAAAAGTCGTCGGGCGACCAGGCGTAAAATTCGACGTAGTTCGCATAATTCCAATAAACCGGCGCAAACGGTTTGGCCAGATCGGCGGCCAGTTGGTCTTCCAGTTTCTTCATTTCCTCGACCGGCCAGGACGGATTGGGACCCGGCCCACCGGGCACCGCGCACGCGCGTCCGCCCTGGGTGAGACCGACCTTCCAGAGATTATCGGCCACGCTGAAGTATTCCTTGCCCAGACTGATCGGCTTGCCCTTGGAATCAAGCAGGGTTGCGGCCAAGGCAAAGCCGTACTCCTCATTGCCAGCGTTCCAAGTGATGGGAACTTCGCGCCGTTCCCCGGCGGCGAGCGTGAGCGGCGCCTCTTTCAGCAGTCGCGTCTGGTCGAGGTCGCTTTCCAACGCGCAGCGCAAGACCACCGGTTGCGATTCATTGGAACCATTGTAAACGGCGACAAAACCTTGCGCGGCTTCGCCGGTGCGATACAAAATCTTGCCAGGCCACACGGTCGCGACGCCGATGCCCGGGCTGGGCGCAATGACCATCTTCTCCACGCGGAGTTTCGGGGCCGGTTCCTTGTTTTGCGCCAGCTGGACGGCGGCCTGAATGTTCTGGGTCTTGAAGTTGTCAAACAGAAACTTAAACTCCCTGGGAGTGTCAGCCGATTCAAAGCTGATTGGCGTTATTGATTTATAAATCAGATTCGGGTGCTCCGCCGAGCCGACGGTCAGCGCGGCCAGGGGAGTGACGGTCTCCTCTCTCCGGTCAATTTGGAGACGGAAAATCACCTCATAAACCCCGGTCGGCAGATTCGCTTGATCGAGCGCCATCTGACCCGGTGGCGAAGACGCCTCCTTGGGCGGCTGCGCCCAACCCGCCGCCGTCCAATAAGCGGCGGCCAACCCGTAGATTGGAATCAACCAAGCGGATTTAATCATATGTTTGCGTTTGAAAATTTCAAAATTGACCGCAAAAAGGCGCACGATTCCATGCCCTTCAAGGCCCCTCCCGGCTCTCGAAATCGGGACGGAACCAGGACTGGTCGGCTTGGTTGAACGCGGCGCGGGTGCCGAGCAACCATTCGACGTGGCCGTCAATAAAGAGGCAGTTGACGCCCTTGTTGTGGACGGCATCCTGATTGCCCCCATAAGTGATCATGAAGTTCCAGCTATAGCCGGCCATACCATCAAGAATAATGATCTTATTATCTCTGAACCGTTCAGTTCCCACTTGAACCGGCCATGGTTGTATGGCCCACACGGGCGCCACGCTTCCGTCGGTGTTTATCTTGGGACTAAAGCCGGGGCTTATGCCGTAGGTCCATCCCCAATTGTTACCATTACCAGTCGAAGCCGCCACCGGATTTTTGACACTGGGACAGATGTAAATTTTGGGGTTATTATGATAAGGATAAAGGAGCCACAGCCAGCATTGGTAACCACCGCTGACACCATCCGACGGTATGAGCTTCATAAAGTCCATTCGTGAATCTGTTTGGGTGCTCGTTCCGTCATAATACATCACGACGTAGTTGTCATGATTGTCGTTGGCATACAGCGCGAGCGCCGCGCCAATTTGTTTGAGGTTGTTCACGCATTGAATCCGACGAGCCGAGTCGCGGGCGTTTTTCAACGCCGGCATCAGCAGCGCCGCCAGGATCGAGATGATCGCGACCACCACGAGCAACTCGATGAGCGTGAATGCATGGAGTGATGGAATCATGGAATGACGGAGTGGTGGGGGACGATGGAGGCGCCGTCCTTCGTAACTGCTCAGGTTGTTAGAGCCTGCCCCCGCGAAAGCGAGGGGTTCACGGTTCAGGGTTGGGGAGCACACGCGTCCCGCGTGTGAAAGTCGGCGTCCCGCCTGCCACCCACAGGTGGTGGCCGATTTTTCCGAGGGGAAGTTGTCGGGCGGGACGCCCGCCAAGACCACCCTGGGAAGGGTGGTGCTCCCCAACCGTTGAACCCTGAACCCTTGAACTGTGAACATGAGTACAGTGTTCCAATACTCCAGTGTTCCTCCCATTTGCTTCGATCGTGAATCGTTCATGGTAAAATACAATCTTGGCAACGAATGGTTTTCAAACGAAGCGCCGCCGGTCGCTTGCGGCCGGCCAGCCGAACGCGCACCGGCACGTCCGGCAGCAGATCGAACCAATTGTCGGACAGCAGTTCGCGTCCGTGGTCTTCGGCATGCACGGCGTGGGCAAACACCGGCGCGGAAATTTCCCGCCAACCATCCTTCAGGATGCGGACGACCGGTTGCGCGGGCGTCAGCGCCAGTTGGCGGTACGGCCGGAACGTCCAGATGGATTGGTCGAACGGCGTCCGCTGTGCGTTGCGCAAAACGGCGGCGTACACCCAGGCGCGCGGGTCGCGTTCGTGTGGCGCCGGAACCGGCGCCGCCCCAACCTCCAGCATGTCGTTCGCCAGGACTTTCACCGGCCGCGATGCCGCCTCTTTGCCGCCGCCATCGAGCCGCCACCAGCCGAGTTCCAGCGTGGCGTGAACAGTTTGCAAGGTGTCGTTCACGATCCGCGTGATGAGTTGGTTGCCGCGCTGCCGGACAATGACTTTCACCGGGGCGCATGCCCGCCGGAACCAGTAATAGCTCGGTTTGCGCCGCAGATAGTAATCCAGAAGCGACCAGCCCGTTTCACCCCAGCAGTCCGAGTAGGACCAGACCAGGGCGCCCTGGCAATCGTCCTGCGGGTCGTTCTTGCGGAAACGCAACGCTTCCATGGCGTAACCGTGAATGACGGCCTGAAACATCTGGCCGTAGAGCGCGTACTGCCGCGCCGACAGCCGTTCCGGTTCGGCGTAAAAGCGACGAATGGCGGCCAGGACCGCGCCTTTTTCAAAAGTGTTGGTGTGGAATTGCCAGGCCTTGCTGTCGGGGTATCTTTCGCCGGCGGCAAGGTATTCTTTGATCGAATCCAAATGACACGGCCCGATGACGCCGTATTCGCTGACAAAACGCGCGCGGCATTCATCGTAGGTCTCGTGCCGGAGGCGACGCTCCAGGTCCGGATTCATGAAAGCCGGTCCCCACCAATGGCAATCGCCGTCCAGTTCCGAGTTGGGCGCCTCGCCGCCGCAGGGGCTGCTGGGCCAATAAGGCCGCTTCGGGTCAAGATGCCGACACGAGTCCGGCAGTAATTGGTTATAGAGCTTTTGTCCGCCGACATCCAAGGGCTTGGTCTTGTCCGCGTTCCACCAATCGCGGAAACCCCACGCGCATTCATTGTTGCCGCACCACAACGCGAGACTGGGATGGTGCCGCAGGGACGCGATGATGGTCCCGGCTTCATTCCGGATCGCCTCGCAAAACGGCCGGTTCTCTTCCGGGTAAGTCGCGCAGGTCAACATGAAGTCCTGCCAGATGAGGATGCCTGCGTGGTCGCAGGCGTCGTAGAAGGCCGGCGCCTCATAAATGGCGCAGCCGTTGATGCGGATCATGTTCATGTTGGCATTCTTCGCTTCTGCGACCAATTTGCCGCACTTGGCATCGGTGACGCGGGCCGGAATGACATCATGCGGCCCAATGTTGACGCCCCGGCAGAACGCTTTCCGGCCGTTGATGCGGAAACAGAATCGGCTGCCCTCCGGCAACGGCGACCGATCCAGTTCGATGGTGCGCAAACCAATCGCGAACTGGCGGCAATCGTGAACCGTTCTGTCGGGATGGACGACTTGCGCCGCCACTTGATAGAGCGGCTGGTCGCCCATGCCGTTGGGCCACCAGAATCGGGCCTTGGGGATTTCAATCATGTCGCCAACCGTCCGACAACCTGGCGGCGCGTTGACGGCGTAGCGGCGACGGATCGCGGCGCCGCCGGCGGGCGGTTGGATTTCGAGGAGCAATACACAGGCGCGTTCGCTCCAGGCATGAAGATTTTCAACCACCGCTTCCATCTCCAGACAAACCCGGTTGCCCCGCCGCAGGGTGTCCAGACGGAGGTCGCGCAGGACCGCATGACGGCGTCCTTCCAAACGCGCTCCCCGCCAAATGCCAATATTCGGCAAGGCCGGCGTCCAATCCCATCCGTAGGCGAATTGCGGTTTGCGCAGCCATTTTCTTCCGGGCCACAAACGTCCGTCGGGGTTGGGGATCGCGCCATGCGCGGCGCGGGTCGGCAACGGCGGCTGTTCCTGACCGGGCGGCTTTTCGTCGCGGGCCAGTTCGCTGCCGGCGGTGAGGCGCACAACCAGTTCGTTCCGCCCGGCCTGAAGGAATCGTTTCGCGTCAAAAACCGCCGGAACAAAGGCGTTGGCGGATTCCCCCGCCAGTCTGCCGTTCACAAACACCTGCGCATACAGGTCCAATCCGTCGAACACCAATTGTTGGCGTTCGTGCTGGAGGAAATCCGGATCGAACTCAAACGCCGTGCGGTACCACCAGGATTTTGTTTCCGGCCAGCGGCATGCGGGCATGTTGACCCCGATCACCGGTTCCGGCATCTGCCCCGCCCGGATCAAGTCCAGGTGGATTTCACCCGGCACCCGGGCGGGAATCCATCCTTTTTGCGCCCGCATCGTTTGAGCCAGTCCCGGTTCACCGGCGCATTCAAACGCCGCGGGCAGGACCGTCCAGCTCCCATTCAGGTTGATCGTCTGCATCAGTAACTACTCAGAGCTTGTCCTCCGTTTTCACGAGGGCAAGCTCTCGCGTAAGCGGGAATTGTCGGGTCAGGGTTCAGTGGTTCAGAGTTCAGGAGTCAACATCTATGAACGTTTTCATGCGCTGCCACCCGGTTGTGCTTGTTTCTGCACCCTGAACCTTGAATTCTCCCTTCTTCATTTTGTCTCCTGCTTTCTGATAACTGATCACTGATCACTGATTAAGGGAAAAATCACCTTGGGAAGGGTGATCACTGGCTGCTGGAAAATGCGCCACGGACTGACGCAGGATCAGGCGCGGTTCCACCCGCAGCACCAGTTTTTCCCGAAGCGGTTCGCGGTCGGCCGCGCTGGGCGCGTGGTTGAAAAACCCGAGGGCCAGTTCGGCAATCTCATCCAGCCTCAGATTCACGGAAGACAAGGGCGGCGTCATGGCCTCGGCCCAGGGCGTGTCGCCAATTCCGGTGAGGCTGAGGTCGCGCGGAACCTGCCGTCCCAGCGAAGCCAGCGCCCGGCCCAGAGTGTGCGCGCGGTAATCCATGTCGCAAACCAACGCGGTCGGCGGGCGCCCCGGTTCCGAGCAGAGCGCCCGGACCGCCGCGACGAGTTCGCCGGGATCATCGGTCTGCATGCCAATGCCGGATTCCGTTTCAATGCCGTGCTTGTAAAGGGCGGTGCGATAAGCGCGGTAATGATAGTTTTGGGGCGAGGCATAGGTCTGATGGGCGGGGCCCGTCAGGCCGGGGCCTTGGTGCGTAACCAATCCGATCCGCCGGTGTCCTTCGGCCGCCAGATGGTCAACGGCAAGCTCGATTGCCCGGGCGGTATCGTAAACAAGGAACACGCCCGGTTGGCTCTCCGGCAGGATTTGATCATGGCCGATGGTCACGAACCGAAGCCCCCGCGCTTGAAGAAGGGGGGCGGCTTCATGGTAGAAATTGATCTGCAGGATGGCGCCCTGCGCGTGTTCGAGATCGGCCAGCAGGCATTGCTTGAATGCCTCCGTGTCGCCGGCGGGCGGCGCCAGGCCGTAGAGCTTGCAGTTTTTCTGCTGGGCCTGGGCGCAGAGCGCGAGGAATTGATTCTTGTACAGGTGGCCCTCCATCTCGCCAATGTAAAGGAGCGTCTTGGACGCATGCCCGTTGGCGGTTACGATGGTACCGCGACCGCGCTGACGCCGAATCTGGCCGCGGTCCTCGAGAACCTGAAGAGCGCGGCTAACGGTCAACGGATTACAGGAAAAGAATCTGGCCAGTTGGTTCTCCGAAGGCAACAGCCCCCCGACCGGATACTCGCCGTTACGGATTTTTTGATCCGTGATCTGCGCAATCTGCTCATAGAGCCGCAACCTTCCCTTACGCATTCGCCCGCGGCCGTCTGCGAAATCTGTCGAAGAGGAAATCATCATGATTCGAGCACCATAATGAATTGGCATTGAATTGTCAAATAAAATAATGAACAAACATTGTTTTTAAGTAAACACACAGGTTGTCAGGTTCACGGTTCAGCGGTTCAAGGGTTGGGGAGCACACGCGTCCCGCGTGTCTTGGCGGGCGTCCCGCCCGACAACTTCCCTTCGGAAAAATCGGCCACCACCTGTGGGTGGCAGGCGGAACGCCGACTTTCACAGCGAGACGCGTGTGCTCTCCAACCGTGAACCGTGAACCCTTGAACCGTGAATCCCCGCTTACGCGAGGACAGGCTCCGAGTAATAACGAATAAACCTGAATTGATTTGACTCATAAGCATGGTGCTAACCTGATCATGGCGACGCATAAGCACGGTCCCTATTCTCTTAACCCGCCCGCGATTCGAAAGGAAATAATCCGCTTGGAACGAAACCGCCCACCATGAAAGGTTCGGCGTAACTACTCAGGTTCACGGTTCACAGTTATCTTCTCCACCCGCCTGCGCCGAGGCTACGGCGGGCAGGCGCGCGTTTGGTATTTTTGAGGTAGTTGATAAATCCGCGAACGGCAGGATGTTTTTCCAACCGTTGAACCGCTGAACCGTGAACCTGAGTAGTTACCCTTTTTGTTTACCAATTGTTAAAAAATAACATTGTATATGGAAAAAATTTTCTCTATAAAAATCTTCATTTTCCCATGGAAGACAACAACAGTTGATTTTGGACCGCCTCGAAATGGAATGAAGATATGACCCCCTCGCCAACATCGCCCGTCGCTCGTCCTACGGATCACAGCAACCTTGATCTGGATCAGCTCAATCTGGATGTGGCCTTCGGCAAGGCCGGCGGCAAGGTCATCTGGCAGCCGCGCATCCTGGCGTGGTACTCCGACAAGATTTTCGCCGGCGAACCTCTGCCTGCGCCTTACACCGGAATGTCCATCGCCCAACTCTACCGGGCGTTGGGCTGCTCCAACCGGGTGTATAACTTTAACGACGCCTTCAAGCGTGAGGAAGACCCGGACGTGAAGTTTTCCCGCCGCGACATTAACGCCGCCGAGTATGAAGCGCGTTGGGACACGCCGGTCGGCAACCAGCGCGCGGTCTATCGCATCAGCAAGAACAGCCCCTGGCACGAACCGCTGAAGTGGCCCATCTCCACGGAAAGCGAAATGAAAGTCGCCGCATGGCGCGCGGAACGGATCAAGTGGTCCTGGGATCAGGCGGCGTTCGAGCGCGTCGCGGCGGAAATTTATTCCCACATTCCCGGTGAATTGTTCTATCCCAGCTTCAGCACGGTCGAGTACTGGGAACGACTGGCGCGGCAGGTGTTGTTCGACACCAGCGACTTTTTCCAGAAACGTGTCTTCAAGGAAGAAATCAAACTCGAAGCAGGGAAGTCATGTCCCGCAGACTGGAAGGAGAAGGGCACGGAGTGAGATTCAGCCTGCACATCGATTACCCGGCGGAGAAGATGGAACGTAACCAGGCGAGGATGGAAGCGCGGTCCAGGTTCCAGGTCGCGGATCGTGTTCCCGTCGGCTTCTGCCTTGTGCCCCGCTATTTCACGCCGCTTTTCGGCATGAAATACCAGGACTTCTTCAAAGACGCTGAAACCCAATACTACTGGCAACTGCAGTTTCTTAAGTACCGGATCGAACACGTGCCGGAAGACATGATTTGCACCGGCACGACCGTCTCGGTCTATCCTTACTTCGACAACGTGCTGGATTCCGAGGCGTTCGGCGCGGAGGTCATCTGGCCCGAGAACGAGACGCTGCACACGCGTCCGACGATCCACTCGGTTGAGGAAATGGATCGGTTCGAGATTCCCGCTCCCATCAACGGTCTCTGGGGCCGGACGATTGACTGGTGCCAACAGATGAAGGGATTTGCGCGCGAGACGCGGATCACCTTCAACAGTCGCGAAGGCTCGGTGGATGTCGCTCCGTTGAGTCTGGGCGGACTCAGCCCCCACATGATCGCGGTGGATTTGGCGGGGATTGATTTTTACATGTGGCAGGCGGAGTGTCCGGAACGCTGCCATCGCTTTCTCGAAAAGATCACCCAGGGCCTGATTCAGCGCGGCCGTCACTTTCAGGAAATCGATCCGCGACCGCGGGGCGCGTTTGGCATCGCTGAAGACACCGCGCAGATCATGTCGGCGGAAATGTTCCGCGATTTCTGCGCGCCGTATGCGAACCGCCTGTTCGCTGCCTTCGGCAAAGGCTTGCGGGACGGACGGGGTGTGCACATGTGCGGGCAAAGCGCTCACCTGCACCAGGCGCTCGTGAAAGACATGCTGATGTCCAGCTTCAACCTGTTCGGTTATCTGGTGGAACCGAAAACCGCGGCGAAAAATCTCGGGGGCAGGACGCTGCTCTGGGGAAACATCAATCCCATGCTCATGCAAACGGGGTCCAAGTCGGAGGTGAAAAAGGCCTGCCGCGAATGCCTGGAAGCCCTGGCGCCGTGCGGCGGTTTTATGCTCGGCGACGGGGCCAACGTGTGCCCCGGCACGCCCGTGGAAAACCTGGCGGCGTTCACGGAAGCCGCGGAAGATTACGGTGTAGGGGCTTGCCGTCGGCACGCCCCTACGGTAACGGTGGAGAGAAAATCAACATTTTCATCGCGCACCCGAACGGAAATCAAATCCAACCCAAGGAGATCATCATGAAACGTTCCGAAATCAATCAACTGATCGAAGCGGCCAAATCCCTGTTGCACCGGCATCAGATGCGGCTGCCGCCGTTCGCCTACTGGAGTCCCGCCGACTGGAAAAAGAAAGGCGCGGAGTGCGACGAGATTCGCCAATGCCGTCTCGGTTGGGATATCACCGATTTCGGAGCGGGCGATTTTGAGAAGATGGGGCTGGTCGTGTTCACCGTGCGCAACGGTCATCGCACGCTGGCGCCGTACACGGGCAAGACGTACTGCGAAAAAATCCTGATCGTTCGCGAGGACCAGATCACGCCGATGCACTATCACGTGTTCAAGGAGGAAGACATCATCTGCCGTTCCGGCGGCAGCCTGGTGTGCCAGGTTTATAACAAGACCCCCGGCGGCCAACTCGCGGATACCGAGGTCGAGGTCTCGCTCGATGGAGTGCGGCGGCGGGTGAAGGCCGGACACAAGTTCGTCCTCAAGCCTGGCGAATCCATCACGCTGACCCCCCTTTTGTGGCATGCCTTTTGGGCGGAACGCGGCACGGGCTTATCCATTGTCGGCGAAGTCTCGAAGGTGAACGATGATGCCACGGACAACTTCTTTCTCGACAAAATCGGGCGTTTTCCAAAGATTGAAGAAGACGCGCCCCCCACCCATCTGCTCTGCACGGAGTACAACACTTAACGTAACTAGTAACACTCAACCAAAAAAGGAATCATATGGCTGATACCGATGCAGTAAAAGAAGCAAAGAAATTCTACGAAGATATCCCGATGAAAACTCCAGGGTTTTTCCTGAAGGGGGCCGGCTCGTTGGATTGGGGAATGAAAAACCGGCTGGCCCGGATTTTTAATCCCGATTCGGGCAGAACCGTGATGCTGGCGATTGATCACGGCTACTTTCAAGGGCCGACGACCGGACTGGAGCGCGTGGACCTGAACATCGTCCCGCTGATGCCCATGGCGGATGCGCTGATGCTGACGCGCGGCATTTTGCGGACGACGGTCCCGCCCGCGTTGACCAAGCCGATCGTCATGCGTTGCAGCGGCGGTCCCAGCATCCTCAAGGAACTCTCCAATGAGGAGTTGGCCGTGGACATCGAAGACGCGATTCGCATGAACGTGTCGGCGGTGACGCTGCAGGTGTTCATCGGCGGCGAACACGAGACGCGGTCGGTGCACAACATGACGCGACTGGTGGACATGGGGATGCGCTACGGCATCCCGACCATGGCCGTCACGGCGGTCGGCAAAACGATGACACGCGATGCCCAGTATTTTCGGTTGGCGTGTCGGATCTGCGCGGAGTTGGGCGTGCAGTTCGTGAAGACGTACTATTGTCCCGAAGGCTTCGAGACGGTGACGGCCTCCTGCCCTGTGCCCATTGTGATGGCAGGTGGAAAGAAGCTCCCCGAACTGGAGGCGCTGACGATGGCCTATAACGCGATCCAACGCGGCGCGTCAGGAGTGGATATGGGGCGCAACATCTTCCAGAGCGAAGCCCCCAAGGCGATGATGCAGGCGATACACAAGGTCGTTCATAAGAACATGAAACCTGAAGATGCACACGACTTGTACCTGACATTGAAGGGCAAAGAGTTAAAGAAAGGGGCGCGACATGCAGAGCCAGCCGCTGTTTGATCAACTCCGTGCGGCATCTCCCCAGATCAGCGTGGGAATGCTGACGGCAGATTGGATGGCGCTGGGCGCGGAGTTGAAGTTGATCGAGACCGCGGGCGTGCGACTCCTGCATTTCGACGTGATGGACGGTAATTTTTGTCCGATGATGACGTTTGGCGCTCCCGTCGTCGCGGGAATCAAAACGCCGTTGCTCAAGGATGTTCACCTGATGATTGATGAGCCGTTGACCAAACTGGAAAGCCATGTTGCCGCCGGCGCTGACATCGTCACGGTTCAGGCAGAATCCACTCGCCACATTCATCGCGTCTTTCAAGCGCTTGGCAAAATGACGAACTTCAACGATCCCAAGCGCGGCATTCTGCGCGGACTCGCCTTGAATCCCGGCACACGGTTGGAGTCGGTCGAACCCCTTCTCGATCAACTCGAACTGGTCCTGCTCCTGGCGGTCAATCCGGGATGGGGCGGCCAGAAATTCATTCCGTCCACCAGCGCGCGACTCGCCCGTCTCAAACAGATGGTGGGCGACAAGGTTCTGATCGGCGTGGATGGCGGCATTACCCGCGACAACATCGCGGAGGTGGCGCAGATGGGCGCGGACATCATCGTGACCGGTAGCGCCGTATTCGACGGCAAATCGCCTCTCGAAAATGCCAGGTTCATGGTGGACGCAATCCGCAAATGAACGTGACTACTCAGGTTCAGGGTTCAGTGGTTCACGGTTTACGGTTGGCGACATGAAAAAAGGATGAAGGACGAATTATGAAAGAAAAAGCAAAAGGCCCGCGCAAACCACCGCTAAAGGGTGGCAGAGACGCAAAGGCCCAGCGCGGCTTCGCCGCAATCCAATTCGGAGATAAAACATTGAACCACGGAGGCACGGAGATTCCTCCCCCCTTCTCCAACCGAGGAGAGTTTTCGCCACGCGTCCGCCCCAGGCGGACACGTGGCGAAAACCTCTTGTCTG